>DRPG01000143.1 GCA_011376105.1 Deltaproteobacteria bacterium
CCGCTGGTGTCCACCGCCCAGATCCGGATCCCCCCAAGCCGGGGGGTGACCTCGATCTGTAGTTGCTGGCCCTGCTCTGCGGCGACCTCGAGCTCTCCGGTCCAGGGCTGGTAGCCGTCGACCTGGGCCACCACCCGGTACAACCCGGGGTGCAGGGTTGCATAGCTGTCACCTGCGTCGAGGCGCTGGCTGTCGGCGCCGTCCAGCACGATCAGGGCGTCGAGCGCGCGACCGGCTGGATCGCGGACGGTGAACTGCACGGTGTACTCGGGATCGGGACACCCGTCCCAGTCCTCGTAGCCGTCGGGATCCTCGGCCTCGGACGGGCAGCCGTCGTCGCGATCCAGCAGCCCGTCGAGGTCTCCGTCGGGGTAGGGATCGGGCTCCCAGGACAGCCCCGCGAGCAGGCGGACGGCGGGTGCCCCCGGCGAGCGGGACAGCCCCAGCGACAGCCCCCCCCTGAGCACCAGATCGCCGCTGAGCGCGCCATAGCCCGCGCCCATCAGCTCCACCGCGGTGCCCGCGGGGTTGAGCTGGCTCGCCCAGTTCGTCTGAGCCCCCAGCTCCACGCTCGCCCCCGCACGATCCGACAGGGCGTAGGAGCCTGCGATCCGGGCGAAGATCTGATCGTTCCACACCAGGTCGTCGATCACGGCCCGGGGGACGTCGCGGATCCCGATGTTGGCGGCCAGGAGGAAGGGATCGAGATCCCGATCGATCACGCCGATCGCCTCCCAGCCGGTGCCGCTCGAGCCCAGGGGCAGCGAGACCGAGGCGGTGGGGAGCAGCAGGCGACCCATCAGGGCTGCGCCGAGGGGATCACGCTCTCCGTCGAGGATCGTGGCCTTCAGATCGACCGCTACGTCGCCTAGACCAGGCTTGGTCGAGGCCCCCTGCCCTGCGGTGAGGCCATAGATCGGGAGGTGGGCGCCGAGCCGCAGGCCCCGCCAGTGCCAGGCCCCAAGCAGATCGAGCTCGAAGACGTCGGACACCAGGCGATCGGCCTGAGCCTGGCCACCCCGCCAGCGCACCAGGCCGTTGGCGTAGTGGACGAACAAGCGCGCGGTCCCGTAGCCGTCGGGCGCAACAGCGGTGCCCTCGGTCCACAAGGTCGTGTGGGCGTCCGAGCTGGGACGCATCACCTGTCCGTTGAAGCGCTCGGGCTCGACGCCCTGGCCATGGGCGACAGCCAACGTCAAGACAATCCACATGGTGGTCCTCGGGGCCGGACCACCCTCTAGCGTCCAGAGCAGCTCGAGTCACTCGGCCCGGCCCGGTGAACCCGTCCGATCCGGTGCCCGCAGGGGTAGCTGCCCCCGATCGGGTGTGGCTGGGCCCAGGGAGGCCTACACCAGCTGGGGCGGGATGTGGCGCACCCGCTTGAACGCGAAGGTGACGCCCGGCGCGAGCCGCAGGGTCTCCCCCCCCAGCAGGCGCCGCTCGAGGATCCGCTCGCCGTTCACCCGGGTCTCTCCGCCTAGCTCCTGGAGGTAGAAGCGGTTGCCCCGCCGGACGAACCCACAGTGGGTAGGGGCGATCTGTGGACAGTCCAGCACCCGCAGATCCGAGCCCTCCCCCCCGCCCACGACCAGGCCATGGGGCGGGATGGTGAAGCGCTGGTGATCGACAAAGTCGGGGATCAGCACCCCGCCAGAGGCCTCGATGTCGAAGATCTGAGTGTCGAAGTCGAGGGTGACGGGGTTGATCCGGCGATCGAGATCGGGGTGGGGCCGCTCGGTCCGGTGCCGCTGGATCGGGGTGGGGGGCTGCATCCGGAGCGTGTCCCCGGTGGGGATCAGGGCCTGGCGCAGCTTGTTCAGGACCTCCCGCTCCGAGCGACAGATCCGGAGGAATGGCAGCCAGCTGCCTGCGGCGCTGGCGACCGCGTGGGCCTCCTCCAGGAGGGTCTCAGCGTCCCAGGGGCCGTGCTGGGGAGCGCTGTGGTTGAGCAGCTCGGCCAGGGCCCGGCGGGCGCGCTCGCAGTAAGCCTCGCTCGGGGGATAGCGGATCCAGGTCCGCACCAGCAGCATCGCCTCCTCCCCGGGATCCCAGGCCTGGCTGACCCCGGCGATGTGCTGCTGCTCCTGTCGCTGCACGACCCCGTCCGCCCAGGCGACCTCGATCAGGGGCAGCAGGAGCAGCGCGTCGAGGGACTCCGCGTCGATGCCGAGGCGGTACAGCTGTCTGGAGAGTTCTGGTTGCACGCCACAGGGTTCGGCAGGGGATGGGATCCCTTGAGTTACAGCCTCGGATCCAGCCGCGGCGTGCCATCGGATCGGCGCAGGACCCTCAGCCGATCCAGATCATCGGCCACGATCAGGGCGTCGGAAAACCAGCGCAGCCGCACCCCAGCGCGTCGTCGTGCTCCAGCAGGCGGCGGAGCCCGGCCCGGCCCGGATCCCAGGGCCGAACCGCTCGGAGGGCTCGGTGAAGCGCCCCAGCAAGTACTCGAAGCTGGTGCCCCCCAGGGCTCGGGCCGTCCGCCGGACCGCCTCGCTCTCGGCGGTGCCCGGGGGCCCGATCACCAGCAGGTGCTCCCCTGCGACGGCGGCGCGGACGATCAACACCACCAACGCACCGCGCCCGACGCCAGCGGACGCGGTGCGGATCGTCGTGCGGAGGCGAGCGTGGGCGTGGGCATGCACACAGTGACCGATCGACGGTTCACGGGTGTGACCTCCCTGTCCCTCGCGACCCGGGGCCCGGCCCATTACGCCGCCCACAGACAGGGCAGGTTCGCCGTCGCCCGCGGGAGGCCCGAGCATGGAGTCTGGACAGAGCACCCAAGGTCGCAGCCCGCTGGCGATCGGCTGCGGCGTCTCGCTGGTGTTGATCGTCGCTGTGCCCCTGGGCGGCTTCCTCTGGCTCCGGGAGCGCGCCCGCGCCGCTCATGAGGTGGCCCTGATCGCACAGGAGGAGCGGGCCGAGCAGGTCTTCGAGCAGCCCATGGAGGCCCTCGAGGCCGCGGCGCAGGCCGCCACCGAGGTCTACGATCTCGATCGGACCGTGCGTGTCATCCATGGCCTCGATCTAGCCCTGGAGGAGCAGGAGGACCTCGAGGGCTACCTGCGCGCCCTGGGGCGCCAGGACTACCGGGGCGTGGCTCCAGAGGTCCTTGAGGGGCGCAGGCGGATCCTCGAGGTGATCCGGCCACTGTACGCCAAACAGACCGAGCTCGCCGATCAACAGGCGATGTGGGAGATGACCAGCGAGCTGCTGCTCGCGACCCTGTCGGTCGTCTCCGTCTCGGGGGACGTCAACCTGTTGTCCCCGGCCGGCCAGTTCGAGGTGGATCGAGACCAGGCGAGGGCGCTGTGGGACGATCTCAAGCAGCGCCAGGCCGATCGGCGCACGCTTGTCGACGACATCGCCGAGCTGGATCAGCAGCTGTTCGATGCGCTGGTCGACTACGCCGACACCTACTGGGGCTACATCGAGCGATGGGATCGCCTCTCGGTGCTGCGGGATCGGGCCTACCTCGCCGCCCGGGAGGGGGACTGGGGCGCGGTCGAGGCCAGCGCCAGCCTGGCCATCGCGCAGGCCCCCACAGAGCGCGAGGCCCACCTGCTCAAGGCGATGGCCCTGATCGAGCAGGGGCAGCCCGAGCGCTACGAGGAGGCCCGCGCGCTGCTCGAGGCCTCCATCGAGGCCCACCCCGATCAGACCGCGCCGGCGTTCCTGCTGCTGGGGGTGCTGGCGGCCCGGGCCGGGGACGGTCAGCAGGCCAGGCTGCACCTCCAGCAGGCCGCCGCCTACTACCCCAAGCAGTCCGATCAGCTCCTGGACATGCTCGATCCATACAAGATGCGGGCCTTCCTCCAGGAGTCCAGGGAGGGTCAGTACATCGTGGAGCTGTACCAGTCCACCATGCTCGGGGCTGGCTACTTCAGCCCGGATCTCCAGCTGGCGCGGCTTCACTTCCAGGAGGGGCGGTTCGACGAGGGGCAGGCCAAGGTCCTCGATCACTTCGCCCGGCGCCGCAGCCAGGAGCAGTGGGCGTTCGTCATCCGCGATCTGTCGTTCTGCCAGGAGCTACTGGGCTCCGACTTCCAGCGGATCTTCCCCGAGGATAGCTGGCTCGATCTCCAGGTGTCGAAGCCGATGCTCGGCGCCGGCATCTCGCTGGCGATCGACAACCGCGGGGATCGCACGCTGCACAACGCCACGCTGATCCTGGCCCTCCACCTCACCGATCAGCTCCCCAGCCAGTACACGGCGGTGCCCGCCCCCGCGACGGTGCCCGCGGTCAAGGCCCACGCCCTGACCGAGTTCGGTGTGCTCCAGCCCGAGCTGGAGGTCATGGGTCGAGCCAAGACCCTGGGGGACATCGTCGAGCACCGCGCGATCCTGATCAGCGACGAGGCGGTGGTCTGGGTCGACACCGACAAGTTCAAGATCGCGGAGTCCGAGGCGTTCCACCAGGATCGCAAGGCGGTCGACGCCGGCCTGCGTCCCCGGGGCCCAAGGCTGCACAGCGAGGGGCTGAAGACCACCTACAAGGCGATGATCGCGGGTCTGTCCCGGGGCGTGGATCTCGAGATCGAGCAGCGCTATGGTAAGGACAACGTCCTGGTCGAGCTACCCCGGGAGCTGTCGATCCTGCGGCCGGTGTTCCGGCTCCGCTACGGGGAGGAGATCCTGCTCGCTGAAGACAACGTGATCGAGGGGGATCGCATCGTCTTGCGGTTCGCCGGCGTCGACAACTTCGACAGCAACCCCCAGCCGACAGACGATCTCCAGCTCGCCCTGGCGAGCCCCCTCGGAGACCTGGTGCTCACCTGGCGAGCCAGCGGAGAGCTGGCCTGGGACTTCGTGGGGGTGACCCCCGGGGAGTGAGGCACCGCCTGCGGTGGTAGGTTCCCGGGTGGAGGTCCCATGTTCCACCGCATCGTGCACCTGTCGAGGGCTTCCGCCCTGCTGCTCTGCTGTGCGGCCGTCCCCATAGGCCCCGCCCAAGCACAAGAGGGCGGGGCCCTGCTGCCCGTACGCCGGATCAACCTCGACGGATCCGCGGTGCTCTCGCCGCTCTCTCCGGTGGCGGTGGCCGGCGCCGTCGGAGGGATGATCCTGCTTGTCGGGGGAGGCATGTCCTGGCTGCTGTGGCGCCAGGCCACCCTCGACGATGACTGACGACCGCCCTCCGGGCCCGGGGGCGGCGCTCCTCCCCCCGCTCCTCCCCCCGCTGGGGATCGGCGCGTCCGGAGGCTCATGTTAGAGGGTCTGGTCCCTGTGGAACGCCCCAAGAATGCCCTCGAACCAACAAGACCTCCAGGCAAGAGAGCACGCCCTCCCGATGCTGGGGGATCGCTATGTGGTGACCCGTCGGATCGGAAAAGGGGGCGCCGCTGGGGTGTACCTCGTGTTCGATCGCAACCTGGCGCGCTGGTGTGCGGCCAAGGTGCTGCACCGGCGGTT
Source organism: Deltaproteobacteria bacterium (assembly GCA_011376105.1). GTDB lineage: Bacteria > Myxococcota_A > UBA796 > UBA796 > DRPG01. The sequence goes on from DRPG01000143.1 coordinate 5,416, forward strand.
CACCGAGGAGGAGGAGCTCCGCCGGCGCTTCCTGCGGGAGGCCCGCACCATGGCGCGCCTCGATCACCCCAACATCGTCCGCCTGCTCGACGTCGCAGACATCGATCAGCCCTACATGATCATGGAGTACATGGAGGGCGGCTGTGTGCTGGAGTGGCTCCGCTACAACGGTCCCATGCCCCCCACGATGGCGACCTCGGTGATGATCGAGGTCTGCAGGGCCCTAGCCGCCACACACGCAGAGCACATCGTGCACCGGGACATCAAACCTCACAACATCCTCGTCACCGGTCGGGGGGTGTGCAAACTCACCGACTTTGGGATCGCAAAGTTCGATCCGAACGATCCAGGCCTGGAGTGGGACTATGATCGCACCGCGGAGGGCGCCACGATGGGCACCGATGCGTTCATGTCCCCCGAGCAGCGGCGCGACGCGAGCACGGTGACCCCCCTCGCCGACGTGTACTCGGCGGGGGCCACCCTGTACACCCTCTGCAGCCGCAAGGCCGCGGTGGATCTGTGCATGCTCGACGTCGATCATCCCAAGCTGGAGCGCCTGCCCTCGGTGCTGCGTCCCGTGGTGCTGCGGGCCTGCCACCGCAGCCCAGAGGCCCGCTACCCGACGGCTGAAGCGCTGGAGGCGGCCCTGCTCGAGATCCAGGCGCTGCTGCCCCCGATCCCCGAGGGCTGCCCTCCGCTGGTCCAGCCCTCTCCACCGCTGCCCCGTGGGCCCGCCCGGATGCTGGATCCAGAGCAGGAGGGGGAGCTGGCCGATCTGCTGCTGGCCTATGTGGAGCTCTCCGACGACGATGAAGACGACATCACCCTCGGCGCCCCCGAGGAGCTCCCGTCCAGCTCCGGGCCCCCGCTGTCCCCGTTCCTCTCGATCACAGCCGACCCGGACGCCGTGCCCGAAGCGCTGGAGCTCGATCCCGGTGCCCCCCCGGACCCCTCCGACCCCCCGGACTCCCCCGAGGTGGGGCTGCTGCCCCTGCCCGACGATGCCGCGCTCGACGACACGGATCTCGCCACGGTGGAGCTCCACCTCCCCTCCTCCCCCCTCGATCCACCCCCGCACGATCCGATCGATCGCGCCCGGGCTAGACCCGAGCCTCCGGATCTCGAGCCTGCGCTCCCGGGGCCTGAGCCGATCCCTGTGGTGCCCGTGGGCGGGCCCGGGGTGAGCGATGTGGCCGCGCTGGGCAGAGAGCCCATGGCGTCACCCCCTGTGGTGATCTCCGCCGAGGCCACTGCGTCCCCCGCTGCGCCCCCCGCCGGGGAGGCCTCCGCCGCAGGAGCCTCGGTGCTCGGGGAACCCCCCGGAGCAGAGCCCGCCGAGGGCGCCTCCGCCCAGAGCGCGCCCGCAGCGATCCTCGGCGTTGCTGTGTCGGAGCCCTTCGGGCCCACCGACGCTCCCCCCGTCGGGGCTGCCCTGGCCAGCGCCGGGTCCTCCGTCGAGGTGACCGCTGAGCCCTCCTCCGCGGAGGGCACCAGCACCGGGGACGCTGTCGCTGCTATCCCCGCTGATGCAGTCCCCGGCAGGGTGATCTCCGGCGATGCAGTCTCCGGCGATGCGGTCTCCGCTGCGGCGGTCTCCGCTGCGGCGGTCCCCGGCGATGCGGTCCCCGGCAGGGTGATCTCCGGCGATGCGGTCCCCGCTGCGGCGATCCCCGGCGATGCGGTC
>DRPG01000144.1 GCA_011376105.1 Deltaproteobacteria bacterium
GCGGGACCAGGACGACAAACAAGCTGATCATCACCATGATCCCCAGGGGCAGGAACAGCGTGACCAGGTAAGGGAACAGGATCCGCTTGAGCACGATCTCCGCCTGGTACACCGAGAAGGAGGACTGGCTGGCGGGGCCCAGGTACGCCGGATCCCCGAAGGTGGTGGAGGGCTCGTACATCGCCGAGAAGTCTCTGCGCCCTACATAGGTCCACTCCTCGGGGTAGATCTCCTCGATGACCTCGTGGGACAGGCCCTCGTGATCCACCACCAGCACCAGCTCGCGGCTGTCGCTGGTCTTGTGGGCCAGGGACAGAGGCAGCCGCTGCTGATCGAACGGGAAGCTGCGCAGATCGTAGGGGGTGAGGAAGGTGCCCTTGATCTTGTAGCAGGTGTACTTGACGTCGCCATCCAGATCCTGACGCAGGACCTCCCAGGTCGCGTCCTCGGTGAAGATCTGGTTGAGGAACGCGATGTTCTCGACGTCGGCGTCGCCCTGCCACTGGAACCAGAGGAAGAGCTCGACGTCGAAGTCCTGTCCAGCGACGTTCACGTCGTTGATCCGGTAGAAGTCGATGCCCGCGTACACGACCGAGGTCAGGTGGTAGGTCTGATCACCGACGATCGCGATCCGCCGCTCGACCGGCGCCGGCCCGGCGGTCTTGCGCGCCGTCCGGGAGCGCTCCACCACAGGAGCAGGGGCGGACTTGGGCCTGCGGTTCCTCCGCTTGGCGCCGCGGTCATCCTCGCCTCCGGCCCCGGGGACGGGCTCGGGCTCGGGCTCGGGCTCGGCCCCGGGCTCGGGCTCGGCCTCGGCCTCGGCCTCGGCCTCGGCCTCGGGCCCGGCCCCGGGGGTGGCTTCAGGATCCTCACGGCCGGCGCGCCAGCGATCCCTGGGGTTGATCACAGTGCGGAGCTGAGTGAACGCAGGCTTGAGCTTGCCCCGGTGCGGGGTGAGGAACCAGGGCTCACGCTGCATCACCCCGTCGGGATCGAAGTACAGCAGATCGCTCATCCCCTCCACCGCGCTGTCGGGGTCCCACATCCCCTCCAGGAAGGAGGCCACCTTTTCGGCGTCGCTGGCCCCTGAGGCCGACGCAGCAGCAAAGATCTGCAGCGCCTCGTAGGTGTGCAGCGCCGCGGCGCCGGGCTCGGGATCCGTGCCGAACTCCGCCCGCCAGGCCCGGGCCTGCTGGGTCTCGATCTCGGGGGTGTGTCCTGCGGTGAGGTACACGTCGCGGACGTCTCGGCCTAGGCCCGCGGCGAGCTCCGGCGTGCACCACTGCTCTGAGCCGATCACCGGCACGTCGAGCGCTGCCTCCCGCAGCTGCTCGATCAGGGACACGCCGTCGGCGGCCCCCCCGATCACCACGATCGCGTCGATATCTAGGCGCTGTGCGAGGCCCGTCCGGCGGCGTGGACCGAACCAGCGGAGCCGCTCGCCGATCCGGCCTGCACGGCTGCGGGGTTGCTTCGCGATCTCGGGGAACACCTCGAGGAGGTAGCCCTCCGTGATCCCAGCGCTCCCGGACCAGATCGCCGTGCGCTCGATCCCAAGCCCGATCGTGCGGGCCTGCTGCCCGACGGAGCGAGCCACCGCGATGCTCTCAGCGTCGTCGGCGTGGATCAGCACGAACCGCTCGGCCCCGATCACCGCCCGCAGGTAGGCGACGATGCGTTGACCCTCTACGTCGGAGGTGAAGCTCGTGGTGTAGATGTGATCTCCGGCCGCGGGGATCGCCCGATCCGAGACCCCGGACGCCACGAAGGGCACCCCGGCCGCCTGGTAGATCGGCGCGGCGGCGGCGGCCCCGCCGGGGTGCCCCACGACCGCGTCGACCCCTGCCTCGATCATCGCCCGGGCCGCCGCCTCTGACGCGGCCGGCTCGGCGGCCGCGTCCCGCAGCACGATCCGGACGTCGGGGTGTGCCTCCTCGAACAGCTCCACCGCGCGCTGGATCTCTGCGCCCTGTGCCGCCCCGCTGCCGGTCAGCGGCGCGACCACTCCGATCTGCAGCCCCTCGGAGCGGGGTGATGATCCACACGCTCCGAGCCACACCCATGACCACACCACGAGCCAACCAAGCCAGGCCTTCATGCTCTCCCCCGGGTCATCACCGCTCCTCGATGGCGGCCTACGTTACCGGACGAGCGCAGGCTTGGGGACACGATCCACCCGGCGACGAGCTGCAGCAGCCGAGATCCCTACTCGACGATCGGGGATCTGATCCTGCGCAGGATCCAGGGACAGCCCGACAGCGGGCGACCCGACAGCGGGCGACCCGACAGCGGGCGACCCGACAGC
>DRPG01000145.1 GCA_011376105.1 Deltaproteobacteria bacterium
AGTCCGCGGGCCCCAGGGCCATGGCGTGGATCCCGGCCAGGGCGAACGCCTCAGCGATCAGCGACGCCTTGATCCGCCGCTGCTCCAGATCGGCGGCGCCAGATCCCCAGCCCCCCTTGCTGAGGCTCAGCCCCGCGTCGACCACCAGCAGCGGCCCCTCGGACCGCATCTCCTCGATCATCGTGTTGCGCCTGGACAGACCGCCCAGAGGGTCCTTGGGTCAACCGCAGGGCTCGATCTCGCCCTCCCCCTTCGAGGAGTACACGATCGTGACCGAGGGAGCAGCGCCCGGCGGAGGAGCCGAGCCACAGGCTGCGAGCAGCGCGGGAAACACCATCACATCATCCCCCGAAGAAGCCAGAGAAGAACCTTCGGATCCGACCACCCAAGCCCCGGGGGGGATCCTCCCCGGGCACCGGATCCTGGACCGTGGCGGTCCGATCGGGATCGAAGAACTCCTCCTCCTCGAGGACCTCGGTGTCTTCGTCCCGGGGAAGATCGTCCTCCTCCCCGGAGCTCAGCTCCTCCTCGGAGACCGCGGTCATCCGCACCGTCTCCTGGGTGTCGAGATCTGAGGCCCCGAGCCCGTCGGCCTCTCCTGCGCTGGCCTCAGCGGTGGAGCCCGCGGCGGCGCTGGGAGCCTCAGCAGCAGCTGTGGCCTCGGCAGCAGCTGTGGCCTCGGGGCTGCCCCCGGCGAGGGCAGCGGAGACCACCGCCTCCAGCTCTGCGCCGCCGACCTCCGCGACCCCGGTCAGCGGATAGCGCTGTGGGACCGCATAGATCTGCTCGAGGGGAGGATCCTCGACGGAGGTCTCCCCGGCGGCGGGCTCCCCGGCGGCGGGCTCCCCGGCGGCGGGCTCCCCGGCGTCGTCGGGCTCCTCGGCGGCGTCGGGGTCGAGGAGGCGGGCGAAGGAGGTGCCCTGGACCAGGCTCTGCGGCTCGACACCCAACGCGCTGGACAGGGCGCTGAGGAGATCTGCATCGAGACCGCGGCGCCCCCCGAAGATGCGGGTCAGGGTGCCCGAGGCGATCTCCATCCGAGCCTCCAGCTCCTTCTGGGTGTTGTCTCCGAGTGCCTCCTTGACACGATCCCGGAATTTCTCGTGATCGTCGCTGGTTCCCTTCATCGCGGCCTCCGCAGCCTGGCTAATTTCCTGGGTCGACCTCGTCGAGGCGCTTGTCGGCGTCACGCTCCAGCTTCCGGCCGTGTTCCCGCCACAGATCTTCGATGACCTCGGCGAGCCCGTCGTCGATCTCGTAGATCGTCTCCCGATCGTCGATCCTGGCCAGCTGTCGGCCCTCGGTGCGCCCGCCGATCCCCTCCTGCGCGTCGGGCACCTCGATCTCCCAGCGCCGGCCCAGGCGCACGGTGGCCTCCAGCTGATCCTCAAACCAGAGCTGCACCGTGGCAAACTCTGGCCCGAAGCCTCCGGGGGCGATCTCGTGGAACACGATCGCCTTGAGCTCCGCTGCGCGCCCCGCCACCCGCTCCGGGGTGGAGCCCGAGATCACCGCGCCATCAGGCCAGCGCCAGTCGTCGGAGGTCTTGGTCAGGCGCAGGGGCTCGTCGGCTGGGGGGGTGACCTGGAGCGCGACCACGTCCCAGGCGTGCTTGCCCAGCAGCACCCGGTTGCGCAGCTCGTCGGCGGACAGCCGGAACGACTCCAGGATCCCCGCCTTGACCACATAGACCGCGTCGTCCGCCTCGAGATAGGCGTACCGCTGCGGGGGCTCGGTGTCGGGCAGCATATCGCCGAGGCGGACCGCGATGACCTCTCCGCTCCCCAGCGTGATCGCGATCCTCGGCGCGTCCTCGCCGATCCCCCAGGGAGCCAGGTCCCCGGGCGCGTCGGCCTCGAACGCCAGCGCCCGGAGCGCGCTGATCCGCCCCAACATCAGCCGGATCTTGTCCCGGCTGGCCTCCTGCTCGACCGGCGCATGCAGCTGCCAGGTCAGCGGCCCGGTGCGCTCAGCCTCGATCTGCCCGCCGTCGATCTGAGCCACCAGGGACACGGCGTCGGCGGCATCGAACGTCGCGATCCGATCTTCGCGGAACGCCTGGATGTCGAGGCGGTAGTAGTCCATCGACGCCTTCTTGACGACGTAGACCCGACCGATCTCAGCCTGATCCGAGGACAGCACCTGCACATAGTAGCTGACCGAGGTGGGGTTGGGATCTCCGACCCGGAACGCGAGCCGCTCGCCCCCCCGCAGCTCGAGGGTGACCTCGATCGCGTCGCTGCCCAGGCCATACACCTCCGGGGCCTCGGGATCGTCGATCACGTTGGCCCGAGCGTCGAGATCGTGGAGTTGGTGAGCCACCCTGCGGATCATCGCCCGGTTGGGGCGCCAGCTGCGCCCCACCGCTGTCCACCGATCGTCGATCCTCCGGATCTCGATCGTGGCGTCGGGGCGCACGATCGTGAAGGCCACAAGATCCTCTTTGTCAAAGCGGAAGAGGGTGTCGGGGGACACCTCGGGCACCGCCTCCGAGCGATCCAGCCACCAGGCGATCCCCAGCACCAGCAGCAGCACCCCCAGCGCGAGGATCGAGCCCCGAAACCGCCTCACTGCTGCCTCCGCCAGGCCCACACCCCTCCCCCTCCGAGCAACACCAGCAGGGGCATGCCCCCCATGACCAGCCACTGGATCATCTGTAGATCGGCCTCGGTCAGGGCCAGCCGCCTCGCCCTCGCGGGGCGCCCGACCCGAGAGAAGCGCTCGTCGGCCCGCAGCAGCCAGCGCAGGCTGTTGGCGACGAAGGTGGCGTTGCCCGGCGCCTCCTCCAGCAGCTCGTCGCTGATCAGATCGACGTCGCCCACCACCACCAGCCGCGCGGTGGCGGAGGTGATCCAGGGGTGGGGGGCCGCGACGGTCAGCGCACCGCCCACCACCACCGGACCCTCGAGATCTTCGCCGGGGGTGTACGCCGCCGGATCGTCATCCCCCCGCTCGATCCAGCCCCGCCGCGAGGTCCGCAGCAGCTCCGCCGAGCGGACCCCGCTCCGGGGCTCCAGCTCGATCGGGGCAGCGTGGGCCACCACCGTGGCGATGTTCCCCGCGGCGAGCTCCTCGGTGATCGGGTGGGGTCCATAGCTGAGCAGGGGCCGATCGGCGTGGGGGAAGTAGGCCACCACGTCGAGCACCGTGCCGTCGAGGGTGTGGACCCCCACCTCGTCCAGCAGGGACGGGGGCACCCCGCCGGGATCGACGAACACCCCCAGGGAGCCCCCCCGCCCGAGGTAGTCCCGCAGGACCTCCTCCTCGATGGGGGTGACCGGCGCCCGGGGGCCGAGCAGCAGCACCGCCGAGGCGTCCTCGGGGATGGTGGGGGGCGTGTCAGACCCCGCGTCCCGCAGCAGATCGAGGGTCCGCGCGGTCCAGCCCTGATCGTCGATCAGCTGAGCCAGCCCCTTGAGCTCCCCCAGGCCCCGATCGTAGATCTCCCGCTCTCCGTGCCCCGACAGCAAGTACACGGTGTGGGCCCGGTCGCTCAAGACCTGCCGGATCGCTGCGCTGATCGCTGCCTCCCCGAGGAACTCGAGCTCCCGATCCCCCTTGGGGCCCCTCGCCCGAAACACCTCCCGCTCGATCAGATCGACCCGATCGCCGCGGCCCTCGATCACCACCGTCCCGTAGCGCTCGACCCCGAAGGACTCGGCGGTCAGCCGCTCCCGATCGAAGTCGACGAACCGGGTCTGGACACGATCTGAGGCATGCTCCAGCTCCCGCAGGAGGTCCCGGATCGTGCGATCCCGGATCCAGGCCTCGCGATCCCGGCGCTGGGCTCCAAACGCCGTGATGCGGAGATCGACGTCACGGGTCTCGAGCAGGGCCAGCGCCGCCCGGGTGTCGGGGGACAGGGTGGCGATCGCGTCGCTCGACAGATCCAGCCGCCACCGGTGACGACCCGCAAGCCCGATCGACACCACGACGATGGCGGTGACGAGGATCGTCACAAACAAGGCGTTGAACCCCGTCGCCAGCCTGCGCTGGAGCCCCCGGATCATCGCCACCGCCGGGACTCGAGGCTGCGCCAGGTCAGGAACAGGAACAGGAAGGTGACGCCCCCAAACCAGGCGACGTCGCCGGTGTCGATCACCCCCCGGGCGAACGAGCGGAGGTGCTCGACGAAGGAGAGGTGATCGAGCGGCTGCCGCGCAGCCACCGGGACCAGATCCCGCGCCACGGAGGCGAGCCACGAGGGCAGGAGCAGCAGCACGGCCCCGACCCCCGCCACCATCTGATCCTGGGTCAGGGAGGACGCGAACAGGCCCGCTGCGCTGAACGCTCCACAGCAGGCGAGCAGCCCGAGGTAGCTGGTCAGCAACACGCCGGGATCTGGATCCCCGAACTGAGCGAGGACGACGGGAAACGGGGCGGTCAGCGCCAACAGCACAAGACACAGCGCCATCACCGCGAGCCACTTGCCCACGATCAGGCTCTCCAGGGGCACCGGGGCGGTCAGCAGCAGCTCCAGGGTGCCCGAGCGCCGCTCCAGCGCCAGCGTCCGCATCGTGACCATCGGGAGACAGAACAGCAGGGTGACCGCGAGGTTCGCCAGCATCGAGCGCAGGCTGGCCTCCCCGGACATCACGATGCCGAGGTAGAAGAACACCCCCGAGAGGAACAGGAACGAGGCGAGGAACACCCACGCCAGCGGGGAGAGGAACAAGACCCGGAGCTCCTTCCGGCTGATCGCACAGGTGGCGGCGATCGCGCCCGGACGCTGGACCTTCACGACTCTGCTCCGACCAGCGCGATGAACACCTCCTGGAGGGAGGGCCGGCGCCGGACCAGGGACCGGATCCGCCAGCCGTGAGCGCCGGCCAGGGCCCCGAGGGCGGGCTCCACCCCCCACCCCCCCCGGATCCGATAGCGCCCCGGCTCCAGCTGCTCGACGGTCTCCACCCCCTCGAGCTCGGCGATCCGCACCGACAGGTCTTCGGCCGGGGCGTCCAGCACCAGCTCGACCCAGGGACCCGCCCCCACCCCCTCGGCGAGCTCAGCGACGGAGCCATCCGCCAACAGGCGCCCCCGATCGATCAGCAGGATCCGATCACAGAGGGACTCGACCTCAGACAGCACATGGGTCGACAGCAACACCAGCCGCTCGCTGGCCAGCTCCCGGATCAGCCGGCGGATGGGCACCAGCTGAGCTGGGTCGAGGCCCGAGGTGGGCTCGTCGAGGATCAGCAGCGGAGGATCGTGGATGATGGCCTGAGCCAGCCCCACCCGCTGGCGAAAGCCCTTCGACAGGGACGAGAGCAGGCGACCCTCCCAGCCCGACAGCCCCACCTGCTCCATCACCTCGCCGATCCGGTGGGATCGCCGGCCGGGCTCAACACCCCGGATCTCAGCGACAAAGCGGAGGAACTCTCCGACCGTGAGCTCGGGATACAGGGGTGGCGCCTCAGGGAGGTAGCCCACCCGGGCCTTGACCTCGAGGGGGGCCTCAAACACGTCGAAGCCCGAGATCACGGCCGTGCCCGAGGTCATCGGCAAGAACCCGGTGAGCATGCGCATCGTGGTCGTCTTCCCTGCGCCGTTGGGTCCGAGGAAGCCGACCAACCCCGAGGCTCCGATCTCCACGCTGAGGGTGTCGACCGCCAACACAGGGCCAAACCGCTTGGTCAGATCGTGGGTCTCGATCATCGACCCGGCCGATAACCCGTTACCGAGGGTCCATGCTGCCATGGATCCTCCCCATCACCCTGATCTCCGCCTCGGCTGAGATCATCGATCGCGTCGTGGCGGATGTCAGCGGCCAGCTGATCCTCACCAGCGACGTCCAGCTCGAGGGGCTGCTCTCAGAGATCGATCCCGGGGCGACCCCCTTCTGGCACCCCCGCTGGCACACCCCCATCGAGCGCCTCATCGACGCCGCCATCGTGCGCAAGGCCGCCGCCGACGTGGGGCTGTACGATCCCGATCGAGAGGCGGTGCAGGCCAGGATCCGTGCGATCCGCGCCCGGCTGGATCCCGGAGCGTGGGGGGAGCTCCTGGTGCGCCTCGGGCTCGACGAAGATCAGCTCGAGGTCGTGGTGCGCAGGCGCTTGACGGTGGATCGCTACCTCCAGCGCAACCTGCTCACCAACCCCGCGGATCTGCCCGCCTGGCAGGACGAGGCCGAGCAGCACCTCTCCACGCTGCGTCGACGCGTCCGGATCCGGAGGATCGCACCCCGGGACCCGGAGACCAACCCGTGATCCCCACGCCCCGCAGGGCGCTGGCGCGGGACGCACGCTCGATCGCGGAGGTCGAGGCCGCGGCGGCCGAGGTCCCCTGGACCACGGGCCGGCTCGCGACCCACCTCGATCGGCGCAGCACCGCCGGGTGGGTCATCGGCGATCCGATCGTCGGCCACCTGCTGTCGAGCGTGGTGGCCGACGAGGCCGAGATCCTCACCCTAGCGGTGCACCCCGCCCACCAGCGCCGGGGGCTCGCACGAGCCCTGCTGCAGGCCACAGCGACGGCCTGGCGGGGGGCAGGGGTGGCGAGGGGGTGGCTCGAGGTCCGGGTCGACAACGTCGCAGCCCTCGCCCTGTACCGGCGCGCGGGCTGGATCGACGCCGGGCGACGACCCCGCTACTACCCCGACGGCACGGACGCTGCGCTGATGCGCTGGGAGGCACGTTGATCGGCTCGCTCCTGTGGGGCCTGGCGGCCCTCGCTGGCCCTGGTTCCTGCGATCTGGACGCCCCCGTCGATCGCCCCTTTGGGGTCCCGCTGGAGGCTGATCGAGTCCGGGTGCTGATCGAGGTCTGGGCCGAGGGTGCTGAGCCAGGCTGGGCCGAGTCTGTCCTCGGAGCGCTGCAGGCCCGGGGGCTGGCGGGGGTGGTGGTGCTGCCCCCCGAGCCCCCCGGGCCCGAGACCCTGTCCCTGCTCGAGGTCGCCACGGGCTCGGGCCACGAGATCGCGGTCGCCCTGCCCCCGTCCTCGGTCCCACAGGACGTGCTGGCCAAGGTGGGGGAGCTCCGCCGCGCCCTCAAGCCTCTGCGGCGGGCAGGAGCACGGCTGCACACGGTCCACGCCCCGATCGGCTCGCGGGCGAGCGAGGCCATGCTCGGCCGCGTGGGCTTCCATGCGCTGATCAACACCGAGGGGCCCCCCACCGCGGCCCCCCGGCTGGCGGGCCACCTCGAGGGTCAGCCCAGAATCAACGTCGTGATCCATGCAGGAGCCTACGAGGGCCCCTGCGGCGCCAGCCCCCTGGTGGGGCCGTTCACCCCCCGGGCCGCCGATCGAGCCGCCCGGGCGATCCAGAGCGCCCAGGCCACCGATGGGGTCCCCGTGGTTCGGGTCGCCCTCGACGGCCGGCGGGGGACCCTGACCGACGCCGAGGTCCTCGGCCGGTGGATCGATGAGGTGATCGTCGCGGGCGGCGTCCAGATCGTCACGCCAAACGTGGCCCGCCAGGCCGTGCTCCAGAGCCTGCGGCGCGGGCTCGAGGCTGCGCCCAGCTCCGCCGAGGGCGGCCGCGTGGTGTCGAGGCTCGAGGCCACCGAGGCCGCCGAGGTGCTGCGGGGGATCTCCGTCGTGCCCCGGACCCTGCCCGGGGAGCTGACCCCCACCGAGGCGTTCTATGCCTTTGCCCTGATCGTAGCCGAGCACAGCGACGGCGCCGCGATCCGGATCGGCGCCCTGGCGGGCCCGAGCACCCGGGCGTCGTCCACCCTGTCGGGGCAGACCCCGCTAGCTCCTGAGGCGATCCGGGCCACCGCTCGCTCGCTGCTCAGCGCGATGCCCGACACGGTGCCCGCCGCCATGCGGGTGGGCGATCACCTGCTGACCGCGAGCGAGCTGTTGCTGGCGTTCGCCAGCCTGATCCGAGGCGACGATCCCCCCATCACCCACCCCGTCTCAGTCGCCGATCCCAACATGCAGGGCCTGGGCTGGGGGCAGGCCACCCTGTAGCGCTCAGGTGGCTACGAGCCCTGGGCCTTGAAGGTCAGGGTCTTGGCCACCGGGGAAGCCACGGCGATCTTGCCGAAGCTCCACTCCCGCTCGACGTGGGAGGCCAGGCAGATCTCGAGCTCAGCGTCTCCCCGATCGAGGGGGGTGGCCTTGGCCCCGCTGGCGCGGCCCTCGGGGGTGACGGTGAAGGTCAGCCGCCAGCGCCCCCGCAGGCCCGGGATCTGCTTGAGGCGGCGGTTGTAGCAGTTCACCAGCTCCGGGATCCCCGCCCGCATCTTCTCCCCGATCATGTTCCGGATCGCGAGGGCGTCATCGAGCACGATGTTCGAGTCGCGGGCGACCTTGACGTCTCCACCTGACAGATCGATGGAGACGGCTCTGCTGCTGCCTCCCCCGGTCGAGGAGCGGGCGGGGCCGGAGGGAGCGCCCGGGCCCCGGGGGCGGGGCCCCGTCAGGGCCACCCGCTCTGGCTCAGGCGCGCCGAGCAGATCCCGGGCCGGGGTCGGGGGAGCCGCGGACGCGGCTCCGTCCCGGGCGAACCGCTCTGCGCCGGAGGGCGCGGCGGGGGCCACGGGGGCTGGCCGTGTGCTCGGGGTCGGGGTGGACGGCCGAGGTCGATCGGGCCTGGGGGCCACCGCCACCGCCGCCGGCTCGCCCTGGATGCCCACGACCTCGGGCAGGGGAAAGTCGAGCTCGTCAAAGTCGATCAGGGCCGCGATCTCGGGCTCGGGGGTCAGCACGAACGCCAACGCGATGGCCCCGGTGCACACCACGAGGGAGAGCATCCCGACCAGGCCCACCACCGCAGCCCGGGAGGCCACCCGGCGACGATCGCTCTGCTCCTGCGCAGCGCGCACCTCCTCCCCGGGATCGGTCGCGGCCTCCTCCCCGGGGATCTCGGCAAAGCACTTGGGGCAGGTCCCGCCGTAGGCGACGAGCTCCTCCGAGACCTCGGACCCACAGAACGGACATTCGTTCACCAGATCTCCATCCACACACTGTCGATGCGTTCTACCCTATCCGGACAGGTCGACGTCGGTCGAGCCCCTCGCCCTCAAGGCGGGACGATCCCGTACAAGGTGTCGAGGGTCCCGACGGACACGTTGCACCACGCGTGGAAGAACGCGCCGGCCAACACGCCACCGGTGCGGGCGCGCAGCCACCCGAACCCGAGGCTGGGGATGACGATGAACACGTGCCACCACTGCACGACCACCAGGGAGTGCCCCAGCGCAAACAAGACACAGGTCACCAGCAGACCAGGCCCCACCACCGCGCCGGCGATCGACCAGCGCGGCGCCCACACCTCGTCGAGGCGGGTCTGCATGTAGCCCCGGTAGAACATCTCCTCGGGGATCGCCACATAGAACAGGTGGTAGGCCACGAGCAGGGGCAGGTTTGATGGCCAGATCCACCTCAGCCTGGGTGGGATTGGGTACAGGCGCACCCCCAGCGCGTCCTGCACCAGCGGAACCAGCTCGATCTGCCAGACATGGTAGCCCACGACGAAGGGGATCGCGACGAGCAGCGAGAGCCCCCCACCCCACCGCAGGGCCCGCCACCAGTCGCCGGGGTTGTTCCAGGGCCAGTCGGGCAGGGCCATCGGGTAGGCCCAGGGATCGGCGCCCCGCAGCCTGCAGGACCACACCGGCGCGTACATGAACAAGACCGGCACCGCGACCAGCAGCACGTCGGGCAGGCCCAGCCCCTGGACCAACGAGACGATCCCCCGGATCGCGAGCAGGGTCACCACATACAGCAGCCCCACCTCGATCAGCACCGCACGCTGTGGCTCACTCACCCGGGCCTCCCCACCTGGAGGGGATCTGGAGGGGGCACACCGGGGGTGGGATCGGGGTGGGGCAAGGAGGCTCCGGAGGCAGGATCGCTCACGGGCTCCCCTCTACCCACCTCGAGCCGAGCTGTAGCCCCCCCAGGCCCGCCCGGCGCCAGAGCTCGGTCGCTCCCCTCGGCTGAGACCGGGGGGGCTCCCGGCCCATAGACAGCGGCCACAGCGCCACCGCGGGTGTCCCCACCAGCTCCCCGAGGGCGCCCAGGATCTTGGACAGCTGTGGATCCTGATCGCCGTCGATCCACTGGAGGTGGACGTGCCCATCGGCGGTCAGGGCGCCGCCGATCCCCTCGCCCCCCTCGATCACCCGGGGTGCCGCCGCTCCATAGCGCAGCGGCCCGGACAGGGCGTCGGCGTGCTCGATCCGCAGGAAGCCCTCATCGCAGGCCAGGCCAGGCTCGATCCCCTCGGGGAGCTCGAGCCTGCGCCGGATCCGCTCGATGGACTCAGGGGCGTCGGCCCGGACCAGGACCGAGCGGCACCCTCCACCGCTGCGGGACCACCCGTGGCCCCCGGCGAGCCGCGCGACCCCCTCGCCCCGGGCCAGCACCTGGGCGGCGTGGACGGGATCGAAGGGCACACCGCCTCCGTGCTCCGCGAGGGCGCGCTCGCACAGCTCCTCGCTGGGGGAGGCCCCCAGCGCCCTGGGCTCCAGCCTCGCCGGCGCGAGCCCCGCCTGGGACAGCGCAGCGCCCAGCGCGACCGCAGCCCCCCCCGGCAGCGGGGCGGTCTCCACCCGGTGCACCCCCGGGAGCCCCGCGGCGTCGGCGATCAGCCTGGGGTTGTCGAGGATCTCCCCCCCCAGGGCCAGGGTGGTGGCGTCGTGGCCGGCGACGTGGGCTCTGAGCACCTCGAGCACCGCCGCCCGGAGGTTCTGGAGCACCGACGCCGCCGCCACCTCGATCGGTGCGGTGCGGAGCTCGCGCCAGGGAGCGTCGGTGGGCCGCTCCAGGGCCGGCAGCGCCCGCCGGGACAGGCCGGTGCCCTCAGCGTGGAGCTCGTCATACAGTGCGCCCACCAGCACCTCGTCGGGACGCCCCCGGGCCGCGAGGCCCCACATCCGCTGCCCATCGAGCCAGGGATCGAGCCCCATGGCGGCGGCACAGCGCGGCAGGTGCACGTGCAGCGAGCTCACCCCGCGCTGGGCGAAGCGACGATCCAGCTGGCCGGCCCGGCCCCGGTGCACCGCCAGGGCGAAGCCGTCCCCCCGGGGATGTAGCGTGATCACCAGGGCCTCTGGATCGGGCTGGCACCGGTAAGCCGCCGCCGCCAGGGCCCGGTGTAGATCGACGAGGACGACCCGCCCCGGGCAGAGCCCCCGCTGGCGGAACCGCTGATCCAGCCACTCGGAGGTCCGATCCGCCTCCAGGGCGCCGAGGCCTGAGCGACGGAGCAGCGCCTGCCAGAACACGCCCGCGTCCACCGCCGGCGAGAAGGGATCGCGCGTCAGATCGCGGACGCTGGGGTGGCGCCGGGCGAAGAAGGGCGGAGTGAGCTGCCCCCCCACCGCGATCAGATCCACCTCCCCGGGCTCCAGCCCGCCCCGGGAGAGCACGTCGTCGATCGCAGCCCAGGGGAACGCATGAGAGCGGGGGATCCGATCGAGCCGCGCCTGCTGTGACGCCGCCACGATCCGATCGTCGATCACCAGGGCCGCGCCAGCGTCGGGGCCATCGCTTAGGCCGAGGATCACCACGGTCCCTGCACCTTCGCCCCCTGCTCCGGGCCCGGAGCAGGAGGCTCGGTGTTCGCGCGCTCGTTCATTCGCTCGAACCTATGCTGTGCCGCATCCCGCCTCCCGATCTCGGCGAGGTGCTGGTTGGCGTAGGATAGCTGATCGGAGAGGCCCCGGATCAGGGCCACCCGCAGCGCAGATCCAACCAGATCGGCGCGCTCGGCCAGCCGCTGCCACACCCCGCGCTCGAGCGCCAGGGCCGACATCGCCTCCCGCACCACACAGCTGGCCATCCTCGGCCGCTCCGGCTGCACCAGGGACGCCATGCCGAAGGCCTCGCCGGGCTCCAGCGTCGCCAGCAGCTCGATCCGCTCGCCCCCGGGGGAGGCCTCCACCGAGATCAGCACGTCGACCCGACCTGACGCGATCACGTACAGCTGGGACTCCAGCGCCCCCTCGACGCACACGACGTGCCCCCGGCGAGCGCTCCAGCCCTCGAAGTGCTCGGCCACCTCAGCCAACACCTCGGTGGGCACCCCGGCGAACAGAGGGCTCTTGGACAAGATCGAGACCCGATCGAGGGAGGCCAGCCGGGTCAGGCCACCCCCACCGAACAAGCTCACCAGCCGATCGAAGAGCCCGGGGGTGGGGACGGTGTGCCCCCTGGCGCTGCCCTCGGACAGCGTGGAGATCCGCTCCCCCATAGCCCGGAGCCGCTCCGACAGCAGGGCCAGGGCCCGACCCTCGAGGAGTGGGATGATCGGGTGCTGCCCGCGCCGGAGCTGATCATAACCGCTCCAGCTGAGGGACAACAGGCGGGTGGGCTCAGTGGTGGAGACCGATGCAGAGCGGATCCCCCCCGCAAACAAGGCCATCTCCCCCACCAGCTCCCCGGGCCCGATCCGGCTCAGCACGACCTGGTGGCTGTGGACCGCCAGCGCCCCCGAGCAGACCACCAGCAGCCTGGGATCCTCGATCCCCTCCTCGATCAGCGGGACGTCAGCCTCGAGGGTGATGGTGGAGAACCTTGACAGAGCGGTCTCACGATCGACGGGGCTCAGCCCATCGAAGATCGGAGGCAAGGTCTCGTCCATGTCTGCGCCTCTGCTTGAGCATCTGCCCCAACCCCGACATACTAACCGGAGCAGGGCCCGTGACTCATCCCTCCCCCCGACACCGATCGACGCTCCCCCACAGCGCAGCGCAGGCGCTCTGCGGCGCAGCGCAGGCGCTCTGCGGCGCAGCGCGGGTGCTCTGCGGCGCAGCGCGGGTGCTCCTCCTGAGCACCGGGATGTTGGCCTGTGTCCCAAAGTCACCCTCGATCCCCGGGCCGCTGGGCAGCCTGGGCCGTCCCGCGCCCACACACCGGCTCGGAGGTGACAAGCTCGACGGCGGAGACGACGGCGAGCTGCCCACCCCGGGCCGGGCCCGGCGCTCCGGATCCCTGGGCCAGCGGATCGCAGACGCTGCACGCCACTACCTCGAGTCGGCCCCCCGGGGCTTCCGGGACGACTGCTCGGGCTTCGTCGAGGCCTCCCTGGCCCACGCCGGCCTCCCCCTGTCCGGGAACACCTCCGCGTTCTGGGAGCTCTCCCGCGAGGCAGGCTACACCCACCACCGCAAGATCCCCAGGCCCGGTGATCTCGCCTTCTTCGACAACACCTGGGATCGCAACGGCAACGATCGCCTCGACGACGAGCTGTCTCACATCGCCATCGTGCTCGAGGTCGACGGCGAGGGCACCATCACCCTGGCCCACGCCGGCACGTCCTCGGGGCGCTCGATCCTCACGATGAACCTAAGCCACCCATCGGTCCGGGAGATCGACGGCGGACAGGTCGTCAACAGCTACCTCCGGCGCAAGACCCCCGAGGACTCGGCCCGCACCCGCTACCTGTCGGGGGAGCTGTGGCGGGGGTTCGCCACCCTGCGCAGCGACGCCGTCGCCCAAGCCGACTGACTAGATCAGACGGGCCACGGCGGGCCACGGGCTAGCTCATCGCCCGGGGCGCGGCGATCAGGGAGCGGGGGCGAGCCCCTCGCTGTGGATCCACTCGTCCAGCATCCGGCCCAGCTGGCGGGCCACCACCGGGCTGGCCTCGGCCAGCGCCTCGGCCTCGGCCTGGTGGCTGTAGATCAGGTGGGCCGGGATGGTGAATGACTCGGTCGTCGCCGGGGAGGTCATCGCGCTGGGTGCGATCGAGATCTCGGCCTGGACCGACCAGCGGTACCGACCGTTGACCTGAGCCGAGAACCGAGGCGTGGCCTCGATCAGCACCAGGAGCGGGGCGGGTGGATCGAGCGCGAGCTGCTCGAGGCGCCCTGCGGTCGAGCGGATCGCGGCGAACGTGGACAAGACCTCGTCGCTGGGCGCGATCGGCGAGAGGTTGCGCCGGACGAGCTCGTCGTTCAGCCGGGCGACGACGGCATCGGGGGCAGAGACCACCCACGGCTGATCCACCGACTCCAGCACCGTGGCCACGGACACGGACATCGGCTCCTCGACCCCCACCACCGGGGGGGGCTTGAGGCAGCCGGCCAGCGGCAGCGACGCAACGATCAGGCACAGCAGGGAGCAACGCATCAGAACCACACCTCCGCCTCGAGGGCCGCCATGTGGCGCACATGGCGCTCGGTGTTGTCGAAGTCGTTGAACTGATCGATCGTCTCGACGAAGCTGTTGCCAAACGCGTTGTTCACGTTCGAGGCCTGCAGCCCATACAGGATCCTCAGGCTGGGCCGGGTGAAGATGCCGGGCCCCAGCGGGTTGATCACCACGCCCCCCTTGAGCTGCCAGGTGCGACGGGTGTCGCTGTCTCCGATCTCGAGGCCACGGGTGTCCGCACGGCCGGCGGTGTTGGAGAAGATGCTGTCGCGGTGTTCCCGGAACGCGTTGCCGTTGCGGGACCACTCCCGGGCCAGGCTGGTCTCCACCAGCAGGTGGAAGGTCTCGGTGGGGTAGCCCTGCAGACGCAGCACGGTGGACGCATAGGTGCGATCGAAGTCCGTCGGCATCAGCTGGTTGTCGCCGTCGCGCTGATCGCCGAACAGGCCCGCCCAGGCCATGTCCAGGCGATCCGGCGCCAGCACCAGCTGGATCTCGTCGCCGATCACCAGCGAGGTGCGCTGATCGGTGAAGTCATGGACCCAGATGTCCAGGGGCTCCCCCAGCATGATCTCGGTGGTCTTCTTCTCGGGGTGCAGCTGGGTCAGGCTCACGAACAGGTTGTTCCACCGCACGGGACCGAACCCACCAAAGCCAAGGTATCCAACCAACTTTCCGCTTCTCGCGCTCCGGGGGGACGGCGACGGGAAGTAGTCGGCCAGCTCCGGACCGAACTCCTCGAGGTAGCTCTCCGCGACCTCACCCCGGATCCAGTCCTCGTAGGTGACGCCGGGGGTGTGGTACGGCGCGTTGCGGTTGCCCGCCACCCCCGCCTCGATCTTGGCCTCCCCACCGATCCCAAGCTCGAGCTTGCCTAGCTTGAGGCGGGCGGCACCGCCGGGGGTGGGCACCGAGTTATAGCTCGAGCCATACATCCGGTACCCGGAGTCACCAAACCCCAGCAGCAGCTCGAGGTGATCGCTGGTGTACCGGGCCGACAGGCCCACCGTGTCGTAGAACACCGTGGCAGGCCGCATGTCGTACAGCCCCAGGTCTCCGTAGAAGTACTCGAGCGTACCGATCTGCCACACCACGTCGCGCAGCAGCACGTTGCCCGTCTTCACGTACACCTGGGACAGCCGGAAGTTGGACAGGGATCCATTGCCCGGATCCGCGTTGGAGATCGAGGCCCCCTCGATCCGGGCGTGCACGCTGGTCCAGGGCTCGGTGCTGCCGGCGATGGGCTCGAGCACGTCGTAGCGTAGATCCAGCATCCCGTAGGGCCCCTCGTTCATCAGGCGACCGTACAGGTTCCAATATCCCAAGCGCCCGTTGCCCCCTTGGAAGTCGGGACGCGCCATCACCCGGAAGTAGCCCCCCACGTCCGCCGAGCCCGCGTGGGCGGGCAGCGCCAGCATCGTCAGCAGGCCGATCACAGCCGCTGCTCGAGGATGACGATGGAGCGAGGCTGGACCTCGTAGGTGCCGCTGACCGGCAGGGGATCGTCGAGGCGGACGTTGCGTGAGGAGAGGGGATCGGCGTCGGGGTTCTCGTCGAACCAGCCCGGCGCCTCGCCCGAGCGGCCGGGGCGATCGTAGTAGGACTGGGTGTCGACCACCAGCCCCCAGTCCCGTCCCGCCGGCAGGGTGAAGCTCACCGGGTCTTGCTCGAGGTTGATCAGCACCGCGAGCTCAGGGTTCCCGCCCCAGGAGCCGTCGTCGAGGTAGTGCATCATCATGTGCCTGCTGCCCCAGGTCAGATCGTCCGCCGGCGCGTCGTGCTCGTTCTTCCACACCAAGGGCATGCCCCCACCCCAGGAGGTAGGGGCCAGCGCGTAGCTGTGGGCCTTGCGGAACGCGATCATGTCGCGCACGAAGTCGTGCATCCGGTGGCGGTAGACGTTGTTGGCGTTGCCGCTGGTCCACTCCCCCCAGCGAAACCACGCCCACTCGTTGTCGGACCAGGTGGTGTAGGCGTTGTTGTTGCCGTACTGAGTGCGCATCCACTCGTCCCCGCCAAGCATCATCGGGGTGCCGTGGCTGATGAACAGCCCCACGAACGCGTTGCGCATCATCTGGCGCTTCAGCGACTCGTCGTCGGACCAGCTACGGCTGTGGTTGTTGTTGTCGCCGCTGGTTGGATCGCACCACTCGGAGCACGCGTCGAAGCAGCACACCGGGTTGAGCGGCCCACAGCCATTCTCCTTCTCGGTGTAGGAGAACAGATCGAACATCGTGAAGCCGTCGTGGGCGGTGATGAAATTCACCGTGTGGTACGGCTGTTTGCCCGACCAGGCGTAGCGATCGTAGCCGCCGGTGATCACCCCGCCGCCGTCCAGCGCCCCCTGCCTCGCGTTCATCGCGAAGCCGTCATCGTTGAGGAAGCTGCGCCACCAGTCGCGGAAGTTTGCGTTCCACTCCCCCCAGCCCAGCGCAGGATCCCCGGACGACATCGGGTACTGCGTAGAGCCATCGTAGGCGGTGGACCAGGGCTCAGCGATGACCCGGGTGTGGTATTCCTGGAGCACGGGATCATCGATCACCAGGTTCAAGGTGGTGTCCGACGGGAGCTCCCAGTACTGGCTCTCCTTCCCGTCGGGCTCCCCGAGCACCGCCGCCAGATCGAAGCGGAACCCGTCGACGTGCAGCTCCTCGACCATGTATCGCAGGCTGTCGAGCAGCATGCGCTGGCCGGGGGTGTGGTTGGCCCGGACCTGGTTACCGACCCCGGTGGAGCCGTCCCAGAAGGCCTGGTTGGCGTTGGCCAGCGCGTAGTAGCTGGAGCTGTCGATCCCCCGCCAGGACAGCAGGCTGGAGACCTCTTGGCTGTCGAGGTTCACCGCGTCGCCGGGATCACAGATGAAGTCGCCGTCCACGTCGTTGAAGAACAGCTTGGTGCGCCACAGCCCGCCCTCGCCGGTGTGGTTGTACACCACATCCACGATGACCTCGATGCTGTTGGCGTGGAGCTGATCCACCATCCACTTGAACTCGTCGACCCACTCGACGGGCTCCCGGCCTGCGTGCCACGCGTCGGTGTAGTCGACCTCGTTGGCGAACCAGCTGAGGTTGTTGTAGCCCCAGTACCCACCGTCGAGCGGTTTCTCGTGCACCGGCAGCAGCTCCACCGCGGTGATGCCCAGATCCGCCAGGTAGCCGGCCCCCTCCCCCAGCCCACGGAAGGTGCCGAAGTGCTCGATCCCGTGCTGGTTGGACGCCTCGTTCATCGAAAAACCCTTGACGTGGACCTCGTAGATCACCGCGTCTGCGGGCCCATGCCCGGGATGATCCCCCGAGCGGCGGGCCTCGCGCCAGGCGTCGTCCTCCCAGACATACTGGCTGTCGATCACCACGCTCTTGGCCGCGGCCCCGTAGGTGGACTGGGCACGGTGGGGCCCGCTGGCCGCCGATCCCCGACCCCAGTCGTGATCCCGGTGCACCGCCCTCGCGTAGGGATCGATCAGCAGCTTGTTGGGGTTGAACCGGTTGCCCCGCTCGTCGACGTCCGCGTGGAACCCGATCACCGAGCCCGGGTAGAAGTCCTCTTCGTAGGTCCAGTTTGGGCCCCAGGCGACATACCCGTAGTGCTGGCCGGGGCCGATCCCCTCGACGTAGAGGTTGAACACGTCGCCGTAGCGGGTCATCTCGAACTGCTGGGTGGGTCGATCTGCGTCGGGCTCGTCGAACAGCAGCAGCTCGATCCGGTCAGCGTGGGCTGAGTACAGCCCGAAGTTGACCCCGCGCTCGGTCAGGGTCGGGCCCAGGTGCTCCAGCGCCCCGATGTCGTCCCAGGTCAGCTCGCTCGCCTTGTCTGCGACGAAGTACAGCCGGGTGTACTCCTCAGCTGCACACCCCGTGGTGCCTACGGCTCCGAGGATCAATACGCCCAGCGACCACCACCTCATGGGGACCTCCACACCAGCACCCGGCTCCGGTTTGCGCCGACGTCGATCGTGATCTGATCGCGTGCGGAGGTGAACGTGGCCTGAGTCAACACGTCCTCGTACACCCCCCCGGGCAGCCCGGCGAAGGACAGCCCGTTGGTCAGCTGCCGATCGGAGCCGCCCCGGTTGAGGATCACAAGGGCGTGATCGCCCTCGGCGCCCAGGGCATAGGCCACCAGATCCGGCTCGGCCCACCACTCGATCCGCTCCCCCCGGCGCAGGGCGACGTGCTCTGAGCGTGCGTGGGCCAGGGCGCGGACGTGCCACAGCATGTCTGAGGCCAGCGGATCGACCCGGGCGGACAGCTCCGCGACTGAAGACACCCCCGACAGATCCCCGGTGCGCCACCACAGCGGCTGCCGGTTGTCGGGATCGGGGTTGCCCGACAGGCCCAGCTCGTCGCCGTAGTACACCAGGGGCGTGCCGGGCACGGTGAACAGGAAGGTGAACGCCAGCGCCAGCCGCTGATAAGCCCAGGGGTTGCTCGAGGGGGGCGCCACCCGGATCTGAGCGCCGTCGCAGGCACCCAGATAGCCGGTCTCAGCGTCGGTGATGAAGCGGAGCACGTCGTGGTTGCCCAGGAAGTTGCTCATCAGGGCGTCGCCATAGGCCGCCCGGCTGGTGTCGTAGCTGGCGAGCACGTCCGGCAGGGTGCCGTTGCCATAGATAAACGCATCGCGGATGCTGTAGTACAGCGGGAAGTCGAACTGCCCCGAGAGGCCCCGTTCGCCGATGTAGGCGTTGATCCTGTCGTAGCTATCGAACGTCTCCCCCAGGGTCCAGAAGTGCTCGTCGCCGCCCGCGTCGGTGTGCTCGAGCTGCGCGTCCACCGCGCCGGCGAGGTTGTAGACCACCGCGTGGGACATGTGCTTGACCGCGTCCACCCGGAAGCCATCGAGCTCGTAGGTCTTGGCCCACCACATCGCGTCGTCCACCATGGTGACCAGGGCCTCGGGCTGGGCATAGTCGATGTCGGGGAGGTAGGGCGCGAACCAGCAGCGCTCAGGGATCCGATCGAAGCCCAGCTGCCCGTCCACCACGGACTCGCAGTGTTCGAAGTCGTTGAACCACTCGGGGTGCTCGACGGCGTAGGGGTGGTCTTGGTGGACGTGGTTGGCCACCCAGTCCATGATCACCCGCATCCCCCGGGCGTGGGCCGCCTCGACCACCGCCTCGAGGTCCGCCTCATCGCCAAAGTGCTCCTCGATGGAGCGGGCGGCGTCGGGCCAGTAGGCGTGGTAGCCCGAGAACGTCAGGCCACACTGCCCGTCCCAGGCACCCTCGGCGTTGTCCTGGAGGTTCGACAGCCACAGGATGTCGACCCCCAGATCATCGAGGTAGGGGATCAGCTCCAGCAACCCCTGGAGATCGCCGCCCTCGTAGGCCCCGCCCACCGCGGTCGCGCCCTCAGAGCCGTCGTTGCCGGCCTCCCCGTTGTGCACCCGATCGAGGAAGGCGAAGTACAACACGCCATCTTCCCAAGACCAGTCGTCGATCCACAGCGGGATGTAGACCTCGTCGGAGGTGTTGCCGCCCGCGTCGGTGACGGAGAACCGCAGGGTGTGGCGACCGGTGGCCAGCCCACCGGCTGAGACCACGAAGCCCGCGCCGGTCCAGCCCTCGATCGGCTGATCGTCGAGGGTGGCGACCGCATCCACCACCTCGCCGCCGGACCCGGGCACAGCGTCGATCTCCACATGGACGCTGCCTGCGCCCCGATCGATCTCCACGATCCGGGCCTGTAGGCGCGGAGGAGCACAGGGCTCGACCACCAACAGAGAGTTGCACGAGGTGCCCCCCGGCACACAGTCGTGGGTCAGCCCGATCTCCCAGGGCTCCTTGTAGCCCTCTTCGCACTGGATGAACCGAGCCTCTGGATCGCACAGCCAGCCCTCGTCCCCAGAGGCACCGCCGAGCTCGACCAGCTTGTAGGGGTACGCGCCGGGCTCCAGCTCCAGCGCGATCGACCAGGCTCCGTCCTCGAACGCCATCGGGTGGGACTCAGCGCTCCAGCCGTTGAACGCCCCCGCCACCGCGACCCCGTCCAGGGACTCGGGGCCAGCGTAGGTCAGGATCGTAGAGCAGGCCCCCGGCCCGCCCCCGGGGGTGGGGGCCTCGCCCCCGTGGACCTCGAGCTCAGTGCTGGAGCGGTTGCCGCAGGCGTCCTCGGCCACTAGGATCACCGAGGAAGATCCGCGCCATCCAGGCTGCGGGGTGATGAGCAGCTCCGAGCCGTCGACCTCGACGATCAGCTCACCCCCAGCCGGAGAGGCGCTGATCTCAGGCACGCCCCGATCGTCGGTGATGTGGCCGGAGAGGTCGACGCTGGTGGTGGCACCCCCGAGATAGATCGGCTCGAACGGCGACCAGATCGGATCGCCGCCCCCGCAGCAGCCGGGGAGCAACCCCAGGGCAGCGATCACACAACGTCTCATCAGCCCCCCCCGCGCCCGTGACTCTAGCATGCGTCACGAAT
>DRPG01000146.1 GCA_011376105.1 Deltaproteobacteria bacterium
CCGGTGGTGGTCGAGGTGGCTCCCCCCCCGCCGGAGTCCGACTTCGGCACCGTGGTGATCAAGGACGCGAACGGCTACAACGCAGACGTCTACCTGCGGGGCAAGCGGATCGGGCAGACCCACTCCGATCTCATCCTCCAGGTCGGTGATCACGAGCTCCAGCTGCGCTCCCGGCTGCTGTTCGACGAGACGCTCAGGGTGACCGTCAGCCCCGGGGAGAAGCAGGTGGTGAACGTCTTGCTGAAGGTCCGTCCCACCCGGGTGGTCTTCCCCGGAGGCTGGGACGGAGACTGCCGCGTGATCGCCACCGACGCCACCCACCACAGCGAGGACGTGGGCAGCTTGTCACAGCTGGGCTGGTCCTGGCAGATCGATCACCCGGACAAGCGGGTGGAGCTACAGCTAAGCTGCAACGGCAAGCCTGTGGCGAGCAAGATCTGGCGCGTGATGTCCAGCCCCGAGGTTCGCTTCCCCGACGTCCCCGGCAGACCGTGATCAAGATGCCTCGATCCAAGCTTTGGCTGAGGTCTCTGTCCACCAGGCTCACCAGGTCTA
This sequence comes from Deltaproteobacteria bacterium, assembly GCA_011376105.1. Classification (GTDB taxonomy): domain Bacteria; phylum Myxococcota_A; class UBA796; order UBA796; genus DRPG01. The sequence goes on from DRPG01000146.1 coordinate 556, forward strand.
TTCCGGATCGCAGGGTGTGGCACATGGGTTGCATTACGTTCTGCACAGGCTGCCTGTATACCGCAGCTGCGGAGCGAGTCGTGAACGTACCTCCAGAGATCGTCGCCCCCAAGGAGGACCCCTCGGTGCTGCTGCTGATCGACGAGATCAACAACGCCCAGGTCGTCGCCCGTGACGAAGACGGCGACGATCTCGTGGTCTTCTGGAGCGTCCCGGGGGGGGTCCCCTACACCGAGCGCATCACCAAGCTCAACGACTTCACCGTCTTCATCGCAGAGCTGCCCCGGGCCGAGGTGCTCCACGGGAGCACCATCACCGCCACGATCATCGAAGATCGCCCGTTCCCCGAGTCCACAGACCACCTGTTCCTGGTGGAGGTCCCGTGATGCCAGGTCCAGATCGCCCTGCAGGTGCCTCGATCTTCGTCCTGATCCCCGCGCTGGGGCTGCTCGGCTGCTCGAGCGACGCTCCCCACAAGGCCGAGCGCATGGAGGCGGCCTCGTCCACCGCCGCCGCCGACGCCGCGGCACAGTCGATCCGACTCGATGTCCGGCCCGGGCTGCTGCTGCAGGGCGAGGTCCTGAGCGAGGGCCTGCGGGCGCTGCCCCAGACCCTGGAGATCGAGGACGCCGGGGGCCGGGTGGTGGAGGTCCCCCAGGTGCGGCTGCTCGAGCCGCTGCACCAGACGGGCACCATCACCGGCTACAGCATCAACCCCCAGATCTCGCTGCTCCCCGGAGAGGTCGTGTCGGTCGAGGGCACGGTGCTCATCCGCAAGCCGAACACGGTGCAGACCTACGCCTCCAGCACTGACACGGCGGGGGTGTTCGAGGCCTGGCTGGTGCCCCAGGACACCTACCAGCTCACCGTGGTCCCCGACGATCCCCAGCTACCGATGCACACCCAGGAGCTCCAGCTCGGCGGGAGCCCTGACGAGCTGGAGATCGACATCGGCTTCGGTGCACCGGTGTACGGGACGGTGCGCTCGAACAACGGCCCGGTGCACAACGCGCGGGTGCACCTGCTCGACCCCCTGGGCAACCGCTCGGCGACGGCCCTGACCGACGAGAATGGTCGCTACCAGCTCCGGGTCCAGCCCGGGACCTACACCCCGGTGTGCGAGGGCCGGGAGGTGGGCCAGGATCCAACCCTGCAGCAGCCGGGGATCGTGGTGCCGCTGGAGGGAGCGCTGGTCGACTTCGAGTACCCCTCAGATCTCCCCCAGACCCTCGCCGAGGGACGGATCGTGTCCGCCTCGGGACAGAGCCTGGCGGGCACCGTGGTCCGGTTCCTGTCCGAGGAGCTGGATGGCTACGGAGACCTCGACGCCACATGGCGCTGGGACGCGCCGATCCAGGGCCCCGGCACCTTCATCGCCAAGGTGGTCCCGGGTCTGTACACCATCGAGGTCCTCCCCCCCGAGGCCCGCACCAGCGCAGAGGATCCCGGCGACAGCCCCGGGCTCAGCCCAGCGCGACAGACCGGCGTCCGCCTGGGCCTTGAGGCCACCCTCGACGACATCGAGCTACAGCCCACCCTGGAGATCACCGGCAGCCTGACCACCGAACGAGGTGAGCCCCTGGCCGGGGGCACGGTCTACTGCACCGAGGTCGGCTTCGACGAGCGCTCCTGGTTCGCCAACACCAGCGACGAGGGCACGTTCACCCTGAACCTGCCCCAGATCCCCCTAGACTGCCTGGTGGGCCCCCCCGGGACGCGGGAGGATCTGGCTCAGGGCATCGTCCGCTTCGATCCACGCGAGGACCCATCGCCCCGGTTCGCGCTGGGCACCGGCACCCTGTTCCGGGGCAGCGTGGTGGGTCCCGAGGGCTCCGGCGAGGCGTTCGCGAGCATCGAGCTCCGGGATCAACGAGACCGCCTGCTGGCGTTCGGGATCACCGACGAAGACGGAGCGTTCGCCCTCCGGGCCGAGCTCGGGGACGCAGCCCTCGAGAGCCCCTGAGGCCACCGGACCACCTCGGTGGGCGATCGCGGGGACGCCCACGGATCAGCGCCGCCCGACCGGCGGCGCGCCCGCGCTCAGACCACCGCTCCGATCCACTCGAGGGCGACGATCTGGCCTAATCCAGCGGCCTCAGCGCGGTTGGCGGCCTCGGCGAGGGAGGGCGCCACGACCACCCGGACAGACTGTCCAGTCTCAGCCTCGGCGGTGACCCGCCACGCGGCCTCGCCGCCGGTGAAGGAGAGCGCAGCTCCCACCTCTGTCGGAGAGACCGCAGAGCCGGATCGACCGGCGGCCTGGATCCCGCGCTTCGCACGATAGTTTCGCACCGCGTTCAAGGTCACCCCTGCCTTCTCGGCTACGACCCGATCGGGCACCTGGCCCAGGAGATGGGCAAACGCATCGATCTTCGACCTTCGTCCGCCGCCTGCGCGTCGTCGGCGACGGGGCCCGGTATATCCGCTGATCCCGTTCCTGGATCGAAAGCTCGCGATCGTGCGAACAGAGACCCCGGCCCGATCCGCGACCTCAGCGTCGGGCACGCTGCCGAGCAGATCCTGGAACGGGAGGATCTGCGAGTCCTTGCTCCCGGGACGGGCTGAGACGTTGGCCTCACCCGGCTCCGGCGGCAGAGACTCCGACTCAGGCCTGGACTTACGCCGCGCCCGGGGTCCCGGAGGGGCCGGACGACGGGTGATCCCGGTGCGCTTGAACGCAGCCGAGATCGCCCCAGGGGTGACGCTGAACTTCTCCGCCAGCTCACGCAAAGACAGGGTGTCCTTGAGATCCACCAGCTCTGGCCACCAGTCGTAGGTCTCGATGCGTCTCATGGGTTTATTGCCTCAGTCAGTGATGGCGAAAAGCTAACAACCGATACAGTCACTTTCCAGAGGGATTGACCTGACCCGGTCCACGAGGCTACGTTTCGGCCGTCCGGGGAGCCGATGCACCAGATTGTGATGCTCTGGCTGGCGTTGCCAGCGTCGGGGGGAACCCTGCCCCTGGCTGGGGATCCAATCGATCCAGCACCCCGAGACGATCCCCGAGATGATCCCCCGGGGCCCCACACCGATCCCCCGGGGCCCCACACCGATCCCCCGGGGCCCCACACCGATCCCGGAGCGCTGCTCCCCGACGCAGGGGTCAACGGGAGCTTCGACGCCACGCTCCGGGCGGCCAAGCAGGGGTACTTCTCCGGCGAGCCCGAGCGGGCCCGCGATCTGCTGCACGGGCTGTATGAGCGCCTCGAGGCCGGGGAAGAGCCGGGCTGGGAGCTCTCCCTCGAGGCGATGACCTACCTCGGGGCGGTCCAGCACAAGCTCGGAGATCAGCAGGAGGCCCGCGAGGCCTTCCGCTGGATCCTCGAGCGGGACCTAGAGGCTCCGATCTCCCCCTACCATCACCCGATCGACGTGCTGAACCTGTTCGAGCTCGTGCGGGTCGAGCTCCGGGCTGAGCAGGAGCGCCCACAGCCTCCGTTCGATCCGGGTCCACCGCCGGTCTGGGCCTTCACTCCGCTCGGGATCCCCCAGTTCAGCCAGGGGCGCACAGCAGCAGGGCTGCTGTACGGGGGGCTGCAGACCGCGTTTGGGATCACCTCCGTCGCGATGTTCGCCCACCTCGCCGAGATCAACGTCACCGACGACACCCCCCATCCCCTCGGCTGGGATCCAGCGGACACCTTCGGGCGCGTCCAGCTGAGACGCTACGCCGTGCAGTGGCCCGCCACCATCGCGTTCTACGGCGCCTGGATGCTGTCGGTCTCCGACGCGAACCGTCACTGGCGCAGCCGTCCCCCGCCGGCCACGATCCAGGTGGGGATCGCTCCGCTGAGCTCGGGCGGCACGGGGATCGTGCTCTCGAGACCACTCTGAGCCCAGGCCGGCGGTCCCCCCGATCGCTGCCCCCCCCCGATCCCCCCGGGGCATGGCCAAGGAGCCCCCGGCGTGCCACACTGTGCCTCCAAGAGGGGTCGATGGCCTTCTTCCGGTGTGAACACACGATCCAAAAGACGCGGAGGGACGTCCCTATCCGCAAGGTGCTGACGTCCATCGGGCGATCGAGCGGCAACGACATCGTGCTCGACGATCCGATGGTGCGCCCCACCCACGCCAACATCATGCGCCAGGGCAACACCTACACCGTGTCCCTGCTGGGCAGCGGCGAGCTGTACGTCAACGGCAAACAGGTCCGCTCGGCCAGGCTCTCAGACGGCGATCAGGTGCTGCTCGGGGCCTGGCAGCTGGTCTGGTCCGAGGGTCAGCCCGGGGCGGGCGAGGGCACCGAGGCCGGCGGCACCCCGTCGCTGGACGTGATGCAGGCGCTGGTCGATCTGTCCGAGTCGATGATGCGAAACACCGAGCCCCAGCGGCTGTTCGCCGCCATGCTCAAGGGGCTGGTGGCCCTGACCGGGGCCGAGAAGGGCTTCGTCATCGTCATGCAGGACGGCTCCAGGGATCTGGCCGCGGCCCACAACGTCGACAACGAAAAGCTCGACATCACCAAGGTGAGCGACTCCATCGTGGATCAGGTGGTGGAGCACCTGCAGCCAGTGCTGGTCTCCGACGCCACCCACGACAGCCGCTTCGGGCGCGCCAAGTCCGTCGTCGACCTGCGTCTGTCTTCGGTGATGTGTGTGCCCCTGATCTATCGCCGGGATCTGCTGGGGGTGATCTACCTCGCCAACGACTCGATCACCGATCTGTTCACCGAGCGGGATCTGGCGCTGCTCCAGGTGTTCGCCGCCCAGTCCTCCCTGGTGGTGTTCCACGCGCTGCAGCTCAACCAGCTCCGGGTCGACAACCGAAACCTCCGGACCCAGCTCCAGGCGGCCTCCCAGGGGGAGATGATCGGGACCTGTGCACCGATGAAGGCCGTGTTCCGGATCCTGCGCAGGGTCGCGCCGACCGATCTGTCGGTGTTGATCCTGGGAGAGACGGGCACCGGCAAGGAGCTGGTGGCCAAGGAGCTGCACAAGCTGTCCTCCCGCAGAGATCAACCCTTCGTCGCGATCAACTGCGGTGCGATCCCGGAAAACCTGCTCGAGAGCGAGCTGTTCGGCCACAAGAAGGGCAGCTTCACCGGGGCGGTGGCCGACAAGATCGGAAAGGTCGAGGCGGCCAACGGCGGCACCCTGTTCCTCGACGAGATCGGCGAGATGCCGATGAACCTGCAGGTCAAGCTGCTGCGGGTGCTCCAGGAGCGCACGATCGAGCGTGTCGGCGATCTGTCTCCCCGACCGGTCGACATCCGGGTGGTGGCGGCCACCAACAAGGACCTGGAGGAGCTGATCCGCAGCGGAGACTTCCGCGAGGATCTGTTCTATCGGCTCAACGAGATGGCGGTGAACCTCCCGCCCCTGCGGGAGCGGGGCGAAGACATCGTGGTGCTGGCCCAGTACTTCCTCAACCAATACCGCGAACAATACGGCAGCAAGCCCCGGGGCTTCACCAACCAGGCCCTGCTGGCGATGAAGAACTTCTTCTGGGCCGGAAACGTCCGCGAGCTGGAGAACCGGATCAAGAAGGCGGTGATCATGAGCGATCGAGCCCTGCTCAACCCCGACGATCTAGGGCTGGAGGGGGGCCAGAAGCGGGCGATCAAGCCGCTCGCCGAGGCCGAGGAGGCCTTCAAGCTCGAGTACATCCGCAAGGCGCTGGATCTGAACAACTGGAACAAGGCCCAGACCGCCCGCGATCTGGGCGTCGACGCCCGGACCGTGTTCCGCTACATCGAGCGCCTCAAGGAGCTGGAGACCTAAGCCGCTCCAGCACCGCCAGGGTCTGCGCCTCCAGCGCCTCCAGCGAGCCCTCGTTGCGGATGATATAGGTCGCGACAGCTTCCTTGTCGGCCAGCGGCAGCTGGGTCGAGATCAGGGCGGAGGCCTCCTCAGCCGAGACGCCGTCGCGGGCCCTGACCCGCTGTAGCTGCTGCGCTGGCCCGGTGGTCACCACGATCAGCTCCGGGTACAGGTGGTGGCTGCCCGTCTCCACCATCAAGGCAGCCTCCACCACCGCCACCACCTCCCCCGCCTGAGCCAGCCGGGACAGCTCGGCCGCGATCCGGGCCCTGATGGCGGGGTGGGTGATCTGCTCCAGGGTGTGCCGCGCGGTTGGATCGCGGCTGATCCAGCTGCGCATCGCGGCCCGATCGAGGGACCCGTCGGGCTGGAGCACACCCGACCCAAAGGCCGCCACGATCGCCGCTAGCGCCTCGCTGCCGGGCTCGACCACCACCCGCGCGACCTGATCGGCGTCGACGATCGCCACCCCCCGCTCCGCCAGGATCCGCGCCACCGTGGACTTTCCGGTGCCGATCCCCCCGGTGAGACCCACGATCCTCACGGGACGCTGACCAGCGATCGCACCGGCACGTCGAGCTGCTGGCGGCCGGACAGGAACGACAGCTCGATCAAGAAACAGCACCCCACGACCTCACCGCCGAGCTCCCGGACCAGCCGCACCGTGGCCGCCGCGGTCCCCCCGGTCGCCAGCAGATCATCGATCACCAGCACGCGCTCGCCCGGAGCCACCGCGTCGATGTGCATCTCGAGGGTGGCGGTGCCATACTCGAGCTGGTAGCTCACCTCGGTGGTCTGGTAGGGCAGCTTGCCCCCCTTGCGGGCTAGGGCGAGCCCCGCGTCGAGGGGGCCGATCAGGGCAGGCGCAAACAAGAACCCCCGGCTCTCCATCGCGACGATCTTGTCGATCGAGCCCCACCCCTCCCCCATCCAGGCGGTGACCTCGCCATACAGCCCGGCGTCTGCCAGCACAGGGGTGATGTCCTTGAACAAGATGCCCGGCCTGGGGAAGTCGGGAACGTCCCGCACCACCGAAGCCACCCGCGCCGCCAACCCTTGCATTGCCCCTCCACTCCGACCCATGGGGCCGGTGCTGCGGCTGCCCTGCTAACGCGTCCACAGGCCCCGGGGTGCAGCCCGCCTACCTCGAACGTCTTACAGTCCACCGAGGAGGCCTCGTGACCTTGGCTGGGCTGTTTTGGGTCGTCATCCTGTGCTTCACCCCCACCCTCGAGCTCCGCGCGGGCATCCCGTATGCGCTGCTGGTCGAGCAGTGGCCCCCGGCGCTGGCCGCGGTGGTGGGGATCGGTGCCAACATCGTGCTGGCGCCCATCTGCTGGTTCTTCCTCGATAAGATCATGCACCTGTTCCTCAAGGTCCCATTCATCGAGCGAACCTACGCGTGGGCGTCCGAGCGCAGCGTGCACAAGGTCGAGCCCTACATCAAGAAGTACGGCGTCTATGGGCTGGCCCTGTTCATCGGCGTGCCCTTCCCCGGCACCGGGGTGTACTCGGGCTGCCTCGCGGCCTGGGTGCTGCGCCTGCCCTTCCGCCAGTATGCGATCGCCTCCGCCCTGGGCTGCGTCCTCGCGGGGGTCCTGGTCACGATCGCGGTGGCGTCGGGCAACGAGGCGTTCCACTTCCTGTACAAGGAGATGGGGGGCTAAAGCAAGCTCTCAAACCAAGAGCGAGATCCGTTCACGAGAGACCCCAACCGACGACCCCCGCCACGACGCGATGGAGAAGCTGGAGGAGGCCCTGCGCGTGTTGGTACAGGGTGCCACGGGGCTTGCGGATCTGCCCGCGGGGAACCTCAACGGCTTCGATCCGCTCGATCGTCCGGGCCACCCAGCCGCAGCCTCGCTGACCGCAGGCCTGGTCGAGATGGACCTGACACCGAGATACACGAGCGCCCAAGAGGCGCTCGAAGCGTTCCGTCAAACCGTGGCCCCGAGCGCCCTCGAGCTCATCGAACCCGAGGACGGATCGGGCCCTGGGATTGCGCGGTTACGAGTTGTTCACTCCTTTCCCTCGCAACCCCAGGCGCCCCTCAGGACGTCGGCACCTCGACCGCATCCGGCGGCGTAGCGAGCCGCACCAAGGCGAGGATCCCCTCGTCGTCGATCTTCAGCGCCACCACGAGGCGGGCGAAGGTCTCGAGCTTGCATGTCTCGTCCCCCTCAGCCCGATCGATCGTGCGCCTCCCGATGCCTGTCTGCTGGGACAGCGCGTTCACGCTCAGACCGCGCGCCTCACGCCAACCCCGAAGCACCGAGCCAACGGTCTGTCGTGTCATGTCTACCTCCTAAAGAGGCTCTGGTATAGCGCGATTTTGCGCTTAACATGAACCAAAAATCAAGTTAGACCTATTTTAGAGCAAGATTATACTTGCGACTTTTCGCGCAATATATCGCGCTGCGGGCGTCGGGGCTGCGAGACCACCCGGAGAGCTGATGGCGACACGCAAGGAGTGATCATGACTCACAACGTCAACATCGACCTCATTCGTCCCGCGGAGGTCACCCGGCTCCCGGGGATGTCCAAGGAAATCCCTGGGATTATCCAAGACGACCCGGACGCCGTCGCCGCGGTATGTGATGCGCTCGCCACCAAACGCGATGCTCACCCCGACGGGGAAGTGGTGGTCTACACCTTCCACGACGGGACGAAGATCCCTGTCTGGAACGAGCTCGACTCAGAAGCCCACTGATCTCTGGGCGGGTCGGGGACAACACCTCGGCCCGCCTCTCTCCTGGCCCCTCAGTGCACCTCTTTGGTAGAGAGCGCGACATGTTGATGTTGAAGGGGCCTAGGGGCGCTTCGGGGACGGAGGCTGTGGCTCGGACGCTCCGGGGCGGGCTCGGAGGCCGTGTGTGCGA
>DRPG01000147.1 GCA_011376105.1 Deltaproteobacteria bacterium
CCTCCGGCGTGGGGTGGCTCCCCCGGCGTGGGGTGGATCCCCCGAGGGCTCGCTGGCTCAGCGATCGCCCTCGGCGAAGCCCTCGCGGTGGCTGGCCTCCAGGCGCTCAAGGAACAGCTCCTCGAGGCCACGCGCTCCGAGATCCTCAGCGCGCTCATCGGCGACCACCCGCCCATGGGCCAGCATCACCACGCGATCCGCCACCGCCTCCACCGTCTCGACCACGTGGGTGGACAGCAACACGGTGCGCCCCTCGTCCACCGCAGCCCGCAGCACGCCCTTGACCCGCGCCGCCGACGGTGGATCCAGGCCGTTGAGGGCCTCGTCGAGGACCAGGACCTCGGGTCGCCCCAGCAGGGCCGCCGCCAGCGCGGTGCGCCGCCGCATGCCCTGGGAGTACTCGCGGATCAAGCGATCGGCGTCGCCCCCCAGCCCCGCCAGGGCCAGGGCTTCCCCTACGTCGCCCCCACCACGGACCTCGGCCACGAGCTCGAGGAACTCTCTGGCGGTGAGCCAGGGATAGACCGCGGGCTCCTCGGGGACCGCGCCGAGGCGACGGCGGGCCTCCAGCGGCTCGGCGACGACGTCCACCCCCGCGATCTGCACCGTCCCCTCGGTGGGGCGCAGCTGCCCACAGAGCATCTTGAGGCAGGTGGACTTGCCCGCGCCGTTGTGGCCGATCAGGCCCACGAAGGACCCGGCGGGCACAGAGAACGTGACCCGATCCACCGCCACCACCCGGCCAAATGTCTTGCGGACCCCGTCGAACTTGATCGCAGCCGTGCTCATCCGCTCCCCACCGCGGCGGCCAGCGCCACCGCCACCACCGTGGCCAACGGGCCATACACCAGCATCCCGCGCTCAGCCAGCCGGCCACAGCCCACCGCGGCGGGGACCGACAGGGCCAGGGCCAGGCCCCCAGCGGCCAGCACCCACAGCGCATCGCCCGGGCCCCGGCTGATCCACACCGCCAGCGCGCCGCCCAGCCCGATCGGCGCCCCCCACAGCGCCAGCACCACCGCCCGCGCCAGCGCCCCGGGGATCCCTGGTGGGGGCAGCCACATCCGGAGAAAGGGGGGCTCGTCGCGGGCCAGCAGCACGCCGTTGGCGGCGACCGCGAAGGTGCCCAGCACCACTAGCACCGCCGCCCGCCCCGGGCCGGCCGCGGTCTCGGTCCAGCCCGCGGCAAACGCCAGGATCGCCACGAGCCAGGCACCGGTGATCAGGGTGCGGCGCATCCGCCAGCCGTGGCGCAGATCGTTGAGGGCATGCCGGGCGAGGGACGCGGGCAGGAACCGCACGATCCAGTCGAGGTAGACCCGGCTAGCCTCCTCGGGATCGAGCAGGGCGGCGTAGCGTGCGTCGATGTCGGCCACCACCGCCGCGCCCCGGAACCACTGGCTTCGGGCCAGCCGGGGCAGGGGCAGCAGGCACAGGGCGGCCACCCCGAACGGCAGCCCCAGCTCGAGCCACCCCACGACGTCTCCGGCGGCTGCGGCCCCGACCCCGTGGGCGGCGCGCTGGGCCAGCAGGCCCGAGCCGATCAGGACGACGCCGGGCGCATAGATGAACGCAGCCTGAGCGCGGGGGTTGCTGCCCCTGGTGAGGTCGAGCAGGCCCGACCATCGGGGATCCTCAGCGACGGCCACCGCCAACAGATGCACCACCGCGCTGCCCGTCAGCCCCACCGCGAACGCTCCGAGCAGGGCGATCACCGCCAGGGCCCACAGCAGCACCGCCCCCTCCCACGCGATCGGGGCCAGGAC
>DRPG01000148.1 GCA_011376105.1 Deltaproteobacteria bacterium
CACATACAGCACGTCGCCGCTGAGGGAGGCCACCGCCACCCCGGTACGTCCCAGGGCCACCGAGCCCAAGGCCACACCACGGGGCGCGTCGCGCTCAGACCAGGGATCGAAGGTCCAGCGTCGCCTGCCGTCGGCCCCCACCGCGTGCAGCCGCCCGTCGCTGGCTCCGACGTAGATGATCCCGCCCCCCTCTCCGGGGGACACCGCGGGGCTGCTGCGCAGGGGGGCGGCGAGGAACACCGACCACCGGAGCTGGCCAGTGGGCCCCAGGGCCACCAGGCGCCCGTCTGCGGTGCCCACGACCCAGCCCCCCCCCTCGCCGAGGGCCGCCACCGAGCCCAGGATCGGAGAGCCGAGGCTGCGGGTCCAGCGGATCGCGCCCGAGGCGATGTCCAGGGCGTGCACCGCGCCACCGGCCGTCGCCACGATCGCCAGCGTCTCCGAGGCCGCGATCCCTCCGGTGACGAGGTTGCCGACCCCCCGTCGCCAGCAGATCCGTCCGCCCTCGGGCTCGAGGCACACCACGTTGAGATCGGTGCCAGCGACCAGCACGCTGCCGTCGGCGGTGATCGCCGGCGCGCTGCGCACGGGCAAGCCGGTGGGGGTGGCCCAGCGCAGTGTCCCGTCGGCCTCGAAGCCATAGACGTGGAAGTCGTCGTTGCCGATCACCACCAGCCCCGACGCCCCGCACACCGGCGAGCTGCGCCAGCCGTGGCCCGCGGAGGGGGACAGCCTGGGGCGCTGGGCCACCAGATCGTAGCGCCACACCTCGTCACCGCCGGGCCCCAGCCCATACAACACGCCGTCGGTGCAGGGCACCACGAGCTGGGCAGGCTCCGATCCAACCAGCGCCACCGAGGCCTCGATCCGGGCCCCGGCGTCGAAGCGCCACAGGATCTCCTGTCCCCGAGGATCGAAGGCATACAGCCCGTGATCCGCAGAGCCCACGAACACGTGCTCATGCTCGTCGATCACCGGGGTGGCGAGCACCGGGCCTGCGGTCTCAAGGTGGGCCAGCGCCCGGGGACCGGCTCCGATGGATCCCCCCAGGCCCTGGCCCAGGCCCAGGCCCAGGGGACCTCCACGGGCGCTGGGCCAGGGTGCAGCGGATCGGGTGGATGGATCGGTGTCGGCCAAGGCTGCCTCCCTTCCCCTGTGGCATAGCCTCCCCCGGGCCCGGTGGGGACCCGGGATCGGGGGACTCAGCGGGTGGGGATCAGCCTGCACAGCGCGAGCAGTCGATCGGCCTCCTCGGCGGGCACCTCCGCCCCGATCTCGTCCGGGGGGACGAAGCTGCGTCGGGCCTCCTCGGACGCCAGGGTCGATCGGCGGTAGTACCGGGCCGGCAGATCGAGATCGAGCAGCTCGGGGTGTCGGGCGAGCAGGGCCTCGAGCCCACCCCCACAGCGCGACATCCGCTCCCCCAGGAGCAGCAGCCACGCCAGGGTCAGCGTCTCGTGGTACTTGTCCGGAGCGCCCGCGTCGGAGGCGATCGCCCCAAGGCGCGGCGGGAGCTGGGCGAGGGCGGTGGAGAGCCCCAGCTCGGTGACGGCGGCATGGGCCAGGGCCAGGTGGGCGCGGTGATCGAACGCCATCAGGGCTCCTCCGTGAGGCTGTGGGCATCGCTGTGATCGAGATCCAGGCCGTACACCCGCTTGAGATCCGCGATCACCCCAAGGCTGGACTCGCCGAACGGTGACTCCCCGTCGAGGGCGTGCAGCACGATCCCCTCGAGGAGATCCCCCAGCGACAGGTCGTGGTACTCGGCCAGCGCCTTGAGCACCTTCACCAGGCGCTTCTCGAGGCGAACCCCCGTCTGGACCCGCTCGATCCGCTTCATCCCCAACCCCCTATCGGTCTAATGGTAACTAGGTACATTGGTAACACCACCGGAGCAAGTAGTCTGGCCCCACTGGAGGATCGCGATGAGCCCCGAGGCGTTCCGTGCAGCTGGCTATGCGGCGATCGACTGGATCGTGCGCTACCTCGAACAGATCGAGTCCTACCCGGTGCGATCCCGGGCCGAGCCCGGCCAGCTCCGGCGCCGGCTGCCCAGGGCCGCCCCCGAGCAAGGGGAGTCCTTCGACGACGTCCTGCGCGATCTCGACGAGCTGATCCTGCCGGGGATCACCCACTGGCAATCCCCAGGCTTCTTCGCCTACTTTCCAGCCAACAGCTCCCCGCCGGGGATCCTCGGTGAGCTGCTGTCGGTGGGGCTCGGGGTCCAGGGCATGATGTGGGTGACCAGCCCCGCCGCCACCGAGCTCGAGTCCCACGTGCTCGACTGGCTGGTCGGGGCCCTGGGGCTGCCCGAGGCGTTCCTGTGCACCGGCGCGGGGGGCGGCGTGATCCAGGACAGCGCCTCGAGCGCGGCGCTCTGTGCCCTGGTGGCCGCCCGGGAGCAGACCCGCGGGGAGGGGGGGCTGCGGCGGCTGCGGCTGTACGCCTCGACCCAGGCCCACTCCTCGATCGCCAAGGGTGCGAAGATCGCCGGCTTCGAGCCCGATCAGCTCCGCCTGATCGAGGTCGACGACGCGCTGGCGATGCGCCCCGACGCGCTGGCCGCCGCGATCGAGGCGGACGTGGCGGACGGCGTGCGGCCCTGCTTCGTCTGCGCCACGGTGGGCACCACCGCCACCACCGCGATCGATCCAGTGCCTGCGATCGCGGAGATCTGCAGGCCTCATGGGGTGTGGCTGCATGTCGACGGCGCCTATGCAGGCTCCGCAGCGATCTGCCCCGAGCTGCGCTGGGTGAACGAGGGCCTCGATCAGGTCGACAGCTACTGTTTCAACCCCCACAAGTGGCTGCTGACCCCCTTCGACTGCACCGTCCTGTGGGTCGCCGATCGTCGCCCGCTGATCGACGCGATGCGCATCGATCCTGACTACCTGCACAACGCAGCCAGCGCCTCGGAGGCGGTGATCGACTACCGGGACTGGCACGTGCCCCTGGGGCGCCGCTTCCGGGCGCTGAAGCTGTGGACGGTGCTGCGCAGCTACGGCCTCCAGGGCCTGCGCGACCACGTCCGGCGCCATGTCCAGCTCGCTCAGCAGCTCGCAGAGCGGATCGACGCCCACCCACGCCTCGAGCGGCTGGCGCCGACCCGGCTGGGGCTGGTCTGCTTCCGGCTGCGGGCCTCCGACGAGGACAACCAGCGCCTGCTGGACGCGCTCAACGACTCGGGGGCCCTGTACCTGACCCACGCCCGGGTCCACGATCGCCTGTTCCTGAGGATGGCCGTCGGGGGCCGCCTGACGGAGGCTCGCCACGTCGAGGCGGCCTGGGCACAGATCGTCTCCCGGGTGGGGGATCCGGGGTGAAGCGGGCACCCAAGGAAAGACAGCTCGCGCGCTCCTGAGCTCAGGCGCCGGACCCGGGGCCCAGGCCCTTTAGGGCGGGGAGGATGTCAAATCTGCTGGTCTTGCTTGCCCCGACGGGCTCCCCCGGGCTTAGGGGACGCAGTAGACGGAGGGCTCCGTGACAAGGTGGCGATGGCTCGGTGTCCTGGTGATCCTGATCGGCGGGCTTGTCGTGGTCCCGGCCATGATCTTGATCGTGACGTTCTCCAGCAACGGCCCCCTCGTCGACGGGCAGGTGCTCCCGAACGGTGGGATCGTCGTGGTGGATGGCTACGTCTCGGTCGCCCTGGTGCCCACCGGGGAGGGCAGCTATGTGCTGGTGGACACCGGCAACGATCCCGCCGGGGCTGCGATCGACAGGGCGCTACAGCGGCTGGGGGCCTCCCGCGGGGACGTCGCCGCGATCCTGATCACCCACGGGCACCCTGATCACCTAGGCGCGTGCGGGGGCTTCCCCGACGCCAAGATCTTTGCGCTGAAGGCGGAGATGCCCCTGCTCGAGGGCAGGGTCGCCGCGGGGGGGCCCCTGCCCCGGCTGCTCGGGCCCGCCAGCCTGTGTCCCACCGAGCGGATCGTCCCGGTCCTCGACGGCAGCACGATGCAGCTGGGTACGCTCAGGCTACAGGCCCTGGCGATGCCGGGTCACACCGCAGGCAGCACCGCCTGGTGGATCGACGGGGTGCTGTTCTTCGGCGACGCCGCGGACGCCCGGAGCGACGGTACGGTGAGCCCCGCGAAGTGGATCTTCTCCGACGATCAGCCCCAGGCCACGGCGTCGCTGGAGCGGCTCGCGGCCTATGTCGCTGAGTCCGGGCTGCGGGTCGACGCGATGGCCTTCTCCCACTCGGGGGTGATCGTGGGCAGCGCTCCGCTGCTGTCGCTCGCAGGCGCCTCCACCCCGGCGCCGTAGCCCCCTCCGCTGGGTCGTGGCCCGCGGATCCAGGCAACGATCTGCATCGGGATGTGTCGACCGTGTTCCAGCGCTTGCCCCCCCACCTGCAGGTCGCTATCTGCCGCCTCGTCCCAGGAGGGTCCATGTTTTTCCTCTCTGCTTCCATCCTCAGCGCCCAGGCCAACACCCTCGCGATCACAGAGTTCATCAACGACTCAGCCGGTGTCGAGCCAGCGGACGAGTGGGTGGAGATCTTCAACTACGGCGCGGCCCCGGTCGACACGACCGGCTGGGCCCTGGCCGACGAGGACAGCGACCTCGATCTGCTCCCGAGCGTGGTGATCCCCCCTGGAGCCTTCGCGATCCTCACCGTGGACGCCGCCGCCTTTATCTCCAGCTGGGGCGTGGGGACGGCCGGGCTCAACGTGCTGGAGATCCCCGGGGGCACGCTGGCCAACACGTCCGACGAGGTGATGCTGCTCGACGCCGCGGGCGCCGTGCGCTGGTCCTTGGCCTACGGCGATGACGAGACCCTAGGTTTCAGCACATTCCTCGCTGACACCAGCTTCTCGTACACGACCCACGGCGACAAGGCCAGCCCCGGGGTGGTGCGCAACGGCCCCGACAACAACGATCCAGGCTACCTTGGCTACGAGGACGGCGCGACCACCCCCGATCCCTTCGCCTTCGGCGCGGCCAACGGCGACGTAGGCTCGCCGCTCGATGGTCCCTACAGCGGTGGCGTCGTCAACCCAAACCCCACCGTGAGCCTGACCGGCACCTGCCCGGGCACCATCGACATCGACATGAGCGGGATGACCCCCAACGGGACGCTGTTCGTGCTCACCGCCAACGCCCCGGGGCAGATCGCGGTCCCGGTGGGTCCCTGCGCCGGCACCGTCAGCCACCTCGGCGCGGGCCTGACGCTGCAGGCCACGCCCTCGGCCAACGCCAACGGCGCGCTGTCCCTGAGCCCCACGCTGCCCAACCCCCTGTGTGGCTCCCTCATCCAGGTCCTCGACGAGGCGAGCTGCACGTTCTCCAACATCGCCCAGTTCTGATCGCCTGGAGCGGCACCTGGGCTCGGGGGGCTCGATGATCCCGGACGCGCTGTTCGAGGCGATCTGTGCCGCCCCCGACGACGACGAGCCCCGGGCGGTGCTCGCCGATCACCTGATACAGCGCGGTGATCCCCGGGGGACGTTCATCGCCCTGCAGCTGCGTCGGGCCCGGGAGGGGGGCTGGGCGAGTAAGCCTGAGCGCCAGCTCCTCAAGCGCCACGGCCACCGGTGGTGTGGTGCGCTCGCGCCGGTCTTGTCGCCGAGGGGGCTGCGCTTCGAGCGTGGCTTCCTGCACACCGCCCGCGTCCGTGGGCGGTGGGATCGACGTGACCTGGCCGTCCTCACCGACGCCGTGGGCCGGGGGGAGTGGCGGACGCTGCACGCCCTGACCTGTCCCCGACAGATCCCCGACGACGAGGAGGTGCACGAGGCTGCCCTGGCCCTGCTGACCCACCCGGTCCTCGGCGGGCTGCGGGTGCTCCATGGCCTGTCCGCTCCCTTGGCCGGGGCCCTGCAGCGCAGCGATCCCCCCGCCTGTCTCGAGGCGATCGGGCTGCACGAGGTCCAGGCCGGGGGAGCGCCCGGGCTCGGGGCCGACAGCCTGCCCGGGGTCCGCCGGCTGGCGCTGACCGGCGATGTACACCTCCACGACCTCGGCTGGCTCTGGGACTGCCCCCTGTGGCCCCGTCTCGAGGGGATCACTGTGATGTCGAGGTTCTACGACGACACCCGACGGGAGGCGGCCTACCTCGACGCCCTCGCCTCCCACGCGGCCAACGCGCTGCAGCGCATCGATCTCGTCGCGTCCTGCCGCCACCCGGCGCAGCCCCAGGGCTGGACCCTGCGCTTCACCCGGGACACGCAGGGGCGATTCACCCAGCTAACGGCGATCCCTAGCACAACCTCCGGCACCCGGGACCGAGCGTGCTCGGCCCTGCTCCGCGCCCTCGAGGTGCTCGATCCCAACGCGATCAGCGCCCTGTCCATCGTCCGCGGGCCGGGCTTCAGGCCCACCAGGGACCAGGTGGAGCAGATCACCACCGCCTGTGGGCGGTTCGGGCTCCAGCACCTCGAGGTGTAGCGGCCCACAGGACGCCCGGAAAATGCCCGGAAAATGCCCGGAAAATGCCCGGAAAATGCCCGGAGTGGAGCGAGCCACCGAGCACAGCGGCCGGAGCCGATCGCCCTGGACAGCCCGTCGGCCCCGGCTCCGTCGTGGTAGCGTCCAGGCTCGCTGCCCCGCTGGCGGAGACACGATGACCGAGCAGGATCCAACCTCGCCCCCCGCAGACACAGCAGACACGGCAGACACAGCAGACACGGCAGACACGGCAGACACCTCCTGGGCCCGGGCCTGGGCCTGGGTCCCGTCCCTGTACTTCGTCCAGGGGCTGCCCTATGTGGTCGTGAACAACCTGTCGGTGGTCCTGTACAAGACGCTGGAGGTCTCCAACAGCCGGATCACCTTCTGGACCAGCTGGCTGTCACTGGCGTGGGCGCTGAAGGCCCTGTGGAGCCCGTTCGTGGACGGGGTCTCCACCAAGCGCCGCTGGACCCTGGCGATGCAGGCCAGCATGGTCCCCGCCCTGGTGCTGATCGCCTTCGCGCTGCCGACCCCGTGGTTCCTCGAGGCGACCCTGGCGCTGTTCCTGGTGATCGCGCTGGCGTCCGCCACCCACGACATCGCCGCCGACGGGCTGTACATGCTCGGGCTCCGCCAGGACCAGCAGGCCGCGTTTGTCGGTGTCCGGAGCACCTTCTGGAGGATCGCCCTCGTCAGCGGGGAGGGGGGCCTCGTCGTGCTCGCCGGGGTGCTCGGCGATCGCATGGGGGTCGTCGAGGGGTGGAGCACCACCCTGCTCGTCACCGCCGGGATCTTCGCCATCGCCACGGCGTACCACCTGATGATCCTACCCGTCGCCCCCGACGATCGCCCCCGTCCCCGGGGAGAGGCGATGGGGAACACCGCCGAGATC
>DRPG01000149.1 GCA_011376105.1 Deltaproteobacteria bacterium
GCGTGGCGCCCCCACCCGACAGATCCCAGGCGTGGACGACATAGCCTAGGCTCACGCCTACGAAGCCCGCTGGATCGGGGTAGCCAAACACTGGATCGAGCACCCGCCAGCCGGTGCCGTCGTCGAGCTCGAGCACGCCGAGATCTCCACCGGCGATCTCGTACCAGTGCCGCACGGTGAGGAGCGGACGCACCACCCCGGACAGATCCCCCAGTGGGATCTCCAGGGTGTCGATCGTGTCGTGGAGGTAGGGTCCGTCTGGGTTGGTGCCCCAGCAGCTGCCGAGCCCCGTCGGCCCGGCGGCGGGATCGGCCCAGCCCCACTGGCCCGTCTGCCCGGCCTCGATCAAGGCTCCGTCGGACAGGGACAGATCCAGCGTCAGCAGCAGCAGCGGGGCCACGCTAGCCCTCGTTGGAGACGAGGTAGGAGACATCGAGGATCGTGCCCGGCTCGGGCGCGACGTCGAACACGATCGCGGGGATCGCGGGCTCGAGGGACCAGCCCCCGACGATCTCTGCTCCTCCGGAGGCGATCCGCACCGAGTCGGGCTCGGGCCGCTCCCGGAGCACAAAGCGGCGCTGGTAGGTGATGCTCGCCGCCCCAAGCTCCGCGAGGAGCGGGGCAAAGTCGGTCTCGCAGATCGAGACCTGAGCGCCTCCGGTGGCGGCCACCACCTCCGCATAGCGCAGCGCAGGCTGGGCGGTGCCTGTGGCGCTGGTGCACCCCGAGGGGGGCAGCCCCACCACCGCCGAGGCCCGCGCGGGCAGGCCGGTCCGGGCGATCTCGCCCTCGAGGAGATCGAGGAAGGCCTGCACGGGCTCCGCTCCGAGCCAGGGATCGCTCTGATCGTCGGCGTCGCTCACGAACACCACGTGCAGCACCGCGTCGGGCCTGCGAAAGCCGGCGTTGGGCCCCCCCGGCCCAGCCAGGGCCAGCGCCTCCCCCGCCACAGCCAGCCCCGCCTCCTGTGCGTTGCCCGAAGCCCCGGGCTGCACCATGGCCGCGAACGCCGCCTCCCGATCGGGGGTGTCGGGGGTCAGGATCCATGGGGAGCCCTGCAGCCAACCCACCGCCTCGCCCTCCATCGAGGTGGTGACCGCACCGACCTGCCATGCGATCGCCGCCTCGTCGAGCTGATCCGCCAGCGCCTCGAAGTCTGCGGCGAGGGCGGACTGCTCCTGCGCCATCGAGGCGGTGTCGTCGATCACAAACAAGAGATCCACCCGGGGCAGCGGGCTCTGGAGGAAGGCCTCCTCCACCAGGACCTCGCGGGCAGGCTCACCCTCCGGATCGATCGGATCGAGCCGAAACTCCAGACACCCCACAGCGCTGATCATCACCACCGCACCGATCCGGTGCACGGCTCCTCCTCTGCCCCGATCCCGATCTTGGGCCGTGGCGGATACAAGTTCAAGCCCAAGAACCAGGAAGTGCCGGAGACGTACCGCACCAGGGGTTACGATCGCCTGCGGATCCATCGGAGGTCGCTTGGCTCAGGTGCGCGTGCGATACTTCGCCTCCCTCCGCGAGCGGAAGGGCATAGAGGAAGAACAAGTGGAGCTGCTCGAGGGGGAGACCCTGGGGGCCTTGTACCTCAGGCTGTGTCCCCCGATCCCCGGGGGGGTGCTGCCGGTGGCCTACGCCCGCAACCTCACCTACGCCGGCGCCGACGAAGTGCCCGACGACGGCGACGAGATCTCCTTCCTCCCACCGATCGGGGGGGGCTGATGCTCGCGATCGTCGACGGTCCGATCGATGTCGGCGCGGTCCGGGCCGCGGCCAGCGATCCATCCTTCGGAGCGATCCTGGTGTTCGAGGGCGTCGGGCGCCACGACTTCGAGGGGCGCCGGGTGGTGCAGCTGGCCTACGAGGCCTATGCGGAGATGGCGGTGCCGGTGCTCGAGTCGATCGCCGCCGAAGCCACCGCGCGCTGGCCCGGCTGCCGGGTGGCGATGGTCCACCGCACGGGGATCGTGGCCATCGGCGAGCCCTCGGTGGTGATCGCGGTGGGCACACCCCACCGCGCAGAGTGCTACGAGATCTCACGGTACGCCCTCGAGGCCCTCAAGGCCCGGCTGCCGGTCTGGAAGAAGGAGGTCTACGAGGATGGGAGTGCGTGGAAGGCCAACACCCCAGATCCCACAGCCCCCTGATGCCCACCCCCAGTTCAGGGATCGGCTGCCGGACGACTACCGGCACCCCGACGCCAACCCCTACGTCGCTGAGCACCGTGCCTTCGGGCCTGAGCTGCTCACCGCCGATCAGGCCTGGCGCTTCCGGGGGCGCTGGGGCGAGTGCTTCGGCCGCGACGCGCCCCTGCACGTCGAGATCGGAAGCGGAAACGGATTTTTCCTCGCTGAGCTGGCGCGGCGGAGCCCCCAGCTCAACGTCCTGGGGATCGAGATCCGCTACAAGCGCACCGTGCTGTGTGGGCGCAAGCTCCGCGAGGTCGGCGCGGTGAACGCCCGCGTCGCGCGCTACCACGCGGCCTTCCTCGACGATCTCTTCCTGCCGGGCTCCCTCGCCGCGCTGTATGTCAACCACCCCGATCCCTGGCCCAAGGAACGACACGAGAAGAACCGCCTGATCAGCCGCTGGTTCCTGACGGACGTGGCGTCCCTGCTCCAGCCGGGGGGGGTGATGCGGCTCAAGAGCGATCATGAGCCCAACATCGATCGCGCCATCGCCCTGATCGATCACGTCCCCGGGGGGGGGCCCACCGATCCCCTGCCCCTGGAGGTGATCGGCCGGAGCGACGATGTGAACACCGGCGACGCCCCCTGGCCCGACGACATCGAGACCAACTACCAGCGCAAGTTCAAGCGCCGGGGGCTGCCGGTGTTCGCCGTCGAGCTGCGCCGCAGCTGATCCCAGCAGGCAGCCGCCCAGGTCGTCGAGCTGCGCCGCAGCTGATCCCAGCAGGCAGCCGCCCAGATCGAGATCATCGACACGTCCATCGGGGGAGACCTCCCTCTGTGTCGCCGGGGGCTGCACCCCGTCAGCGAAGATCGATCCCGATCTGCGTCCGCCCCCCGGCTGCGATCCGACCTCCACCCGATCGTCCGAGGTCCCGCCTACCTCCCCGGGGGGTCTCGACCCCTGTCGGTCCAGGTTGGATATGCATGGGCATGCCCGATCCAACACGAGCCCTGATCGTCATCGACGTCCAGCGGGACTTCTGTCCGGGGGGAGCCCTCGAGGTCCCTCACGGAGACGAGGTCGTGCCTGTCTGCAACCGGCTGATGGCCGAGTTCCAGCACGTGGTGCTGACCCAGGACTGGCACCCGGAGGGCCACGCGAGCTTCGCCTCGTCCCACCCCGGCCGGGCCCCCTACGAGACGATCGAGCTGCCCTACGGCAGCCAGGTGCTGTGGCCGGATCACTGCGTCGTGGGCTCCCCCGGGGCCGAGTTCCATCCCGAGCTCGAGATCGCCCGCGCCACCCGGATCGTCCAGAAGGGCACCCACCCGGAGATCGACAGCTACTCCGCCTTCTTCGACAACGATCAGACCACCTCCACCGGGCTCGCCGAGGCCCTGCGCGGGCTCGGCGTGGAGCACGTCGTGCTGGCCGGCCTCGCCACCGACTTCTGCGTCCTGTACACCGCGATGGATGCCCGCAGCGCAGGCTTCGCCGTCACGGTGATCGAAGACGGCGTGCGGGGCATCGATCTCGAGGGCTCGGTCGCCGCGGCCTGGAACGAGATGATGGAGGCCGGTGTCCAGCGCTCCTGAGGGCCCGCCCCGGCCGTGCTGGAGCAAGCCAGGGCGCCCGGGCGCTCAGGGCACCCGCACCAGGGAGACCCCGTCGAGCAACACGCTGGGGGCGGACAGCAGCACCGGGACCCCCTCGACCGGACCGACGGGCTGCCCGGGCAGGGTCATCAACACCGCGTAGCGCTCGATCCGACCCGCAGCGAGGGGGTCCCCCAGGGGCAGCCGCCCCAAAGACGCCAGCGCCAGGCCCCGGATCGGCTGCCGGCTGCCATCGCGCAGGACCCACGACATCTCGATGGGCTCGCTCGCTCCCTCCGGGCGCAGCGAGGGATCCTGCAGCCTGCGGATCACGAGGTAGCGATCCAGCCCCCGGCGGCGGGCGGCGCGGCGGGCCCGCCGATGGATCCGGGCCTCGGACGAGACGCGGTGGGGTTGGATCAGCAGGTTCGAGGGCATGGCAGCGGGCGCGCCGCCCTCGCCGCGGGCGTGACCGTTGCTCCGGATCCCCGGCCCTGAGGCCCACGAGGTGAGGTGATCGGTCACCACGCCGTCGACGACCAGCTCCACCCGGGCCCCGGGCTCCCCCTCCCGATCGACGCGGAAGGCCGCAGGAGCGTCGATGAGGCGATCTGGATCGTCGATCACCGACCAGCCCCGGGGGAAGACCCGCTGCTGCAGCGCCAGGGACGGAGGCGCCTCCCCCGGAGGATCCATCAGCCCCCGGGCGAGCTGGCGCTGGAACAGATCCGCGGACGCGGCGGCCTCGAACAGCACCGGACCGACGTAGCCCTCCCCGGGGATCGGCAGCGCGGACCACGCCTGCAGCTGCCCGGAGAGGAGCCGGGCCGCAGCCTCGAGGGGCTCGACGGCGATCCGGTGGCTGGCACGCCCCAGGAACAAGATCTGATCGGTCCCGATCCGCCCCCCCTCGGCCTGCTCCCTGGCCCAGATCCGCACGATCAGCTGATCGATCGGCTCGATCCGCGCCGGCCCCTCGATCGGGATCCAGCGCCACCGGCCGAGCTCGGCCGTCACCCAAACCCCCGAGGCCCTGCGCTGGGCGAGGGCCGCCGCCGTCGCCGCCGCGATCGCCCGGGGGAGCGATGGATCAGGGAGCGCCGGCGCCCCGGACAGATCCCGCTGTGGACCGACCTCCGGCGCAGGGCCGGGCCTTTTAGGGGGGATCGGATCGGGATCACACCGCGCTCGCTGACGCTGGAGCTCCAGGCGGAGCGCTTCGTCGAGCGGCGCTGGACCGCTGGGATCCAGCGCCACCCGGATCCGTCCGGTGGGCCACCCCAGGTGGATCTCTGCGGTGAGGGCGCGCTGCTGACGGGAGCTCTCCTCGATGATCGCGCCGTCCTCGGCCCGGACGGTGATCACCCGTCGCTCGTCGAGGATCACCCCCTGCAGCCAGGGACACCCTCCCCCGGGGGGCACCCCCTGGACCGCGCGCTCCAGGGACTCCAGGGACTCCTGGGACTCCTGGGACTCCTGGGACTCCTGGGACTCCGGCGGAGGCTCCGAGGCGAGGACGAGCCCCAGCGACCAGCAGATGAGCGGGGAGATCATGCAGTGCTTCCTTACCGGACCTGCACCGCCCGTCCACCGTGTCCGGATCGAGAGCTGCAGCATCGGACCATCGGCCTGCTCCGAGCAAGACGATCTCACAGCGACTCGCCGGGGGCGCCCTGGGACGAGCCAGTCCAGGATGTGATCTTCCGGGATCGAGGAGCGCGCAGGACGAGCCAGGACCGAGCTCCCCTCGGGGATCAGGCGGGGGGCTCGGAGATCCGGGCGGCCAGGCAGCGATCGATCCGGGCGAAGGTCTCGTCCCGACCAAGGAACGCCAGGGTCTGAAAGATCTCGGGGCTGACGCCGGTGCCCGTCACCGCGATCCGCACGGGCTGGGCGTACTTGCCCAGGCCCACCCCGGTGGCCTCGCACAGCGCATCGAACGCCTTGTGCAGCGACGGAGCCTCCCAGCGGCCCACGTCCCCCAGAGCCGCCCGGGTCTGCTCGAGCCGATCCCAGCCTCCACCCTTGTCGAGGTGCTTCTTGACCTGCTTGGGGGCCCACCCGGTGGGGGCCTCGAAGAAGAAGGCGCCGAGCTGATCGATGTCGCGGAAGGTCTTGGCCCGGGGGCGGTACATCTCGATCAGGGCCTGCTGATCGGCGGGCCTAAGCCCCGACATCGGCGAGGACGCGACCTCGAGCCACTGCCCCAGCCGCACCATCAGGACCTCGATCGGCAGCGCCTGCATGTACTGGGAGTTGACCCAGGCGAGCTTGTCGGCGTTGAAGCGAGCCGGCGTCTTGTTGACCCGATCGAGGCTGAACGCCTCGATCAGCTCGTCCAGAGACAGGATCTCCCGCTCGTCACCTGGGTTCCAGCCCAGCAGGGCCATGTAGTTGATCAAGGCCTCAGGCAGGTAGCCCGCCTCGCGGAAGTCGAGGACGTCGATCATCGGCAGCTCCACCCCGAGGGCCTCCGCGATCTGCTCGGAGACCGAGACCGCGTCGGACTGCTTGGCCATGAAGCTGTCGAGCACCGCCACCGCCAGCCCGGTGCGCTCGGCGAGCCAGCCGTGCTCCCCCGCCGCGTGCCCTTCCTCCCTAGCGACTTGTCGGACGGCCTCCCGCGCGGCCTTACCCTTGTCGCGCTTGCTCATCTTGCTGCCGTTGGGGTTGAAGATCAGCGGCAGGTGACCGTGCTCGGGTGGATCCCAGCCAAAGGCCTCGTACAGCTGCAGATGCTTGTGGGTGTTCTGCAGGTGCTCTACCCCACGCAGCACCAGATCGACGCCCATGTGGTGGTCATCGATCACCACCGCGAGCTGGTAGGTGGGCCAGCCGTCTCCCTTGACGATCACGAAGTCCTCGAGCTCGTCAGCGGACTGGCTGACCTCCCCCTGGACGCGATCGGCGATCGTGACGTCGTGGCCAGGCGAGCGAAAGCGGATGGTGGGGACCCGCCCCTCGGCCTCGAACCGGGCGAGCTCCTCTGGAGCGTAGTCGCGCCGCCGGTAGCGGAAGCTCTGCTTGCTGCGCTCGGACTCGCGGCGCATCTGGGCCAGCTCCTCCGGGGTCTCCCAGGCCCGGTACGCCAGCCCCCGATCGAGGAGCTGCTGCACGTGGGCCTGGTACAGCTCCAGGCGCTCGCTCTGGAAGAAGGGGCCCGTCTCGGCCTCGATCCCCGGCCCCTCGTCCCACTCGAGCCCGAGCCACCGCAGATCGGCGAGGATCCCCTGAGCGGACTCCTCGGTCGAGCGCGCCCGATCGGTGTCCTCGATCCGGAGCAGGAAGTGGCCGCCGGTGCGGTGAGCGGCCAGGAGACAGTACAGCGCGGTGCGGACGCTGCCGACGTGCAGGGAGCCGGTGGGGGAGGGAGCAAACCTCGTTCGGGTCGGTGCGGGGGCCATGGAGTTCCTCGATGAGGCAACGCGCCTAACGCGGCAGCACCGAGGGCGTCGATCACCATAGGATGCACGGACGGAGGTCTCGTGGCGGGAGGATCGAGGGCGCCCAACAAGGCGCTGAGCCGAGTCGCCGACGACGCGCTGCCGAGCTGGGTGAAGCTGCTGGTCCGGGTGTTCGACGACAGCGTCCGGGTCCCGGGCACGGGGCTACGCTTCGGACTCGACGGCGTCATCGGCCTGCTCGTGCCCACCGCCGGCGATGCGCTGACCGGCATCGGCTCGATCACCCTGCTGGCTCTGGCCCTGCGCCAGCACGTGCCCCGGATCGTCTTGGTGCGGATGATCGGCAACATCACGGTGGACGTGTTCTTCGGGATGCTCCCCGGGCTCGGGGACGCCTTCGATCTCGTCTGGAAGAGCAACAAGCGGAACCTGCGGCTGATCGAGCGGTTCCGCAGGACCGGCTCCCCCCCGGGGATCCTCGACTACGCGGTGGTGGGCTTCGGCATCGCCCTGGCCGTCGCGTCGATCCTGGTGCCGGTCCTCGTGGTGTTCTGGCTCGGCACCCAGCTTGGGGGCCTCGGCCTGTCGGGGCTGGAGCTGCTCAAGGGCGCAGCCGGGGGGGGGTGAGCCGACGGGCGCAGGCCCTGGATCGGGGGCTACACCAGGCCCACCCCGATCCCATCGAGCAGCCGCTGCACGACCTCCTTGTGCATCGCGATCCGCCGGGGCTCGTCGAAGCCCATCCAGGTCTCGACGCAGGTGCCGATGCAGCCCATCGCGTCGACGATCACCTCGGTGGAGCTGGTGGCGACGGGGTAGTACAGCGTCTCCCAGCGCTCGGCCGCGTCGCCCGGGGCCTCGTTGAGCCCATCGACCACCGACGCGAGCAGCCCGGGACACGGCTCGACCCCGTACACCAGGGTCTGGCCGAACGATGGTGTGACCTCGGGATCGTAGCGCTCCTTGCTCTCGTGCAGCGTAGCGACCAGGGCCGGAGCCTCGTCCCGCACCAGGGCCATGAAGGCCGCCGCCAGCCTGGACTCGGGAGCCTCAGCGTCCGGATCCCCGGGGAAGCAGCGGTTCAGATCGAGCCCTCCGGGGGCCGTCCGGGTGCGGGCCCGGTAGGCGGCGGGGTTCATCACCGGCACCACCAGCAGTCGCCCCGCCGCCGGGCGCCGGCCCTCCTCCAGCAGCTCCTGCAGCGCGTGGACACCGGCGATCTCGTCGCCGTGGATGCCGGCCTGGATCAGGGCGGTGGGACCCGGCACGGGCCCCTCCATCACATACAGCGGGACGGTGGGCCACAGCAGGCTGATCCCCTCGGGACGGAGGCTCACGGGACCTCCGTCCGGGCCCGGTGGTGCCGGGGGATCGGCCGATCCCGGGTCAGCGAGCCCCACAGCTCCAGGCTCTCGGCCGACGCAGCGCGCACGCGCTCGATCGCCGAGCGGGGGTGGTGGTTGAGCCAGCCGGTGATCGCATATGGGACCTCGTAGCCCCAGCGGAGCTCGGCCCGCAGCGCGGTGAACGCATCGGCCAGCTCCAGCACCGGCTCCACGTCGAAGCGGGGTGCGTCGAGGTACATCAACAGCAGCTCCAGGGGCACGTTGCCCGCCCCCCGGCCCATGCCGAAGATGCTCGCGTCGACCACGTCTGCCCCTTCATCGATCGAGGCGATCGCGTTGGCGAACGCGGTCTGCTGGTTGTTGTGGAGGTGCACCCCCACCCGCTGATCGGGCCGGAGCCAGTTCTTGTACTTCCGGATCAGGTAGCGCACCTGGTGGGGGTACATCGCGCCAAAGCTGTCGACCACCGCCACGTTGGGCACACCGCTGCCCCGCAGGCGCTCGAGGAACGCGTCCACGGCCTGCGGGGTGCACCGGGTGACCGCCATCACGTTGCAGAACACGTCGTAGCCCAGGGACAGGGCGTGCTCCGACAGCTCGATGGCCTCGTCGATCTGAGCGGCGTAGCAGGCCACCCGGATCATGTCGATCACGCTGTCGTCGGCCGGCCGTAGATCCGAGGCCCCGATCCGCCCCACGTCGACCATGCACGACAGCCGCATGTCGCCCTTGGCGTCGGCCACCTCCCGGAGCTCCGCCTCCCGGCAGAACCGCCAGGGACCGACCTCGTCCTCGTCGAACACCCCCGCCGCGGTCTGGTAGCCGATCTCCATGATGTCGACCCCCGCCGCGGCCAGGCCGGCCACAGTCCTGCGGACCAGCCCCGGCGGGAAGTGCCAGCCGCTGCAGATCCCCCCGTCGCGGATCGTGCAGTCCAGCACGGACACGTGACGGCGCCGATCCGTCATCAGCCCGTCGGGACAACATCGGACGCGGTAGTCAAGGCCCAAGACGTCCTCCTCGCGGGATCTTGTATGGTGGCGGGACCCCGGTCGCGACGGGTTAGATTCGGGCGCGCGGACTGCCGGCCCCGCCTCGTGGGTTGAACCGCCCGACGGAGATGTCGTGCTCGGGCTCCTGTGCACAACCTGGCTGGCCGCTGCGGCCCCCCTGCCTGTCGTCGCGGTCGGCGATGGGCCGGTGGTCGCACCCCTGAACAACACCGCCCCCGATCAGACGGTGCCGGGGGGCTGGGTCACCGTCCTCGCGGACTGCCTCGAGGAGCGACAGCCGGCCCGGTTCACCGTCGTCGATCGGGTGGTGCTGGGGGAGACCACCGCCACCTTCAAGGAACGCCTCGAGCCGGTCCGGGAGCTGCGCCCGTCGTGGGTCGTGGTCGCCCTCGGGGCCCGGGAGCTGGCCCAGGAGGGCAGCCAGCCCGCAGCGATCCGCGCCGAGCTCGAGACGATCGTCACCCAGCTGCGGGCCAAGACCCGCAAGATCCGCCCCGAGGTGCTGCTGATCGGCCCGGTCTCCCCCGCCCTTGAGCCCGGGGAGGGCAGGCCCGGGGAGGGCAGGCCCGGGGAGGGCAGGCCCGGGGAGGGCAGGCCCGGGGAGGGCAAGGAAGGCGACGAAGGCAGCGAGCAGGCCAGCCTCGACGCGCGGATCGGGGCCTACAACGCCCAGCTGACCGAGCTCGCGGCCTCGATCGAGGGCGTGACCTTCGTCGATCTGTGGTCGGGCTGGCCCCGGGAGCCCAGCCGCCGCTCCGGGCTGACGGTCGGAGGCTGGACGCTGTCGGATCAGGGTCACGCGAGGGTCGCCGCCGCCGTGTGTGATGCGGTGTTGGCCGAATAGCGCTATACTGGACACGTGTTCAGAGCTGCTGACCCGGGGAGCCCTCTCTCCCTACCTCTCCCCCCGATCTCCCCCCAAGCCTGATCGGGGGAGCGGTGGGGAGGGGCTCAAGGCCTCCTTGGGTCAGCGTGCGTGCTACGCTTCGCACCCACCGGCCAAGACCTGGCTTGTTCCCCCCCCCCCCCCCCCCCCCCC
>DRPG01000150.1 GCA_011376105.1 Deltaproteobacteria bacterium
CTCGGTCAGCCCATAGGCCTCCATCAGCTCGAGGCCCATCCCGAGGAAGAACTCGTGCACATCGACCCCGAGCGGAGCCGAGCCCGACAGCAGCAGCCCGGTCTGATCGAAGCCGAGGCGCTCCCGCAGCTTGGACAGCACCAGCCGATCGGCGAGGCGGTACCGCAGCCGCAGCAGGGTGGGGACGGGCTCTCCTCGGGAGCGGTACGGGATCGTGGCCTTGCCCGTGTCCATCGCCCAGCGGAACAGGCGCTGGCGCACCGGTGGTGCACCGGCGACCGCGCCCTCGATCTTCGCCTTCATCTTCTCGTAGACGCGGGGCGCAGACGGGAAAAAGCCAGGGCGCGCCACCTTGAGATCGTCGGCGAGGGTGGGCACCGAGGAGATGATCAGGGGTGCATCGAAGAACGGGCCCGCCAGCTCGATCAGCCGACCGAAGCTGTGGGCCAGCGGCAGGAAGAGGAACAGCCCGCCCCTGGACACCTTCTCGTTGAACAGCTGATCCTTGTCGCTCATCTCGAGCATCGACAGCATGTTCTCGTGGGTCTGGATCACGGCCTTGGGCGGACCGGTGGTGCCCGAGGTGTAGGTGTAGGTCGCGGTGTGGCTGCGCTCGATCTTCGCCCGACGCTCCTCGATCGCAGGCTTGAGCTCCTCGAGCTTCTCCGCCCCCCTCGCCTCGAGATCTGCGAGGCTCTCCCAGTCGTCTGCGGCCTCGAGCCCGGTGGGATCGATCACCACGACGTGAGCGAGATCGATCTGATCCGGGCTGTACTCCTTGTCGAAGAAGGTGAAGCCCCCTCGCATCTCGCGGATCTTCGCGAGCTGGGCCGCGTCCTCCACGATCGCCAGGACGGCCTTCGTGTCGACGTGCATGTAGCCCACCTCTTCGGGGAGCAGGCTCGCATACACGGGCACGGTCCGCAGGCCGATGCTCAGGGCCGCGAAGTCGCACAAGATCCAGTCCATGCTGGTGTTGCCGACGATCGTGATGTGTGCATCGTCGGCCAGCTCTATGGCCGAGAGCAGGCCGGCTGCGATGTGGTCGAGCCTGGGCCGCACCTCGCCCCAGGTGACGCCGACGTAGGCATCACCCCTGCGCAGCCGAAACGCATCTTTTGAGCCGCTCCTGGCTGCTCGTTCCAGGATCATCTGGCCAAGGTTCGAAGCCGCCATCCCAATTACCTCCCACGGAACGAGCCGCTATAGCGCCATCGACCTTACAGTTCCACCTCCTCTCCCTCGACCGCGATCCGAAACCCGCGATCATGGACCTCTCTCCACGCCGAAGATCCAGGAGAGAGCATCGGGTTCGTGTGGTTGAGGTGGAGGAAGCGCACCCGGCTCCGCAGCGTCTCGGACTGCAGACGATCCATCGTCTCCCGCACCAGCGGGTGGAGGATCTCGGAGCGATCGCGCCGGGGGAGCTCCCCCATGTCGAAGAAGCTCCCGTCGACATAGGCGACGTCGACCTCAGAGAGGACGTCCGCGATGTCGCGGGGCCAGCCCTCCCAGCGATCGATGTCAGGGACGAACAACACCCGCCGGCTCGGGCCCTGGATCACGAAGGCCACGGTCTCGGTCCACGGACCCCGGTGGGGGACCTCCCACGGGATCACCTGGAGCTGATCGGTCAGCCTCAGGGGTCGATCGGCGGCCAGATCGACGAGCCGGACGTGCCCGCCGGAGATCAGGGCGGACCAGGGGGCGTTGCCCTCGAGGAAGGCCCGCATGCCCGGCATCACGTAGACCGCGATCCCCGACGGAGCCCAGGCCTCAGGGCCGAGGTGGAGCAGCCCGGTGTAGTGCCCCATGTGGGCGTGGGTGAGCAGGATCCCGTCGAGGGGGGGGCCCCCGACGAGGCGGAGCTGATCCGGGAGATCAGGGGTGCAGTCCACGAGCCATCGCTGCGTGCCCTGGACCAGCCCCAGGGACGCCACCCGGTGCCCCCGACCCGGATCGAGCCAGGCAGGCGCACAGCAGGGCTCCATGCAGCCTGCCTGGGGATGACCGCCGTCCTGGGCGATCCCGAGGACCCGCACCCGGGGTGGCTCCTGCGCGCTCATGGGGCCCACAGGGTTGGAGAGGAGCGGAAGTCTTCATCGGTCGCGCCGACGACGACGATCCCTGCAGACCACAGATCCATCGCGCGCTCGTCGATCCGGCCGGTGCCGTGGCACACCTGGCAGCGGCGGCTGTGGCCACGATCGAGCCGATCGGTGAGGCCCGGGGCGGACCACACCCAGCCGCTCCAACACCCCGGGTTCGGGCACGACGCTCGCTTCATGGGGTGCCGCGATATCACTGCAGCCCCCAGGCGCAAGCCCAGGTAGAGGCTGCTCCTGTCCCCTGCACCGACGCGGATCCACCACAGTGCGATCCGACAGCCTGAGGACAGCGATCAGCGCTGACTCGAAGGCGGTTGCCCGCCGGAGGCCGGGCCGCCGCTCCCGACAGCCGGCTCCCCACCCATCGACCCACCGTCACTGGCTCCAGCCAGGCCCCCGCCCGCTCAGCGCCGGGCCCCGCCCGCTCAGCGCCGGGCCCTCACCCGTTGGCCTTCACGGTGGGGGCGCCGGGCGCCCCCGGGCAGCCGCAGGACGACTGATCCGCGAGGTGGAGGCCCGGGACCCCCTGGACGAACACGGTGTGGGGACCTGCGGTCATGACCATGCTCGGCGCGGGTGCACAGGGCGGCTTTCCGTGGGGGATGACGGGACAGCCCACCACCGCCCACAGCTTGGACTCGACGAACACGGTGGTGTTCGCTCCGGCGAGGATGACGCCACCGGCTGCGTCTCCCATCTTCAGGGCTGGTGGCATACAACCTCCACAGACGTCTGCTCCTGGAGGCTAACCCACCCCCCCGAGCCCCCACAACGCCCTGCTCCGGATGAGACCCCGCCCGGGCCGGCGGGTGCACCGGATCCCCCCCTGGCGATCCCCCCAGACCCGATCCGGCTGGCGGATCGCCCCCCGACCGATCCGGCACACAGGGCCTGCCAGGGCACATCCCCGGGGGCCGGGGCGACGCGTCCTCGCCGGGGCCGGGGATCCGCCGAGCAGCGTGATAGGCTCCGCAGAACCTCACAGGATGGAGGCGCTTTGGGTGCGGATCCCTCCGCCGGTAGCGCGGGTGACGTGAAGCTGACGATCGGCGAGTCCGGGGAGGACGCTGGCTCTGAGCAGCAGCTGGTCATCTCCTGCCCGATCCAGGCGAGCACCGAGGTCGCCCTGGTCGAGCGGCTCGAGCCCGCGGATCGGTTCGGGGGCTACCTCTCCCTCAGGGCGATGGCTGAGTTTGGCTACCACGGCGATCCAATCGCGGCCTGGCGCAGCCAGGGCCGGCTCGAGGCCGATCCGGCCCCGAGCAAGGAGATCGGAGGGGAGCCCTTCACCGGCGACATGCTCCTGCAGGCCGTGTTCGCCAACGGTGATCAGCTCACCCCCAATCACTGCGCCATGGTGCTGCTGTGGCTCGGCGCGCTCCAACTCGACGGCGCCGTCCCCGACAAGATCGACGCGGGCCACCTCGACGTGCTGCACCAGATGAAGGACGCCTCGACCCGCACCTCCCGCACCGGGCTGGTCCCGGTGGGGGAGCCGGTGGCGGATCAGCTGCTGGGCTTCCTTTACCGCGCCTTCCTCGAAGATCAGCCGCTCCGGGTCGAGGTCTGACTCAGGGGCGCAGCTGAGCGCTCCAGATCCCCCACAGCGCGCTCGCCAGCGCGATCCCCACGATCAGCGCGGCGAGGTGGGTCCACACCAGCACCCGGGGCGGGAGCCCCGGGGGCACGGTCGCTCCTGAGGGCTCGGTGTCTTCGGGGGGCGGCTCGAGGCGGGCCTCGATCATGATCGCCAGCTCTTCGGGGCTTGGGCCCCCGAGCAGGCGCCCCAGCGGGACATCGAGCCCATCCGCGAGCAGCGCGGTCTTGAGCTCGGTGGCCATCAGCGAGTCCAGGCCCCGATCCGCGAGGAGCTCGTCCGGGGCGAGGGGGCGATCGGCGGGGATCCGCAGGATCTCGCCCGCGCGCTGCTGCAGGTGGGCGATCAGCGCGGCCCGGCGAGCCCCGCTGTCCAGCGCCAGCAGACGATCTCCGGGGCGATCGGGCTCCGGGCCGGGCCCGTGCTCTGCAGAGGCCGTGTCCGGTGGCACGAGGGCCTCGAGCAGAGGCCTGGGGCGCACCGCCGACAGCGCCGCCACCAGCCGGGGTGCGTCGATCCGGGCGATCACGGTGTGGGATCGCCGGGCCACCAGCGCAGCCCCCAGGGCCTCCAGCGCACGATCGGGATCGAGCAGCTGCAGCCCCGACCGTGCGAGGGTGCGGGCCCGCTCTGGGTCCACCATGCCCCCTCCACCCCAGGGGCCCCAGGCGATGCTGATCGTGGGCCCCGCCGCCCCCTCCACGCCCGCTCCGCGAGAGGCGGCGAGGCCGTCGAGGTAGGCGTTGGCGGCGGAGTAGGCCAGCAGCGAGCGGCTCCCCCAGGTCGCGGCCACCGACGAGAACAAGACGAGCCCCTGCAGGCAACGATCGGCGAGGACACGCTGGAGCACCCTGGCGCCCTCGACCTTCCCGGCAAAGATTGCCTGTAGATCGGGCTCGGTGAGCTGCTCCAGGGATCGGGGCCTGGTGATCCCCGCGGCATGGATCACGCCGTCAGGTGGGTGCTGCTGGGCCAGCTCGGCCACCGCCGCCTCGTCCGAGATGTCCGCGGCCACCACCGAGACCTCGATCCCCTGGCTCCGGAGCGCCTCGACGGCGGGGATCGCCTCGGGGGGCGTCCGGGCGATGAGGACCAGCGACGTGGCCCCGCGTGCGGCGAGCCAGCCCGCCGCTGAGAGCCCCAGCGCGCCCACGCCCCCGGTGATCCACCAGCGGCCCGACACCGACGGCTCGTGCGCCTCGAGGGTGAGCCGCTCTAGCCGGGGCACATACGCCTCCCCCCGGCGGACCACGACCTCGTCCTCGCCGATCCCCAGGGCCAGAGGTAACCCCTCGAGCCCTTCGTCCAGATCCATCACCCCCGACGCCAGGCCAGGGCGCTCGAGGATCAGGCCGCGGATCAGGCCCCAGATCCCGGTCGACTCGGGATCGACGGGCTCTGCCGCCACCGCGATCGCCCCCCGGGTCACCACCCTCAAGGTCCCCGAGCCCAGCGCCCGGGCCAGCTCGAGGATCCCCCAGGCGGCGTCCTCCAGCCGGGGTGCATCGAGCCAGCGCAGATCCAGGACCCGAGCCCCGGCCGCGGGGGACCCGGGCTCCGCCACCCCGGCGGGCACTCCGGCGCGCTGCAACACCTCGACCGCCACCGCCGCGTCCGGGCCGAGGACCGACCAGCTCGCTGAGTCAGACGTCCCTGGGGTCCCATGCGAGGCCCCGGACGAGGCCCCGGACGAGGCCCCGGACGAGGCGTGCACCCAAGACACGCCATAGGCGTGGCCGATCCACTGGATCTCCTCCAGCCAGAACCGGCGCCGATCGAACGGATAGGTCGGCACCAGCACCCTGCGCCGGGGCCAGGGGGCGTCCCAGGCGGCCCAGTCGACGTCGGCGCCGGCCTCGAACAGCCCGGCCAGGGCCCCCGCCAGGTCCCGGGCTGGATCCGGCCGCTGGGGATCGAGGGTCGGGATCTTGCCGATCCCCCCCAGGTCGGGGTGCCGGGCCGCGAGGCCCAGCAGGACGGGGCGCCCCCCCAGCTCCACCAGGACGTCGCAGCCCAGCCCCGCCAGGGCCCTTAGGCCCCCGACCGCGTCCACCGGCTCCCGGGCGTGGCGACGCCAGGTCCCCGGATCCAGCAGGGCTCGATCCTCGGGCTGGCCGGTGCGCAGGCTCACCAGGGGGATCGACGGCATCGACGCCTCGATCCGGGCCACCGCCTCCTCCCATCGATCGAGCGCGGGATCGACCGCGGCGGAGTGGAACGGACAGCTGGTCTCGAGCCTGCGGCTCTCGATCCCCGCTGTGGTCAGCGCGGCCACGGTCTGCGCCATCGGCCCAGGCGGACCCGAGATCGCGACCTCGTCGGGTGCGTTGAGCGCAGCCAGCTCCACCCCGTCGGCCAGCAGGGGCCGCACCGCCTCAGCGGAGGCGAACACCGCGGCCATCGAGCCCTCGGCCACATCCTCCGCCAGGATCCGGCCCCGGATCGCGGACAGGACCAGCGCATCGGGCAGGGACCAGACGCCCGCCACCGCCGCAGCGACCAGCTCCCCCATGGAGTGCCCCGCCACCGCCACCGGCTGGATCCCGAGGCCCCGCAGCAGGGCCGCGATCCCGGTGCCGATCACCATCAGGGCGGGCTGGGTGTGCTCAGTCCGCCGTAGGGCCTCGGGATCGTCGAGCAGCTCCTGCAGCGGACGATCGAGGTGGGGCTCAAGGATCCGGGCGGCGTGGTCGAGGTGCTCGGCGAAGGCTGGGAAGGCCTCGGCCAGCCCGGTCGCCTGACCCGCCAGCTGGGCCCCCTGGCCGCTGAACAGCCACGCGATCCGTGGAGGTGAGGACGAGATCGTGGGCACGATCGTCGCCAGAGCCGAGGCGGCCTGCTCCACGGTGGACGCCACCACCGCGCTCCGCACCTCGAGCGCCCGGCGCCGGTGCAGCGACGCAGCGACGTCGGGCAGGGGTGAGCGCTGTCCCTCCCCCACGAGCACATCGGCCACGGCCGCCGCCAGCCGCTGCAGGGACGTTGCAGAGCGCGCGGACAGGGCGAGCAGGTGGATCGGACGCTCCGCGACGTCCACCGGAGGGCTCGCGTCCTCTCCCTCGGTCGCGATCCCCTCGATCACCACGTGGGCGTTGGTGCCCGACAGCCCGAACGCGCTGACCGCGGCCAGGGCAGGGCCTCCGGGCCAGGCAGCGGCCTCGGTGGGGATCTGCAGCCCGTCGAGGGCGACGTCGGGGCTCAGCCGCTGCAGGGGCTGAGCGGGGATGAGGCGATGCTGTAGCACCAGCACTGCCTTGATCAGGCCCGCGATCCCCGCCGCCAGCTCCAGGTGCCCCAGCACCGCCTTGATCGCGCCGATCCGCAGGCGGGGACGATCGCCACGATCGCCATAGACCGCATCGACCGCGCGGGCCTCGACTGGATCTCCGAGCGGGGTGCCAGCGCCGTGGGCCTCGAGGTAGCCCACCTCAGCCGGATCCACCCCGGCGGACGCCACCGCGGCCCGGATCACCGCGGCCTGTGCGGCCCCGTTGGGGACGGTGAGCCCCGCGCTGGCGCCATCGTGACCCACCGCAGAGCCCCGGATCACCGCCAACACCCGATCGCCGTCGGCGATCGCGTCGGACAGCCTGCGCAGCAGCACCACCCCCGCGCCCTCGCTGCGGACGTACCCATCAGCGGAGGCATCGAACGGACGGCAGCGATCGGTGGGCGACAGGGCCCCCAGCGCACACAGGTACGCGGTGTCGTCGGGCAGCAGCTGCAGGGACACGCCACCGGCCAGCGCCAGATCGCACTCCCCGGCCCGCAGGGCGGAGGCCGCCAGGTGGACCGCCACCAGCGACGAGCTGCACGCGGTGTCGAGCGCCACCGCCGGGCCCGTCAGCCCCAGGGCGTGGGCCACCCGCCCCGCAGCGAACGAGGGGGTGTTGCCGGTGCCGGCCCAGGCGTCCGGGTACAGGGGCGATCCAGCCCGGGCTGAGCGCTGTAGGTAGCCACGATCGGAGATCCCGACGAACACGCCGGTGCGGCTCCCGCGCAGCGCAGGGGTGGCGTGTCCGCCCCGCTCCAGGGCCTCCCACGCCACCTCCAGCAGCAGCCGCTGCTGGGGATCGAGGCTGCTCGCCTCCCGGGGGCTGATCCCGAAGAACTCCGGCTCGAACTGATCGATGCCCTCGAGAAAGCCCCCCTCCCGGGCATACATCCGATCCAGGCGTCCGGACGCGGTCTGTCCGTCCGGCAGCGGGGCGTACCAGCTCTCCAGATCCCAGCGCTCGGGGGGCACCGGCCGGATCACGTGCTCGCCGGACCTCAGCAGGGCCCACAGCGCCTCGGGGCTCCCGGCTCCGGGGAAGCGGCAGGCCATGGCCACGATCGCCACCGCCTCGTCGACCGGTGCGGGCGCTGAGCGCACCTCGATCTCGTCGACGAGCCCCAGGCCCAGCCGCCCGAGCAGGGCAGAGATCAGGGCCTCGAGATCAGGATGATCGAGGGCGGTGGTGGGGGGCAGGCGCAGCCCGAGCTGATCGCTGAGCCGTCGGGCCAGCTCCACCGCAGCCACCGAGTCCAGGCCCAGCTCGAAGAAGCCCCGCCGGGGCGCGATCCCCTCCGAGGGCACGCTGAGGAGCTCAACGATCAACGGCGTGATCGCCTCGGCCAGCATCGCCCTGCGCTGACCCACCGGAGCCGCCCGCAGCGCCGCCACCAGGGCCGTGTCCCGATCGGGCCCGGCACCGGGTGACGATCCAGAGGCGGCGTGGACCCCCGGCAGCCCCAGCAGCCGGGGGGGGATCGTTCCATAGCGCTGGACGAACCGATCCCAGGCCACGTCGATCACCGCGATCGCCGCCGCCGGGCCGGCGAGGACCTGCTCCAGCAGCTCCAGGGCCTGTCCCGCCTCGAGACAGCTCACCCCATCGGCCGCCCACCCCGCCTGATCCCGTCGATCCGCGAGCCCGTCCCCGGCCCAGGGACCCCAGGCGACGCTGATCGCAGGCTGGCCCCGGGCTAGCCTACGCTGAGCGAGCCCGTCCAGCGCGGCGTTGGCGGCCCCGTACACGCCCTGTCCCTCGAGGCCCAGCCAGGCCACCGCGGACGAGAACAGCACGAACAGCTCCAGCCCGTGGGTCAGCTCGTGCAGGTGCCTCGCTCCGGAGACCTTGGCCCGCAGCGCCACCTTGAGCTGCTCGGGGGTCGCGCCCCGCAGCAGCCCGTCGACGCCCTCCGCGGCCGCATGGAGCACCCCCGCCAGGGGTGGCCCGGCGCCGCCCACCCGATCCAGCGCCTCCTCCAGCGACGCCCGATCCCCCACGTCGCAGGCCAGGAACCTCCACGCCCCGGGGCCCAGCTGGGCCGCGATCTCCGCCGACGGAGGGGTCCGACCGAGGATCCAGACGAGGCCAGCGCCACGCTTGAGCAGCCAGGGCACCAGCGCCCGCCCCACGCCGCCGGTGCCGCCGGTGACCAGGTAGCTGCGATCCGAGCGGATCGAGGCAGGTACACCATCGCCGCCCCCGGATCCGGCGGCGCTCGGTGGGGTCCAGCTGCGCAGGCGGGGGACCGAGATCACCCCGCCCCGGATCGCAGCCTGCTCCTCCCCGATCGCCAGGGCCTCCGCCAGCCCATCGGTGCCTCCGTCGGGATCGAGATCGACGACGCTGCAGCGCAGATCGGGGTGCTCAAGGGCGGCGGTGGCTGCGAGCCCCCAGATCGCGGCCTGGCTCTCCAGCACCGCCTCGGCCTCTCCGACCGAGACCCCGCCCCGGGTGAGCCACCACAGCCGGGGCCGGGGGGCCGGGCGCTGGCTCAGCCGCCGCAGCTGAGCCAGCGCGGCCTCACAGGGCGCGCTGATCGATCCGCCCCCGAAGTCCAGGGTGGTCAAGACCACGACATGGGCGGCATCATCGAGGGGATCCCCGGGCCCCCTCAGCTCAGCGATCCGCCCCGCGGCCCCGAGCTCCTCCACCACCTCGGGCCCGAGCACGCTGTCCGGCGTGTCCACCACCACCACCGGCCCCGCCGGGGCGCCCCCGTGGAGCCCGGAGGCCCGGGCAGGCTCCCACTCCGCGATCACAAGGCTCGCGCCCGATCGGCGCTGGACCGGTGGATCGACCCAGCACCGACGCCGCGTCCACGCGGTGGTGGGCAGCTCGATCGGGGTCCTCCGCCGCAGCAGGGCCCCCGGGGTGAGCGGCTGGCCCCGGACCCAGAGCGCGCCGGCGGTCCGCAGCAAGATCTCCCGGGGATCGTGGCCGGGGACCAGGCTCGGCCACAGCACACCCGGAGGCGCTGCCCCGGCCGCGGACACCGAGGGAGCCGGGCTGATCTCCACCACCTGATCACAGCGCTGCAGCAGCTGATCTAGGCCGACCGCGAGCCTCATCGGCGCCCGGGCGTGGCTCGCCCAGTGCTCGGGGCCCACCGCCTCGATCGCTCCCCCGGTGGTGCTGACGAAGGGCAGGTGTGCCCGGCGGTGCTCCAGCCCCGCCGCCGTGGCCTCGATCGCCGGCAGGGCAGCGTGCAGCATCGGGCCACGGCGCTCGTGATCTTCGGGGAGCCACGCCGCCGGCAGCCCCAGCCCCTCCAGGGCCTCGTGCAGCGCCTTCACCTGGGCCACAGGGCCTCCGCACACCGCCCGATCCGGCCCGTCGTGCGCAACGATCGACACCGCCTCGATCGAGTCGAGCAGCGAGCTGAGCACCTCCTCCGGAGCGGACACCGTGATCGCTGCGTCGCCTCCGGGCAGCGCGTCCAGCGCCGCTCCCCAGGCCGCGGCGAGGTGCATGCCGTCGGCTAGGCTCAGGATCCCCGCGGCCACCGCCGCCGCGATCTCAGCGACGCCATGGCCCAGCACCGCCACAGGCTCTACCCCCAGCGCCCGCCAGCGCGCGACCAGCGCCCAGGCCAGGGCCACCAACCCGGGGGCCGCGACGCCGGCCCCCGGGGGCTCCTCTCCATCGAGCAGCACCGCCCGCAGCGCGTCGGGATCGAGCACCCGGGGGGGGAGGGCCCGGATCGCCTCCTGCAGGGACGCAGCGGCCCCAGGATCGGACGCGGCCAGGGCGGAGCTGGCCGCCGCCAGCGGGCCGTCCCCGGTGAACAGCAGCCCGATCCGGGGCGCGCCCCCCTCGACCACGCCCTGGATCGTCGGCTCCTGCAGCTCGTGCCGCAGGGCCTCGCGCCCCCGGCCCACCACTGCGGCGCGGAACGCCCGGGCGGAGCGCCCATACAGCAGCATCGACGCCACGTCCGCGCCCGAATGAGCCCTCAGGGCCTGCCGGGCTCCCAGGCGGGCGGCCTCCAGGGCGCGTCGATCGTGGCCGCTGATCAACAGCAGCCGGGGCTCTACATCGACTCCGGGGGCCTCGTCGGGCTCCCCGCCGGGGGCCTCGTCGGGCTCCCCGCCGGGGGCCTCGTCGGGGGGCCGGGGCCCGAGGATCACGTGGGCGTTGGTGCCGCTGATCCCAAAGCTGCTGATCCCGATCGCACCTCCCTGATCGGGCCACTCCTCCAGGGCGCGGGGGAAGTGGAGCGCTCGTTCCTGGGGCAGGGCTGGGTTGAGGGCCTGCAGGTGCAGGGTGCCGGGCACCTGCAGGTGCTGCAGCGCCAGGATCGCCTTGATCAGGCCCGCGATCCCCGCCGCCGCCTCCAGGTGGCCGATCTGGGACTTGATCGAGCCGATCGACAGCGGCGCGGTGCGATCTTGACCGTAGACCGCAGCCACCGCACCGATCTCGACTGGATCACCCAGCGGGGTGCCGGTGCCGTGGGCCTCGAGCACCGCCACCTCGCCCGGGGCTAGCCCCGCGTCCGCCAGCGCGGCGCGGAGCACCGCAGCCTGGGCCGAGCCGCTGGGGACGGTGAGCCCTGCGCTGGCGCCGTCGTGGCCCACCGCAGAGCCCCGGATCACCGCCAGCACTCGATCACCATCGGACACCGCCCGGGGCAGGGGCTTGAGCACCACCACCCCCGCGCCCTCGCCCCGGACGTACCCGTCGGCGGAGGCATCGAAGGGACGACAGCGACCCTCGGGGGACAGGGCCCCGATCCGGTTCAGCCAGGCGCTGGGCTCGGGCGAGAGCAGGACGTTGACGCCCGCCGCCAGGGCCAGCTCACACTCGCCGGCGCGCAGGGACGCACACGCCAGGTGGACCGCCACCAGCGACGAGCTGCACGCCGTGTTGACCGCCACCGCCGGGCCCCGGAGCCCCAGCTGCCAGGCGATGCGGCCGGCGGCGAAGCTGCCCTCGTTGCCGGTGCCCGACCAGGGGTAGATCGCATCGATCTCGTCGAGATCGGGGTGTTGGAGGCGCTCCCAGTACTCGGAGCGCCCGATCCCGACGAACACGCCCCCCCGAGCCCCCACCAGCCCGTCCGGGGCGATCCCGGCGCGCTCCAGCGCCTCGAAGCTCACCTCCAGCAGCAGCCGCTGAGCCGGATCCATCGCCCGGGCCTGATCCAGGGACAGCCCAAAGGCGTCCGGATCGAACCGATCGATGCCCTCAAGGAAGCCCCCGTGGCGGGCGGTCCGGCGTCGGGGACCGTCGAAGGCGTCCGGATCCCAGCGATCGGAGGGCACCGGCCTGATCGCGTCGTGGCCGGCCTGGAGCAGGGTCCACAGGGCCTCGGGATCCGTCGCCCCGGGCAGCCGGCACGCGAGCCCCACGACAGCGATCGCCACACCGGGCTCCGCCCTGGAGGGCTCACGGGACCGCACCGGGACCACGGAGGTGTAGCCGAGCTGCCCGAGCACATGATCCGCCAGCTCCTGGACGGTGGGGTGATCGAAGGCCACGGTCGGCCGGAGCTCCAGCCCGACCAGGGCCCGGAGGCGATCGACGAGCTCCACCGCCATCACCGAGTCCAGGCCCAGATCGAAGAACCCCTGCCCTGGATCGATCCCCTCGTCCCGGCCCAGGATCCGGGCGACCTCATCGGCCAGCCTGCGGATCAGCAGCGGACGGCGGGACCCGGCGGGCACCCCCGACAGCTCCAGCCCCCCGGCGGTGGCGACGGGCTCGGGTCCGCGGGGACGGATCCGCTCGAGCAGGGGGCGGGGCCTCCGAGCCTCGAGGATCGGAGCGAGGCGCCCCCAGTCGACCTCGGCCACCACGAGCTCGGGCTCGGACGAGGCGAGGGCGCTCACCAGAGCCCGCTGCACGCTGCCCAGCCCCAGGGCCCGGATCCCCATGCGCGCGAGCGCGTCGAGCTCGTCGCCACCGATGAGCCCCCCCGAGGCCAGCGGGCCCAGGGCCAGGACTGAGGCCGGGCGGCCAGCCCGCCGCCGCCGCCGCGCGAGGGCGTGCAGGGCCCGGTTCGCGGCCCCATAGGCGGCGAGGCCACGGCTGCCCCACACCGCCGCGACCGACGAGATCAAGACGAAGAAGTCCAGGGGAGCGTCCTGGGTCAGCGCGTCGAGGAGCTCGGCGCCGAGGACCTTGGGCCGCATCGGCGCGAGCAACGCGTCTCGATCGAGGCTGGAGAGGGGCCCCGGGGAGGCGATCCCCGCTGCGTGCACGATCCCCCGCAGGGGCCGGGACCCCAGCGCCCCGGAGACCGCCGCTGGATCGGAGACGTCCCCCGCAGGGCAGCGGACCGTCACCCCCCGCCGGCGGAGCTCTTCGACGGCCTGCCCCACCGATCCACCGCCGCCCTCGAGGCCCCGGCGGGACAACAGCAGCAGGTGCCGTGCCCCCAGCTCCACCAGGATCTCCGCCAACGACAGCCCCAGCGCCCCCAGTCCGCCCGAGATCAGGTACTCAGCCTCTGGATCGAGGGCCGGGGGGGCCCAGGCGGGCACCAGGGCCGGGACGAGGCGGGGCACCCGGCGTGCGCCGGGCTCGACCACCACGATCTCTTCGCGATCTGAGACGGAGGCGAGCACCGCCTCGGTGGCCCCAGCACCTCCGATCCCGTCCGCGAGACACACCACCCCACCCCAGCCTTGGGGGTGCTCGAGGATCGCAGTGGCACCGAGGCCCATCAGGGCCGCCGGGAGGGGATCGGCGAGCCCCCCCCGCACGACGATCCACAGCCGCTGGACCCGGGGATCCAAGAGCAGCGCCGAGGCACGGGCCACGATCCCCCACCGGGCGATCTCCGCCTCGATCCGCTGCTGGGGTCTGTCTCCCGTCGGAGCCAGGGGATCGGGGAGCCAGATCACCGCTGAGGGCTTGTCGAGCAGCGCCGGGCGGCAGCTAGCCTCCACCCCCGCCTCCCTGAGGCGGCGCTGCAGGGCACCGCCCAGCCCGTCGGGGTTCCCCAGCACGGTCCAGGGGCCCCTGGGGAGATCGCCTGGCCCCGGAGCCACGTTCTCCCACCGGATCCGGGCGCCGGGCAGCGTCGCCTCTGCGCGGGCCTCCCCCGGACCGGGCTCGATCCACAGGGTGCTGCGCTGGAACGGATAGGGTGGTAGCGACGGCCAGGGGCTCCCCCGATGCAGGCTCCGCCAGCGGGGGCTCAGCCCCTGCAGGTGGAGCGCTGAGGCGGTCTGTAGCACCCGCTCCCGATCGTCCCCCTGGGGACGGAGCCCTCCGAGCCAGCGGGCCTGCGGGGCTGCCTCGCCCCCCCCCACCGCCAGGACCCGACGGGGGCCCAGCTCGAGGAACAGCTCGTGCCCGTCGTCGACCGCCGCCCGCACTGCGTCGACGAACCGGACGGGCTGGGTGATGTGGCGAACCCAGAAGCCGGGGTGTGCGATCCCCGGCCCCGCCCTTCGACCGGTGAGGCACGAGTACAGCGGGATCCGTGGTGGCTGGAGGGACAGCTCCGCCACACGCGCCGCCAGCGCGTCGGCGGCGGGGGCCACCAGCGGCGAGTGGAACGCGTGGGACACGGGCAGGTCCCGGATCAGCGCGTCCGAGCCCCGGACCCGGGCCACCACCCGCTGGATCCCGGCGACCGCCCCGGAGATCACCACCAGAGACGGACCGTTGATCGCCGCGATCGCGACCTGCTCTGACACCCCCTCAGCCTCGATCAGGGCCCCGACGGCGTCGGGCGGCAGCCCCAGGGCCACCATGGCGCCGCCCGGGGGCAGGGCCCCGAGGACGCGCCCCCGCTCGGCCACCAAGACCACCGCGTCGGGCAGCGGCAGCACGCCTGCGACGCACGCCGCCACGATCTCCCCGACGCTGTGCCCCAGCACCGCGTCGGGCTTGATCCCCAGCGAGCGCCACAGGCTGGCCAGCCCCCACTCGAGGGCGAACAGGGCGGGCTGGGTCCACTCGGTGCGGCGCAGCAGCTCTGCGTCGTCGCCGTGGAGCCTGGGCAGCAGCGGCTCCCCGGCGTGCTCCCGGAAGATCGCGTCCACCGCGTCCACCGCGTCGCGGTAGGCGGGCTCGAGCTCGTACAGCTGTCGCCCCATGCCCGGATGCTGGCTGCCCTGGCCGCTGAAGGCAAAGACCAGCGACGGTGGACGCCGCTCGGTCTGGTGGGGCTCGATCGTCTCGGGGAGAGGCTGATCGGACGC
The DNA here is from genome assembly GCA_011376105.1 of Deltaproteobacteria bacterium. Taxonomy (GTDB): domain Bacteria; phylum Myxococcota_A; class UBA796; order UBA796; genus DRPG01. The sequence continues at coordinate 15,137 of DRPG01000150.1, forward strand.
GATCACCACCGACGCCCGGACCCGGAGATCGGCGCGCCCCTCAGCGGCCCCCCGCGCCGCTGCGTCCAGCCCGTGCTCCGCCGCCGCCGCCCGGACCTGCCGCCAGCGTGCGGCCAGCGCCGCTGGATCCGCGGCGCTGGTGGCCACCAGCACGGCGTGGGGCTCCGATCGGGGCTCCGATCGGGGCTCCGATCGGGCGCCTCCACCTCCGGGGGGGGCTTCGATCACCACGTGGGCGTTGGTGCCCGACAGCCCAAAGCTGCTCACCCCCGCGATCCGCCGCTGAGCGCTCCAGAGAGCTCCCCCGGCCTGGATCGCCAGCCTGGACTGCCCGAGGCGGATCCTGGGGTTGAGCTCCTGCAGGTGCAGGTGTGGAGGGATCTGCCCGTGCTGCACAGCCCCGATGGCCCGGAGCAGGCCCGCGACCCCCGCCGCCGCCTCCAGGTGGCCGAGCTGGGTCTTGGCGGAGCTCACCCACAGCGGCGCCTCCCCCTCGCTGAAGACGGTCTTCAGCGCCGCCACCTCGACAGGATCGCCCAACGGGGTGCCGGTGCCATGGGCCTCGAGGTAGCCCACCTCGGAGGGCTGCAGCCCCGCGTCCGCCAGCGCGGCGTGGATCACCGCGGCCTGGGCCCGGCCGCTCGGCGCGGTCAGCCCGTTGCTGCGCCCGTCGTGGTTCACCGCCGTGCCCCGGATCACCGCCAGGATCCGATCTTCGTCGTCGAGGGCAGACGCCAGGGGCTTGAGGACGAACACCCCCGCGCCCTCGCCCCGGACGTACCCATCGGCGGAGCTGTCGAAGGTGCGGCACCGGCCGGTGGGCGACAAGGCCCCGAGCTCTGCGAAGTAGGCGCTGGGCTCGGGCGCGAGGATCAGGTTGACCCCGCCGGCCAGGGCCAGCGCACACTCACCGGCGCGCAGGGCCGCGCACGCCAGGTGGACCGCCACCAGCGACGAGCTGCACGCGGTCTGCACCGCCAGCGCCGGCCCCGTCAGCCCCAGGACGTAGCTGATCCGACCCGCGGCCACGCTGGGGAACACCCCGGTGCCCGACCAGGCGTCCAGGTGGGTGATCCCCGGGGCCCTGAAGGTGCGCCTCGACCAGTCCGACAGCCCCACCCCGACGTAGACACCCACCGCCGCTCCGCCGAGCCCCCCCGGACACACCCCCGCGTCCTCCAGAGCCTCCCACGCCACCTCCAGCAGCAGCCGCTGCTGGGGATCCATCGCCCGGGCCTCCCGGGGGCTGATCCCGAAGATGTCCGGCTCGAACCGATCGATGTCCTCGAGGAAGGCTCCGGCCCGGGGCACCCGGGCGCCGGGCGCGCTCAGGGGTGCGGACGGATCCCACCGCCCGGGGGGGAGCTCGCCGACCGCGTCGACCCCCTCGGCGAACAGGTCCCAGGCTGTGGTGCGGTCGACCCCCCCGCCGGGGAGCCGCACGCCGACACCGACGACGGCGATGGGTGAGGATGCCATGGAGCCGGCGAGTATAGCCGTGCAGCGCCTGGGGTGGTTTGGGTAGACTCCCTCCATGGACCTCGATCGCATGTTGACGAAGTGCCACCGGGATCAGTGGCAGGTGGGTGACCTCGACTGGTCGAGGCCCCCCCCACGGGGCTGGGACCGCGACAAGGAAGAGGCGGTCGTCCAGTACTTCACCGACATGGCGGCGATCGAGCGCCTGGCCGGGGCTCTGTTCGAGGAGCAGCGCCGGAGCGTGACCGATCCGCGGCTGGAGCAGATCCTCTCCACCTTCGTCACCGACGAGCTGCGCCACAGCCACGTCGCTCAGATGCTCGCCGATCACTACGACGTGCACCGCTACCGGCTGTACCAGATCGACGATCAGCTCAGGCGCTTTGCGCCCCACTTCGTGTACGCGGTGCGCTTCCTCTCCGCCGAGTTTGCCACGATCTACATCACCACCGGGGAGCTGATCCTCGACATCGCCCTGCTGCGCTCGCTCAACGACTACGTCGACGACGCGATGAGCGACGAGGCGATGGCGAAGATCAACCAGGACGAGTCCCGCCACATCGCGATCGACTTCCACATGATCGAGCGCTACTCCAGCGAGGAGTGGCAGGCCGAGCTCGCGGCGGCCCCGCCGCGGCCGCTGGGCGAGCAGCTCCGGGCCTGGTGGGCGTTCTTGCAGGTCCTGCGCCACGCCAAGCCCTTCTTCCGGGAGGTGTTCTTCGCGCCGATGGCCCGGACTGATCCCAGCGGCCAGCGGATGCGCGAGGCGTTCAAGCGCATCCAGCTGCTGTCCGCCAAGCCGAGGGTGGCCGCGAGGCCGTTCTCGAGGTTCGTCCTCAGCCTGCAGCGGCTCCACAACCACCCGGTGTGGGGGCCCCTGTTCGGGCGGCTGGCGGTGAGGTTGTTGGGGATCGAGCCCGCGGTGATCCAGGAGCTGTACTCGGCGGAGGAGTACCGCTGGGCCGCCTCCGCCTCCTTCGACGAGCTGTCCGCCGCTGCGCTGCAGCTCAAGCACGCCCACTGATCCCGTGAGCGCTGTGGGATCTTCGCCGCGCGGGGGCTCCCCCCGCTACCGCACCTCGCGGAGCACGACGCTGCGGGCCCGAAGGCCCTCGCCCACCCCCGAGCCCGGGCGCACCGTCTCCCACACCACCATCACCTCGTGCCCCCCGTCGACGGGACGCACCGCGATGGACGGTCGCTCGTCCCGGACCCCCCCGGGCTCGGAGATCGCCAGCCGATCGACGAGGATCGCTGCAGTGGTACCGTCCAGCGCCGAGAGCCACACGCCGGGCAGCGCGTCGGGCCCGGTCTCCTCCCAGGCGAACACCGCCGCGGCGCCGGCCCAGGCCACCACGACCCGATCGCCGTCCCCCACCCCTGCCCCGGGGGGCGACAGCGCCACCGAGGGGCCCAGGGGCTCCCCCCCCCGGTCCAGGAGCCGGCCATAGGCGCCGGCGGGATCGCCCTCGCTCGCGGTCTTGTCGCGCCAGCTCACCGCCAGCCCACCGCCCGGGCCCACCGCGACGGCGGGCCGGCTCGGCCAGGCGCCGTCCAGATCGTCAGCCCGGAACGAGTGGGGATCACCCTGATCGGGGTACAGCCGGCCATGGACCTCGTACAAGACCTCCCCGGGGCGGCTCGGATGATCATGGTGGCGGGCCCACACCGCCACAAAGCCGCCCCCGGGCAGCGGGGCCGCGTCCGCCGTCTTGCGCGAGGACTGCTCGGCGAGCAGGACTGGTCCCTCCGGCTGTAGCCCGGGCTCGAAGGCACGCCAGGCGATCTCGCCGTCGTCAGGCCCCATCCAGGGCGCCCCGGACTGGGTCCAGATCGCGATCCCCGAGCCAGCGGCCCCCAGGGCGAGATCCACCGCGTCGAGCTCCAGGGTGGACTCGTGCAGCAGGCTCGCGGGGCGTGCACGCCCTCCGGGATCGGGGATCGAACGCAGCCACACCCCGCCGCGACGATCGTCGAAGCCCACCAGGTACCCATCAGCGCTCCGGACGAGGTCGGGCTTGTCGCAGTACGTCTCTGGTGCGTGCAGCTGGACGGGGCCACCCAGGCCCACCCCCGAGGTGTCGAAGCGCTGGAACCAGCAGGCGGTCTCTGGCTCGAGCCCGGTGACCCAGGACACCGCGAACGCCTCGTCACCCCAGGCCAGGGTGGCGTGGTGGTGCAGCCCACCGCTGGGATGGCTCAAGATCATGATCGGGCCCGGGGTGGCCTCGAGGCTGAGGGGAGGCTGCCCCGTGTCGGTGGGGTGCACGGCGGTGCAGCACAGCAGCGAGGCCAGGGGCACGAGTCGGACCATGCCCCAACGTAAGCCGCAGACCGGACGCCGCGCCCCCCACAGCGCCCCCCACAGCGCCCCCCACAGCGCCCCAACGGGCGCAGGATGTGAGCGCTGGACCCGGCTCCTGGATATGCGGAGCGCCAACCCAGCCCCCCATGGACACCATGTCCTTCCGAAACGTGGCGATCATCGCCCATGTCGACCATGGCAAGACGACCCTGGTCGACGGGATCCTGCGCCAGTGCCGAGCCTTCGCAGAGCACGAGCAGCTCGTCGATCGGGTCATGGACTCGATGGATCTCGAGCGCGAGCGCGGGATCACCATCACCAGCAAGAACACCGCGGTCCACTACGGTGACGTGAAGATCAACATCGTCGACACCCCGGGCCACGCCGACTTCGGCGGCGAGGTGGAGCGGGTGTTGTCGATGGTCGAGGGCGCGCTGCTGCTGGTCGACGCCAGCGAGGGTCCCCTGCCCCAGACCCGGTTCGTGCTCCGCAAGGCGATGGAGGCCAACCTCAAGGTGATCGTCTGCATCAACAAGATCGATCGGCCCGACGCCCGCACCGAGGCGGTCGTCTCC
>DRPG01000151.1 GCA_011376105.1 Deltaproteobacteria bacterium
CAGAGCAGGGCGAAGCCGAAGGAGAACCCGAGGGCCGGCAGGACGATCGGGAACGCACCGGGCTCGCCCTCCTCGAAGTCCGCCAGGACCAGGTTGCCGAACTGGCCCATGCCGATCTCAAGGCTGGTGTAGAACAGGTTCGTCTGGCTGCGGATCCCCATCCGCCAGTTCCAGCCCGTTCGCACCCGTTGATCGTCGCCCAGATCACCGCCGGTCGCCACCAGCTGGTGCACGCCGACGGCGCCGAACAGGCCGCGACCCTGGGGGTTGGGGTACAGCCGCCCCGAGACCCCGAGGATCTGGAGATCGGGAGCGACCCTGGGCTCGCCCTCTCCCTTGATCAGCATCAGCACCGAGCCAGCCTTGGGCAGGTATGCGCCGTTACCACCCAGCGAGATCGCGGGGCCCACCGGGATCGGGAGCACCAGCTCGACCTCTCCACCGGCCCCGTAGGGGATCCCCAGGGCCGCACCGAGCCGGAGGTGGCGCCGGCGGGCGTTCAGGCGGAAGCGCTCCAGCAGCTCGTTGGCCTTCTGGCGATCGCGCTCGACGCCTCGCCCCCGGAGGTACATGCCCCCCAGGATCCGGCAGCTGTCGTAGTGACCGTTGTCGCAGGCGGTGTCGAGGTGGCGGGCGGCGATCTCCTCGTCGAAGTTGGTCTTGCGCTCGAGGTGGACCTGGGCGAGCTGGGCACAGCCGGAGCCGTACTCCCCCTCACAGGACTGATCCAGCAGGAGGTAGGTCTCCTCGGGGGGCTCGCCCTTGCGGGGCAGGGAGTCCTCTGCGAGCCAGAAGCAGCCCTCGGGATCGCCGTTGGTGCAGCCTCGCTCGAGGTAGGTGTCTGCGGGCAGCTCACCGGGCCAGGCCGGCTCGTGCTTGCGCTCCACCAGCTGCCCGAGCTTGGAGCAGGCGCTCGCATGACCCAGCTCGCAGGAGCGCTCATAGGCGGTGAAGGCCGACGATAGCTCGGGCCTGGAGCGGGCCAGCCGCTCCCCCAGGCCCGCACAGCCGATCGCATCGTGACGATCGCAGGCGGCGGTCCACAGCTCGACCTGGGACGGGGCCTCGATCCTGCGGGCGTAGCCGATGCGCCGCTGCTCGGCGCCTGCGACACAGCCCTCACCCAGGCCGGCCTCACAGGCGGAGGAGAACAGCGACAGGGCCTTGCCGTAGGCCTCCGTCCGGGGCTCGTGTCGCACCAGCAGGTGGGCGGCGCCGACGCAGGCCCGCTGCTCTCCCTCGCCACAGCTCCCCAGCAGCTGAGACTCAGCCTCCTGGACCCGGGCGTGCTCGATGCCCCAGCGATCGACGTAGTCCCCCAGCAGGATGCACCCATCGACCGCCCCCAGGGTGCAACCCCGCAAGAACGCGCCGAAGTCGTCGAGGGTGGCGACGGGGACCTCGCCCTGCTGGAGCAGCTGGCCTAGATCGACGCAGGACGTGGCGATCGGGAGATCGGGATCCTCGCACTCCCGGACGGTGCGGGCGGCGAACGCCTGGTGGCGCCGATCCGCGGCCTCCTCACAGGCGTCGGCCCGGCCGATCACGCAGGCCTGATCGAGGTTGAGCAGGGCCATGTCCGGCATCTCGCGGGCGTCGTAGGCGCTCGAGAGCAGGATGCAGCCCTGGCCTACGTCCTCAAGGCGGCGCAGCCGCTCGCCCAGGGTGCCCGAGCCCTCCAGCTCGCAGGCGTACTCCAGCAGGCCCAGGACCAGATCCTCGGGATCCTCGGGATCGAAGGCGAGGCGATCGGCGGCCACCTCGTTGCAGGCGGTGACGTCACCCCCGATGCAGGCGGTGACGTCCTCGGCGGTGGAGGGATCCTCGAGGGCGACGGACTCGTAGCAGGCCCGGTGCACCCCGTTGGCGCAGGCCAGGCCGAGGTGGCGCATGGCCTCCTCCCTCGCCCCCGCCCGCTCGCCGAGCTCCGCGAGGATCTGCATGCCGGAGGTCAGGCAGGTCTCGGGGACCCGGGGCTGACAGGTCGGCAGCGACGGGGTGCCCCGGGGCCAGCCGACGGACCAGACCCGGAGACCGTCGTCTTCCTGCACCACGAGGTGATCGCCCGACTCTCCCCGGAAGCTAGAGCGCCGGGCTGCCCGCCCGAGCCGTCCCCGGGCCCAGTCTACGTCGCCGCGCTCGACGCCCCGGGCGCTCAGGAAGGCCCAGGTGGCGCTCGACAGGCCCCAGAAGACGTCGGGGATGCCGTGCTCGGTCCACTCGCCGGCGTTGCTGCGGAGCAGCACACCCTCGTCCTCGTCCAGCAGCCAGGTCTCCTGCTTGCTGTCGATCAGCACTGCGTCGCCCGACCAGCTCTCCTGCCAGGCCTTCACCGGAGGCTGCAGCCCCTCGGGCCAGGGCAGGAACGCGACCTCCTCCACCTGGATCAGCGGCGCCCGGCGGGCGACGAGGATCGCCTCAGGCAGCTCGGGCGCTGTGACCTCGGCGCCCTCCGGATCGGCCCCGGGGGCCTCGGGGGCCTCGGGGGCCTCGGGGGCCTCGGGGGCCTCGGGGGCCTCGGGGGCCTCTCCCTCGGGCCAGGGGATCGAGAACAGCAGCTGGATGTTGCGGGCGGGGCCCGAGGCCACCCGGAACTGCACCATGGCAGGGTTGTCGAACGCCAGCCCGTCGACCTCCCGCAGGATCCAGCCGGGCTGGGCGCCGGCCTCGGTCAGGTTGGTGGGCAGCTCGGAGGAGAGCACCCAGCGCCCCTCCTCGTCGAGGTCGAACGGGATCGGGATCCCGGGCAGGGTCGCGGCGTCGGCGACGAGGGCCAACAAACTTAGGAGCACGGTGTCCTCCAACGGATCGATCGGAGCCTACCCGCACGGTGCCGGGGTCTGGGCAGGATCGTGCCGGTGGGGGGGGCGACAGAGACTGCATTTATTTCGTGGGACCCGGGGATCCAAGGAGAGCGACCGAGCGCGCGGGCGGTGATCGGCGAACCCCCTGCTCGTTGGCGAGCTTCCGCCCTCTATCCGGGCAGGTCCGGGCAGGTCCGGGCGACCTCGGCGGCTCAGGCCCGGGGCCCCGACCGATCGCCCGGCGGCTCGGCGACGGTGACGTCCGGGCCGGCTCCGGGGCGCGATCACCTCCAGGATCTCAGCGGCGTGCTGCTGTAGGATAGCGGCGGATCGGAGGGGGCATGCTGCTCGAAGGCGTCCAGCTCATGATCGTGGGCATGACGATCGTGTTTTCTTTCCTGGGGCTGCTGGTCGGGGCGATGCACCTCAACCGCCTGGTGGCCGAGGCCCTGAGCACGTCGGCGATCACGCCCGGCGAGGGGGGCCCTGCAGCGGGCAGCGATGACGTGGCGATCGCGATCGTGTTGGCCGCCGTCGCCGCCCGTCGCGGGGTCCGGTGATGGCGAAGAAGCGCATCGAGGTGATGAACACAGCGTTCCGCGATGGGTTTCAGTCGGTGTTCGGGGCGCGGGTGCTGCGGGACGACTTCCTGCCCGCGGTGGAGGCCGCGAGGGAGGCTGGCTTCACCCACTTCGAGGCCGGGGGCGGGGCCCGCTACCAGGCGCTGTACCTGTACTGTCAGGAAGACGCCTTCGAGATGATGGATGCGTTTCGGCGGGTCGCGGGGCCCGACGCCAACCTGCAGACGCTGGCCCGCGGGGTCAACGTCGTGGGCCTCGACAGCCAGAGCTCGGACATCATCGATCTGCACGCGAGGCTGTTCAAGAAGCATGGGATCACCACGATCCGGAACTTCGACGCCCTCAACGACGTGCGCAACCTGTCGTACTCCGGCGCCCGGATCACCGCGGCGGGCCTGAAGCACGAGGTGGTGGTCGCGCTGATGGGGCTGCCCCCCGGCGCCGAGGGCACCTACCGCTCGGCCAGCGGGGAGGAGGTGCCCGCCCACTCGCCGGCGTTCTACACCTCCATCCTGCGCCAGCTGCTGGACGCCGAGGTGCCCTTCGACAGCGTCTGCTACAAGGACGCGTCGGGCACCACCCCGCCCGCGATCGTCTACGAGAGCATCCGGGCCGCACGTCAGCTGCTGGGGGGCTCCGTCCACCTGCGGCTGCACACCCACGAGACCGCTGGGATCAGCGTCGCCTGCTACCGCGCGGCGCTGGACGCCGGCGCAGACGGGATCGATCTCGCGATGTCGCCGGTGAGCGGAGGCACCAGCCAGCCCGACGTGATCACGATGTGGCAGGCCCTGCGGGGCTCAGGGTTTGATCTGGGCCTCGACATCGAGAAGGTGCTCGAGGCGGAGGCGGTGCTCAAGGAGTGCCTGTCGAGCTACTTCATCCCCCCGGAGGCGACGGCGGTGGAGCCGCTGATCCCTTACTCGCCGATGCCCGGCGGTGCGCTGACGGCCAACACCCAGATGATGCGCGACAACCAGATGCTCGATCGCTACCCCGCGGTCATCGCCGCGATGGGGGAGGTGGTCCGTCGTGGGGGCTTTGGGACCTCGGTCACCCCGGTGAGCCAGTTCTACTTCCAGCAGGCGTTCAACAACGTCGTGTTTGGTCCCTGGGAGCGGATCGCCGCGGGCTACGGCAAGATGGTGCTGGGCTACTTCGGCAGGACGCCGGTGCCCCCCGATCCCGAGATCGTCGCGCTGGCCTCCAGGCAGCTGGAGCTGGAGCCCACCACCGAAGATCCCCGGGCGATCAACGACGCGGATCCCGACAAGGGGATCGCGTCGGCCCGGACCCGGCTGCAGGCCGCCGGGCTGCCGCTCAGCGACGAGAACGTGTTCATCGCCTCCGCCCTGCTCGACAAGGGGATCGCCTTCCTCGAGGGCAGGGCCCCCCTGAAGATCCGGCTGAAGGAGGCCGAGGCGCGATCGGGTCCACCCGACAGGAGCGTCGATCGCTTCGTGGTCACGGTCCGGGGCTGCCGGTACGAGGTCCAGGTCGATGGAGAGCATGCCATCGTCGATGGGGTCCGCTACCCCTTCGACGTGTCCGGGATCGAGGCCGACGGTGACGGCGCCGACGCCGGCGCCGCGTCCCGGCTCGAGGTGCGCTCCGAGCTGCCCGGCAAGGTCCTGCGCACCTTGGTCCAGCCCGGCTCCCGGGTGGGTGAGGGGCAACCTCTGCTGGTGCTCGAGGCCCTGAAGATGGAGATCGAGGTCAACGCGCCGGGATCGGGCACGGTGGATCAGGTCTCGGTGAGTGTTGGGGCCTCGGTCGTGTCGGGGGATCTGCTCGTGGTGTTGCGCTGATGGACGGCTTCACCGAGGTGCTGCACAACACGGGGATCTACAACCTCACCTGGCCCGGGGCTGTGATGGTGGGGCTGTGTCTGGGGCTGCTCTACCTGGCCATCGCCCGGCGGTTCGAGCCGCTGCTGCTGCTGCCCATCGGCTTTGGGGGCCTGCTGGCCAACGTGCCCGTCGCTGAGATCTCGGGCCCTGAGGGCTTCCTCGGGATCTTGTATGCCACCGGCGTCAGCAACGGGCTGTTTCCGCTGCTGATCTTCGTCGGGGTGGGGGCCCTGACCGACTTTGGGCCCCTGCTGGCCAACCCCAGGACCGCGCTGCTGGGGGCCGCGGCCCAGTTCGGCATCTTCGCCACCCTGCTGGGGGCCCTGGCGCTGTCCGAGCAGACGGGCTTGGTCGAGTTCTCGCTGCAGGACGCCGCCGCGATCGGGATCATCGGAGGCGCAGACGGCCCGACGGCGATCTTCCTCGCCGGCCGGCTGGCGCCGGATCTGCTCGGCGCCATCGCCGTGGCCGCCTACTCCTACATGGCGCTGGTGCCGATCATCCAGCCCCCGATCATGAGGCTGCTGACCACCTCCGCCGAGCGAGGGATCGCCATGACCCAGCTGCGGCCAGTCTCGAGGCTGGAGCGGATCCTGTTCCCGCTGGTGGTGTTTGGCCTGTGCTTCCTGCTGCTGCCCGACGCCACCCCCCTGGTTGGGGCGCTGATGTTCGGCAACCTGCTCAGCGTCTCGGGGGTGACCGATCGCCTCGCTCAGACCGCGAGCCACGAGCTGATCAACGTCGTGACCATCCTGCTGGGGCTGTCGGTGGGCTCGAAGCTCGCCGCACACACCTTTCTCAAGTGGGAGACCCTGGGGATCCTGGGCCTGGGCCTGATCGCGTTCTGCATCGGCACCGCCTCGGGGGTGCTGCTCGCCAAGCTGATGAACGCCGTCAGCCGCAGGCCGATCAACCCCCTGATCGGTGCCGCGGGGGTCAGCGCCGTGCCCATGGCGGCGCGGGTGGTCAACCGGGTCGGCCAGGAGGCGCGGCCGACCAACCTGCTGCTGATGCACGCGATGGGCCCCAACGTGGCGGGGGTGCTGGGCTCAGCCGTGGCCGCAGGCGTGCTGCTCGCGCTGGTGAGCTAGAGGTCTGGGGGGAGGAGCGCTTCGGCCTGCGCGCTCGGATCTCCTCGGGGTAGAGGGTGGCTCCCCGGGGGTGTACCCTGGGGTCCAGGGGAGCAACATGCGAACATCTCTCATCACCCTCGTGGCGATCGGCTGCAGCACCCACACCACGATCGACGACAAGAGCGAGCCCTGCACGTCTGAGATCCCCTATGACGGGATCGATCAGGACTGCGACGGCGTCGATCTGGCCGATGTGGACGGCGACGGCGTGGACGCCCTGCAGGCCGGCGGCGCAGACTGCGACGACGAGGATGCCTCGATCTTCCCGGCTGCCTCCGAGGTCCCCTACGACGGGATCGATCAGGACTGCAGCGGCTCGGATCTGGTCGACGTGGACGGCGATGGGGTGCGGGGGGAGCCCGCCGGAGGAGATGACTGCGACGACGAGGCCGCCTCCACCTACCCCGGCGCGTTCGATCTGGTCGGCGACGGCGTCGATCAAGACTGCGACGGCGTCGACGGCGTCGACGCAGACGGCGACGGCCATGCGTCGACCGAGTCCGGCGGCGCAGACTGCCGGGACGACGACGACGCCATCTTCCCCGGGGCGGAGGACGCACCCTACGACGGCATCGACTCAGACTGTGATCGCCTGTGCGACTACGACGCAGACGGCGACGGCTTTGTCCTCGATGGTCACGTCGTCGAGGACAACCGGGGCTGTGACGCCGATCCCACCCCGAACGAGATCAGCTACGCCTACGACTGCGACGACACCAACGCAGCCGCGACGGACAACTTCCTGCGGAACACGGTGCCCGCAGCTGGAGACGTCGGTGTGTTCAACCTCTCCCCGATCCGGGCTCAGCTGAGCAGGGAAGAGCCTGGAGCCACCCTCGTCGTCACCGATCCCCGCGGCGTGGTGGTCCCGGGCACCACCACCTGGCTCGGGCGGGATCTCGCCTTCACCCCCTCCTCCTTCCTCGATCCCCTCACCACCTTTCAGGCCGATCTGAGCTGGTCCTGTGGGAGCGAGACCTGGAGCTTCGAGTCCGCAGACATCGACGATCCAGTGGATCCGGTGACCCTGGATGGCTCCACCTACTCCATCGATCTCACCAGCGGGACCTGGATCGAGCCCCCGGGGGTCGGTCCGCTGATCCCTCTGCTGATCGGCGATCTCGAGTGGCTGATGGGGGTGGAGACGGTCAACGCCCAGACCATCGACTGGCTCCAGGCGCCCGGGGACGGGCTGGGGGGGCAGGATCTGTGCGCTGAGACCAACGCCTTGCCCGCCGCAGACTTCAGCAACAACCCCCTGTTCTCGATCGGGCCGGCCGACATCAACCTCGACGTGCTCGGGGTGCTCACCGTCCTCGAGGGGGCCTTCATGGGGGGCACGATCCGGGGTGACTATGGCGCGCTGGAGGGGCTGTCGGTCTCCGGTACGCTCGACACCAGGCCCTGGGTCGACGCGATCGTGCCGGGCGGCTCCGACGACAGCGTCTGTGTCCTGTTCGCGACCTTTGGGGTCTCGTGTGATCCCTGCGCCGACGGCAGCGGCACCTACTGCCTGGACGTGGTGGTCGACAGCTTCGACGCGCCCCTGATCCCCGGCGTGAGCATGGTGCCCCGCTCCAGCGCTGAGATCGCCGCCGATCCGACCTGCAGCCCCTGAGGATCGCCGGATCCAGCGACGGATCCGCCCCATGGGTGGATCTGTTCATTTTGAATTGAAGAAAGTGAACAGATGAGCTACCGGATCCCTACAGTCTCCCCGAGGAGGTGAGCGGTGGCTGATCTGCGTGTCCCGGCCTTGATCCATATGGCGATGTCGGGGCTGCTCGTCGCGGTGGTCGCCGTCCTGGTGGGGGCCTCCTGCGCCGATCCGATCGTGGGGGTGGGGGCGGGGGCGACGATCCTGGCGGTCTGTGGGGCTATGGTCGAGGTGTGGCGCAGGGATCGGGAGAGCCAGCGGGCGGTGGTGCTCGCCGCCCTGCGGCTGCCTCAGGAGCTGGGTCCCATCGAGGATCCCCGCTGGGATCCCGCGCTGATGTTGATCGATCGGATCTCGGTGGACTCCCCTGGGCTCGCCGAGCGGGTCCGTGGGGCGCTGATGCGGGAGCTGCGTGCGCTCCAGCGGCTCCAGGAGCTGGTCGAGGCCGATCAGCGGCTGACCCTGGAGGCGTCCGGGCTGGCGGAGGTGGTCGAGGTGCGACAGACCCGCGTCGACGATCTCCTCGCCTCGTTGCAGTCGCTGGCGCTGGCGGTGGAGCTCGACGCAGCCTGTGCACCGCTGCCGGAGCAGGAGGCGATGGCGGATGCGGTGGCGGCTCGAGCTGCATCGGTCGAGGTCAGCTCCCGGATCGCCCCCGGGGCCCGGCAGCGGGCCGCCCACACCGCCCGCGCCCGGGGTGCCCTCAGGGCCTGAGGGGCGCTGGGGTGAGGGTGGTCTCGATCAGGTAGCCGGCGGCCTCGCCCATGGCGTAGCGCTGCCATGGAGCGAACCACCAGAAGGGATCGAGGTGGCGGGTCCAGTCGAGCCGCCACCACACCCGAGTGCCCAGCCCTCCCCCGGGGAGCTCAGCGGGCTCCCACCGCACGGTGGCCCGATCCCACGACAGCCAGTGGGCGATGTGGCTCTCGTCGCTCACCAGCTCGAACACAGCGTGATCGGGCCCACCCCCGGTGACGACCAGGGTCATGGAGCCTGGAGCCCCCTCGCCCCCGGCGAAGCGGACGACGCGGCTCGCGCCCAGCTCGAGGCCGGAGCCCGAGGCTGAGATCGGGCGGGGGAAGCCGAGCCGCAGGAACAGCGGCGGGCTGTGCCGGAACACCGGCCGGGACGCGAGCTGCTCCACCACTTGCTCAGGTGTTGCGTCGATCACCGCCTCCACCTCCACCCACTCGTCGCGGGGGGCCTCCCAGGCGGTGCCCTCCAGGGCCGAGGGGATCACCGGCAAGATCAGCAGGATAAAGGCAGGGGCTGCGTCGCGCCGGCTTTGATCGATCGCCCAGCCGACGAGCGCTGCGACACCGTAGTACAGGGGAGCGCCCATC
>DRPG01000152.1 GCA_011376105.1 Deltaproteobacteria bacterium
CCGACGTCTAAGCCGAGCTGAGCCAACACAGCGAGCCAGCGAGGATCCTCTTCGCCTGGATAGTTTTTTTTCGCCATAACCCCACTATGAACGCGAGTTTCGCTCAAAAAGTTTGCTTTATGGTCGATCGTTTGATGTAAGAAAAATTTTGACATATAGTGCGCAGGCCGTCATGGAGGTTTGTGTGCGCGTGATCGTGTTGCCCTTGTTGCTCGGGCTCGTCGCCTGTGGAGCGCCCGGCGGAGACGAGGACGGAGACGGAGATGGGGTCGGGGCAGGGCAGGACTGCAACGACAAGGATCCGGAGATCCATCCGGGCGCCGCTGAGCGCTGTGATGGCGTCGACAACGACTGCGACGGAGACATCGACGAGGGGGTGAAGATCACCGCCTACCCCGACGCCGATCTCGACGGGTTTGGGGCGATCGGCGCAGGCCAGGAGGTGTGCGAGGCCCAGGGCGGGTTCGTCCTGGACGGGACCGACTGCGACGACTCCGACGACACGATCTATCCAGGCGCGGTCGAGGACTGCAGCGACGTCGATCGGGACTGCGACGGCGATCCCACCCGGCTATCCGCTGAGAAGGAGTTGTTCTACCTCGACTACGACGGGGATGGCTACGGGGTCGACACCGTCACCGACTACAGCTGTGCGCCTGCGCCTGGGTTCACGGCTCAGCCCGGCGACTGCAACGATCACGACGCGACGATCTCGCCCGCCGTCGAGGAGCTGTGCAACGGGATCGACGACGACTGCGACACGGTGATCGACGATGATCCCGTCGACGGGGGGCTGTGGTACCCCGATCCCGACGGGGATGGGTATGGTGAGCTGGGCAGCAGCCCCACCCTCGCCTGTGATCCCCCCCCGGGCACGGCCCCGGTCGGGGGCGACTGCGACGAGCTCGACGACAGCGTCTACCCCGGCGCCCCCGAGATCTGCAACGGTGGGATCGACGACGACTGCGACGCGACCACGATCGAGGGCGTCGGCATGGTGTGGCACATCGATCTCGACGGAGACGGCTACGGCGACGATCTCGACACGGTCATTGGAGGTTGCACACCGCCCACCGGCTACACCGCGCAGGGGGGCGACTGTGATGACGCCGATCCCGACATCCACCCTGGGCTGTTCCCCGACTGCACCTGGATCCACAGCGGTGGGATCGTCGCCGACGAGGTCTGGCCCGCGAGCCTGCTGCACCTCGTGGTCGGGGCCGTCGTGGTCGAGGGGGGCAACCAGCCGGTGCTGACCATCGAAGACGGCGCCTTGGTGGTGTTCGAGCTGGGCACTGAGCTGGTGGTCGGGACCGCCGGAGCGCTGATCGTCGACGGTCACACCCTGGGGGTGGCCTTCACCTCCGCTGAGGCCACGCCCGCGGCCGGGGACTGGCACGGGCTGAAGCTGGAGCAGGCCGCGGGGCCGTCGAGCCTGACGGGGCTGTTGGTGGAGTACGCCGGCGGTGCCACCTTCGAGGGTGGGGTGGTGATCGACGGTGGCGATCCGGTCATCGTGGGCCTCACCAGCCAGCTCAACCTCGGCAACGGGCTCCACATCTCCCGGGGAGAGCCCCTGGTGATCGACAGCTGGTTGCTCGACAACACTGGCCACGGGCTGGAGATCGAGGGTGGCGCGGGGCTGTCCCGGGCCGACGCCCTGGGTGGGTCGGGCCCGAGCTTCACCGACAACGTGATCACCGGCAACCTCGGTGCTCCGATCCGGCTTCCCGGCTCCCACGCCGACGAGATCGATCCCTCGAGCGTGCTCAGCCCCAACGGGCTGCCGCTGATCGAGCTGACGGCGGGCACCCTGCGCTTCACCGGCACCTGGTACGATCATGGCCTGACCTACCGGGTCGATCCAGGCGCTCGGATCGACGTCGAGGACGGGCCCCAGGCCGCGCTGACCATCGAGGACGGGGTCAGAATCGAGTTCGACATCGACAGCGAGCTCCGGATCGGCGGGACCGCTGAGGGCTCCCTGATCCTGGGGGGAGGGCCTCAGGGGGTGATCTTCACCGGCACCGAGGACGTCATCACCCTCAGCGACAACTGGAGGGGGCTGACCTTTGGGCGTCACGACGGCGGCAGCCTCATCGAAGACCTCACGATCGAGTACGGCGGAGGCGATGGGCAGGGGAACATCAAGGTCGACACCTCAGCGCCGGTGTTCAGCAACATCATCAGCCGCTACAGCGACAGCTCGGGCCTGTACGTCACCGGCGTCGGTGCGGCCCCCGGGATCCGCGACAGCCTGTTCCAGGGCAACGACGAAGACGGCGTCTACGTCAGCTCCAGCTCCGGGCTGGCGCGCTCCCTCGCGGGCCCGACGTTTGAGCGCAACACCCTGACCGGCAACGGCGGCAGCTCGGTGGTCCTGCCCCCGAACTTCATCGGGGAGCTGGACGCGTCGACGGTGTTCTCCGGGAACGCCGAGCGGATCCGGGTCCACGGCGGGACCGTGCTCGAGTCCGCCGTCTGGCGCCTGCTGGACGAGGACTACCAGATCGAGGGCACGATCCAGATCGCGGGGCCCCAGGATCCAGTGGTGGAGATCGACGACAACGTGACCCTGTGGTTCGGGCGGGACACCGAGCTGAGCGTCGGGATCGTCGACGACGGGGCGCTGCGGATCTCGGGTGGGACCGCGGGGCAGGTGCGGATGACCAGCAGCGATCCAGCCCCCGGGGCCGGGGACTGGTTCGGGCTGATCATCGGTGCCAACAGCGGGCCCGATCGACAGACCGCGATCGATGGCCTGCTGCTCGAGCACGCGGGGGGCTCCGATCTCGGATCCGGCGGTGCGCTGGAGCTGCGCGACGTGAGCGGGTGCTCCACCAAGGAGCCCTACGTGGATCTCGACAACGTCGAGATCAGGAGCTCGTCGAAGGCTGCGCTGTACGCTCAGTCGCAGACCTCCTTCAGCGCCGATGGGTTCGTGATGTCCGGGGCCCTGGGCGGGTGTGTGGATCTGAGCGTGCCCTCCGGCTGCAAGGCCCCCGACATCCCCTCGTACACCAACAACCAGTGCCTCGACGGGAGCAACTTCGGGACCTGGCCCCTGGCCCGGATCGAGCTGCTGGACACGACCTCGACCTACCCCGGCCCGGTGCTGATCGGAGATCGGCAGCTGGCCTCCAGCGTCACGATGCCCGATCTCGGGGTCCCCTACCAGTTCTCGGAGCTGGTGGAGATCCGGGACGAGAGCAACCCAACGCTCACGGTGGAGCCAGGCATCGCGCTGACCTTCGAGGTCGATGCGGGCCTGAGGGTGGGCCAGGGCCAGCCCGGTGGGGTGGTCCTGAGCCCCGGGGTGTCGCTGAGCTCGGCTCAGGCGATCCCTGCGCCTGGAGACTGGGACGGGCTGATCCTGAGCAGCCAGTGCAGCACGGTCGACATCGACTCTGTCACCCTAGAGCACGGAGGCAGCAACGCCAACGGGGCCCTGTGGATCAACGGCTGCGAGCTGGGCACGGTGATCGACAGCACGATCACCGACTCGAGCTCCTGTGGGATCTATGTCGACGATCCCACGCCCCCCACCGTCTCGATCTCCAACCCCGTGTTCGTGGACAACGCTGGCGGGGGGCTGTGCGTCTCGCCCTGATCCAGGGGAGGGCCGCGCACCACGCCCTGATCTAGGGGGCCGGGGGCTCGGAGCTCGAGCGGGTCCCGCGCTCCCACCCCTCGAGCTGTGCCCGGGTGACCGAGGCGCCGCCACACACGACCAGCAGGACGCTCCGATCCTGCAGCGGCGGCGCGTGATCGTAGACCGAGGCGAGGGCTGCACCGCAGCTGGGCTCGACCAGCACCCGGTGATCGTCGAGGAAGCGGCCGCAGGAGCGCACCGCGGCGGCGTCGTCGCACTGCCAGGGCTCGACGGGGTGCTGCTTGGCCCACGCCACCGCGCGATCGCACACCCGCTTGGCGCCGAGGGTCAGCGCCAGGCTGTCGATGGTGGGCAGGGTGACGGGGTGGCCGGCCCGCAGGGCGGCGGCGTAGGAGGCCGCGCCATGGGTCTCCACCGCGAGCAGGGGCACCTGCCCCCACCCGACGGCGTGCATGCCCCGGAGCACCCCACACATCAGGCCCCCGCCCCCCACCGAGACGACCACCGCCCCGGGGGGCGGCAGCTGGGCCGCGACCTCCTCGATCAGGGAGGCGTGGCCCTCCCAGACCTCGGGCTGATCGAACGGGTGGATGACCGCGCCCCCGCGATCGGAGGCGATCTGCAGGGCATGAGCGTGGGCCTCGTCCCAGACCTCGCCCTCGACGATCACCTCGGCGCCCTCTGATGCGATCAGCTCCCGCGTCCGTGTCGCGGTGCGGCGGGGCACCACCACGGTCACCGGGACCCCCAGCTGACGCCCGGCATAGGCCACGGCATAGCCCGCGTTGCCCCCCGAGGACGAGACGAGCCCGGACGCGCCGGAGGCCACCGCGGCCTGGCAGGCCCGGCCCATGCCCCGGAGCTTGAACGAGCCGCTGGGCTGAGCGCTCTCGAGCTTCAGCCAGACCTCAGCGCCGTGCCGTCTCGTCAGGGGGGTGGAGCGGAGCAGCGGGGTGACGTGGTGGATGGGTCGCATCGCTGCCGGCTCTAACCCGGGGCCAGCGCGTCGGTCGGCCACTGGGCAACCCGGCCGGGGCCCCGGACCAGGGCCCCTCGCACCTCCATCAGGGTGAAGCCCAGCAGGTTGTACCCCGGCCAGGTGCCCGGGCTGGAGGCGAGGGGATCTGAGGCCCGCAGGCCGATCCCCCACAGCGGATCGTCGGGGAACGCGGCGACGGGGGGGCCGAGCCCGAAAGCACAGCAGCCGGGGACGGTGACCGAGGGCCCAGGCGTGCTGCAGCGCGAGTCGGTCCATCGGATCTCCGGGGTTGGACGTTGTTCACATATATGACTATAGCATATATGCATTACAATGATAAGTCCCCGGACAGGAGAGAGCATGGCTGAGATGTCGCGTTTGCTGTGGCTTCGGCACCTGCGGGCGGAGCAGTCCTCACACGTGCTGCGGTGGCGATCGGGGCAGCTGGTGTCCTCAGGCCGGGGCCTGGCGTTCTGGTTCCTGCCTTGGTCCGCGTCGCTGGCCGAGGTCCCGATCGACGATCGAGAGCTGCCGTTCTTGGTGCGGGTGCCCTCCGCAGACTTCCAGGAGGTGTCGATCCAGGGCCAGCTGCAGTGGCGGATCGGAGATCCAGAGCGGGTGGCCCAGCGGGTCGACTTCTCGCTGGATCTGTCCACGGGCCGCTACCGGGAGGAGCCGCTGGAGAGCGTCGCAGGCATGCTGGGCCCCCTGGTGCGCCAGCTGGCGGAGCAGTCCGCCGCCGGCCTGGGCCTCAAGCAGATGCTGGAGCGGGGGGTCGAGCCTGTCCGGGCCTCGATCGAGGCCGGGCTACGGGCCGACGTGGGGCTCGAGGAGATGGGGATCGAGATCGTCGCGGTCCGGGTCGCGTCCCTGCGGGCCGAGGCCGAGGTCGAGCGTGCGCTGCAGATGCCCACCCGGGAGCAGATCCAGCAAGCAGCCGACGAGGCGACGTTCCGCCGGCGGGCCCTGGCGGTCGAGAACGAGCGCGCGATCCAGGAGAACGAGCTGCAGAACAAGATCGAGCTGGCGGTCCGCAGCGAGCAGCTGGTGGCTCAGAAGGGCAGGAACGAGCGGATGAGGGTCGAGGAGGCGTCCGAGGCCAAGCGGATCATCGCGGAGGCGGAGGCGGTGCGGGTGCGCCTGGCCGCCTCCGCCGAGTCCGATCGGATCCGGGCGGTGGAGGGCGCGGGCGTAGAGCTGGAGCGTGAGCGCATGGCGGTCTACCGCGGGCTGCCGGCGCCGGTGCTGCTGGGGTTAGCGGCCCGGGCCCTGGCTGAGAACCTCGATCACATCGAACACCTCAACGTCTCCCCGGATCTGCTGGGGCCGGTGCTGACCGATCTGCTCCGGGCGAGCACCGCCAAGCTGGGGTCGGGGTGAGCGGCGTCCCGAGGATCGTCATCGTCACGCGACCCACGTCGTATGCGATGGTGGTGGCGCGCTACGGCACCGAGGGCCAGGCGCGCTTTGTCCTCGGTGGCCGCGGCGAGGATCTCAGCGCGCTGCGGCGATCCCACGAGCGCTTCGGCGAGCTGCTCCAGCGCGTCGCCTCGTCGATCCCGCTGGCGTGGCGTCGCGTCCGGATCGAGCGCGATGAGCTCGATCGCTTCCTGTTCGAGCCCGACGACGTGGTGGTGGTGGTGGGGCAGGATGGGCTGGTCGCCAACGTGGCACGCTACCTGTCAGGCCAGCTGGTGATCGGGGTCGACGGCGCGCCCGGGCACAACGCGGGGGTGCTGGTCCCACACACACCCGAGACCGCCGCAGAGCGGATCGTGTCCGCGGGCGAGGGCACGCCCGGGCAGGTCGAGGTGCGCACCCTGGTGGAGGCCCGGCTCGACGATGGCCAGCGGCTGCTCGGCCTCAACGAGGTGTTCCTCGGTCAACGGAGCCACCAGTCCGCCCGGTACCGCCTCACCCTGGGGTCGGAGGCCGAGGTGCAGTCCTCCTCGGGGGTCGTGGTCTCCACCGGCACCGGCGCGACGGGGTGGGCGGCCAGCATCCGGAGGTGTCGCACCTGTGAGCTACAGCTGCCCGGGCCCGAGGAGGCGCGCCTGACCTGGTTCGTCCGGGAGGCCTGGCCCGGGCCCGGCCTGGGGGTGGGGCTGACCGAGGGCGTGCTGCAGGGATCGGAGCGGCTGCAGCTCACCTCCCACATGGATCGGGGGGGCGTCATCTTCTCCGACGGCATCGAGGCCGACGCGCTGGAGCTCGAGCGTGGCCGCACCGCCCGGGTGGGGCTGGCGCCGGAGCGGCTGAACCTGGTGCGCTGATCGCAGGTCAGAACCGAAGGATCATCGCGGCGAGGGAGAGCCCGGCGCCGGTGCCAAACAGCAGGACAGTGTCGCCCCGGGACAGCCGCCCCTGCTGCTGGGCGGTCGCCAGGGCCATGGGGATCGACGCGGCGATGCAGTTGCCGTAGGTGCTGATCAGATCGATCACCTTGTGCTCGGGGAAGCCAAACCGGGGGATGGCCTTGAGCATGGGCCCCGAGGCCTGGTGGGGCACCACCAGATCGACCTCGCCCCGGGACAGGCCGGCCTGGGCGAACGCATCGTCGAGCACTTCGTCGGCGTGGCTGTAGGCCATCCGGTAGATCCGGGGGCCGTTCATCTGGAACAGGTTGTCTGTGGGCCGCGTGCGGGGATCGTTGGGGTGCCTGCGCGTGCCACAGCCCCGCAGCTCGGTGTGGGCGGCCCCCGCAGGGTAGGTGCGCATCGCAAAGCCCAGCAGCGCGCTGTCGCTGTCCGTGGGGGCGCGCTCGAGCACCGCCGCCGCGGCGCCGTCGCCGATCAGCGCTGCGCTCTCGGGCTCGCTCAGATCGCGGCAGACCGAGCCCTGCTCTGCGCTCACCAGCAGGATCCGGCGGAAGGAGCCGGCCTGGATCAGCGCCCCACAGGCCTGCAGCCCCACCAGGAACGACAGGCAGGTCGCATGGATCGAGAACGAGGGGATCCCCTCGAGGCCGAGCTCGCGCTGGATGAACACCGACGAGTCGGGGATCAGCTGGATCGGAGTCAGCGACGCGTTGACGATCAGATCCGGTGCGGTGCCCTGTAGCGCTTCACAGGCAGCCCGGGCCCCCAGCACCGCCATCGACTCGTCGGAGATCCGACGCTCCACCACGCCGGTGCGGTCCACCACCCACTCGGGGGAGCGGCCCAGGCGGGGGGCCAGCTGCTGGGCCGTCTCCGTGTGGGGGGGCGCGTACAGCGCTGTCTTCACGATCCGGACCCGGATGGCTGCCTCCTCCGGTGGCCCCAGGACCCTACCCGTCGGCCCTGGACCGCGCCACCTTGGGGTGACCGGAGCGAGGCCCGGGGGCGGAGGCCCGGAGGCGGAGGCCCGGGCCCATGGATCAGCCGTCGGCTGCGGTGGGGGTCGCGCCGTCGCCCTCGTCTTCGGCCTCGGCGGTGGCCTCGGCGGCCTCGGCGGCGGCCTCGGCGGCCTCGGCGGGGGCTTCCTCGGCGGCCCCAGCGGCCCCAGCGCCTCCGAGGGGCGGGAGGAAGGTCTCGTAGAACGGCGCGCAGTCTTCGCGGATCTTGTCTGCATCGAGGCCGAACTTCGACAGATCGTACTTATGCCCGCTCTTGTAGGCCCGCTGCTTCTCTGCCCGCTCGTCGATGGCCTGCTGCTGGGCCTCGGTGGGCTCTTCGCCGAGGAAGGTGTGCATCTCGGCCATCATGCCGTCGAAGTCAGCCATCATGCGGTCGTAGCGGACGACATAGACCCGATCGCGATCGATCTTGCCCTCGTTCCACTGCTCGGTGAACTCCAGCTGGAGATCCACCAGGCCCCTGTACAGGCGCGTCAGCCAGCGCTGCTGGATCTCCTCGGGCAGGGACCAGAAGCCGAAGGCCTTGTCGAGCACGCCCGAGACCAGGCTCATGCCGCTGGGGATGGTGTTCAGCGGGTCGCGGGCCATGTACAGCACGCGGGCCTCGGGGAAGCGCTCGAGGAACTGGGGGAGCCGGGGCCCCAGGGAGAACAGCTTGGCGATCACGGTGTCGGAGCCGTGCCCGACCAGGCTGCGCTTCCACACCGCCTCCAGCCAGTCGAAGTCGCGCTGGCTGACGTCCCGGTGCTTCGGATCGAAGTGGTCCTTGAGATCTTCTTCGGCAAACGCCAGGAAGAAGCCATAGAGGAAGAAGCCGTCGAAGTAGCGGAACAGGAGCGCCACGTCGTCGGTCTCGACGCCGTCGAGGCTGGTGTCGTGGGCCGGGGTCTTGTGGTACCGGGCGGGGCTGACCGCCTCGAGGATCGGCAGGAACGGCTTGATGATCGTCTGCAGCAGCAGGCTGGCGTACAGCATGCGGTACAGCTCGTTGCCCGCGCCGTAGCCATGCTCGGAGAGGAAGCGCTGCAGGAACGTGGTGCCCGTGCGCGGGTTGCCCACAAGCACGATCGGACGCTTTACCTCGACGCGCCGGAGCTTCGGGAAGAAGATCGGATCGAGGAGCTGGCCGATGGCCACCACGATGCGGATGTTCAGCCACATCCAGGCCGCGAACAGCGGCAACACCCGCACCCGGAAGGTGTGCCTGGACACCCTGTAGGCTAGCCTCATGCGTCCGAAGACCGTTTCCATCTGAATCTCCGTGTCGTCCCCGGCCACCTATCCCGTGCGTCCCTTTGCACAAGGAGCTGCCCGGGCCAGCCAGGGTGGGAGGAACGAGGCCCGGAGCGCGTCGCTGGAGCTGGGCCAGCCCGGTGGATCTCACCGCCGCTCGGGGCGTGGAGCGCTTCGATCGTGGGTGCAGGAGGTCTGGACGCCGGCGATGTACTCATCGCCGAAGCGCAGCGCCTCCTCCAGGCCGTTGACCACCAGGTTGCTGTAGGCGTCGTCCCCCAGGCCCGCGACCGACAGCGAGGACCACATGCTGAACCAGCGCAGGGTGCGGGGGCCGTCTGCGAGGTACACGTCGAGGTGGAACAGCTGATCCCAGCTGTTGACGCCGCTGTCGCCCTCGAAGACCTGGTCCGTCCAGGCCCGGCCCGCGATCAGCTCGAGGACGCCGCCCTCGCTATCCTCCACCTCGAAGCGGCGGTAGGTCTTGTGTTGGTCGTACCAGACCTTAGCGAAGAAGCTGTCTTTTCGGACCTCGGTCTCAGTCTCGAGGCGCTCGCAGGCGCCGGACTCGAAGCAGGCCACGTCGGTGGAGAAGGTGCGGCCGGCCCAGACCGTGCTCGAGGATTCGATGCAGGTCTGGTTGGGGTCTGTCATCAGCTGGAGCTGATCGTCAAGGGGGTAGAGGCTCTCGCCGGAGATCGCGACCGGGACCTGATCGGCGGCCTGAGCCCCCTCAGGGATCGACAGCCCGCCCAGGCTGGGGCCATCGAGGGGGGGCATGGTCAGCGCCCGCTCATCGGCGCTCAGGCTGTAGTCCACGCCCTGGAGGAAGCCCGCGAGGTTGAGCCACCCTGCGCCGATCAGCTCCGGCTCTGGGTCTTCGAAGTGTTCAAACAGGAACAGGCCGAGCTCCCCGATCTCGCTGGGGGCCTCCACCGGAGCCCTCGCACATCCGACCAGAATGGACAGGGCCAGGATCGAGCGCATCTACCCTCCACCGATCGAAGATAGGCGGTCGGAGATGGATCCGCAGCTCCGATCCTGGGGCCGTCACCCCGGGCGCGTCACCCCGGGCGCGTCACCCCGGGCGCGTCATCCCGGGCGCGTCACCCCGGGCGTGTCGCCCCGGGCGCGTCGCCCCGTCGCCCCGGGTGCGGCGCTGCACCGGGTCTGTTCGTGGGATCCGGCTCTCCTCCTCGAGGTGTCTCCGTCGTCCGGGGGCACCTACAGCAGCCAGCTGTGGCCCCCTGGGGCGAGCTCGCTCGACGAGGGTGGGCTGGCGGTGTTTGGTGGGGCGCTCGGTGTGTGGGGAGCGGAGGTCTAGCGGCAGCTGAGCACGATCTTACCCTGCACCGCCCCTGCATCCAGCAGGCGGTGGGCCCGGCGGACCTCGGTCAGGGGCAGCACGGCCCCCAGGGTCGGGGTGAACAGCCCCTCGGTGTGCTGCTGCAGGACGGTGGCCCAGTCCGCCCGGCACATCGCGGGCGTGCTCCAGGGCGTGGACGCAAAGCCATAGGGACGCACCCTGCGCCCTCGGCTCCGGGCCAGCCGGGCCGCCAGCAGCTGGCCTCGGATCACTGCGGACCAGCCCTGCTCGATCGCTCCGGAGATCCCGAGGGTGACCAGGGTACCTCGCTGGGCCAGGGCTGCATGGGAGCGCAGCAGGTTCGATCCACCGATGGGATCGAGCACCGCGTCCACCCCGTCGGGGCAGCGCCGCCGCAGGGACCGCACGAAGTCCTCGCTGCGGTAGTCGATCGGCTCGCCCCCGAGCGCCCGGACTCGATCGTGCTTCCCGGCGCTGGCCGTGCCGAACACCCTCAGCCCCGCCACCCGGGCGACGTCGAGCACGGCGGAGCCCAGCCCACCGGCGGCGCCATGCACCAGCAGGCTCTGGCCCGGGGCCAGCCCCAGGGTGCGGTGGATCAGCTGGTGGGCGCTGACATAGTTTAGGCCCAGCGCGACCGCCACGCAGGGATCGAGTCCAACAGGGATCGGGACCAGCGCGTGCTCGGGGGCCAGCAGGTGGCTGGTGTAGCCCCCGAAGCCCACCCAGGGCCCGAGGATCACCCCCACCCGCCGGCCGATCTGCTCGCCTGCGGTCACGACTCCGACCAGATCGTAGCCCGGGGTGAACCGCCAGGGCGGGGCGAGGTAGCCCCGGCGGCGCATCGCGTCGCCGAACGCGACCCCGCAGGCCTCGACCTCGATCTGTGCCTGGCCCAGGCGGGGTGCGGCGAGCCGGTGTGGCTCGAGGTGCAGGACCTCGGGGCCGCCTGCGCCCCGGACCACCACCCGAAGCGCCTCGGCGCTCACATCGGGCCCGGGCGCGGGGGCACTTTGGACCAGCCGGAGCGCTGGCCTCCGCGCAGCCCCTCGGTGGCCCTGCTGAGCAGGTACAGGGGCAGCCGGGCGCCGATCGCTCCGGGGCGCTCGGGCAGCTCCAGGCAGTGATCCATGAAGCCAGTGAGGCTGAACGACCACTCCTCGAGGGCCGGGGCCTCCTCGGAGGCGGTGGGGTACTCGAAGCGCTCCGCCCGGGCGATGTAGCCCCCGGGGCCGAGGAAGGCGCTGAGGTAGGCCTCGGGACGGGGCAGGACGCGCCGCAGCCAGCGCATCCGGCGCCGATCGGAGGTGGTGGCGGCCCCGAGCAGCGCCTCGGTGCTGCGCTCGAGCTGTGCCAGGCCGTCGGGGTGGGTCTGAAGCACCTGCAGATCCCACACCGGCATGCCCGCGTGGAAGGTGAAGTGTAGGTGGGTGATGGTGGAGCCCACCCTGGCCCCGAGCCCGGTGCCGATCCGCAGGTGATCGGGGCCGATCATCGCAAAGATCACCGGCTGTCGGATCACCGGGTGCCCCAGCGGCGCGCCCGCATAGCGGGGCTCGTCGGTCACGTCGGCGCTGAGCACGGTGGGCCACATCTGCAGCTCACCCTGGAGGATCTGGAAGCGGCTCGGCACACCGCGGATCAGGCCTTGATCCAGGAAGGGCTGCAGCCGTCGGGCGAGGTCCATGGGCTCTCCATCGCTGACTGTATTTCACAATTGTATTATACAGATGAGGATAGAGCAAGGAACAAGGATGTCGCAGAACGTAGCTGAGCGGATCGAGCATGCGCTGGCGGTGCAGATCGTGCGGGGGCAGCGGCCGGTCGGGGGGTTGCTGCCGTCGGTGCGGGCCCTCGCCGCTGAGTTTGGGGTCACCGTGCCCACGATCCAGCGGGCGATCGCGGGGCTTGAGGCGATGCGGCTGGTCGAGGTGCGCCACGGCCGGGGGATCACCGTGCTCGATCCCCATGGCGCGGGGCTGTCGCTGCTGCCGGTGTGGTTCGAGGCCTACCGGGGTGAGATCGAGGTTCTTGCGCCGATCTTAGCTGATTTCCTCGAGCTTCGTCGGGTGTTCACCGCTCACCTGTTGGTCAAGGAGCGGTCCCGGCTGCTGGCCTGGGGGCCCGCCTTGCAGGTGGCGGCCGCCGCGATCCCCGCCGATGTGTCCCCGGAGGCGCTGATGGAGGCGGATCTGGCGTCCACCCGCGCGATCCTGGAGCACACCGGCCACTTTGCGGCTCGGGCCCTGTTCCACACGGTGGAGCAGCTGATCCGGGCGGTGCCTCTGTTGGTGTGTGCGTTGTATGGCGATCCGGCCCACCATCGACGGACACTGCAGGCGGTCGCTGCAGCCCTGATCGCTGAGGCTGGAGACGAGGAGCGGATCGCGCGGGTCATCGAGGCACAGGCCTCGTGGGACGCCGCCGCGGTCCAGCGGTTTCGGTGCCTGGTGGCCACAGAGACGGCCTGATGGAGGGAGCGGCGCGCATGCCTGATCAGGGCAGCTGCAGCGCGCTGAGCTGCGCTGGGGTCAGCTCCGGAGCGCAGCGGGGGAAGCCCGGCCCCATCAGGTTGCCCGCCTCCCGGTGGTGGACCAGCCCCAGGGCGTGGCCGACTTCGTGGGCCAGCACAAAGCGGGCGCGCTCGTCGGGCAGACGGTCGGCGGCCCCGAGGGCGAGGAACACGGTGGGGGTGGCCCCGTCGGCGAGCGCACCCAGGGCCTGCGCCACTGGATCGTCTCCGTGGGGGAGGGCGGGCGACACGGCGAGGCCGGTGAGGGGAGAGAACCAGTGGGAGGCCGGGGACGTGGGGGTGGCCAGCTCGCTGACGAACACGAGCTCGATCCAGGGCTCCGCCGGTCGCTGCACCGCGTGGGCCAGCGGCGCGAGGAGCGCGTCGATGTCGGCCCCGGGGCTGCCGGCCAGGGGCGGGGTGTCGGGGGTGCGCCGCCAGCCAGGGGCGATCTGCCACACCACGCCCCGGCGACGCCACCAGGCCGCACCCCACCGGGTGTGCCACGCCGCCCGATCTGGATCGAGGCCACGCCCCACCCGGATCTGGATCGGCAGCTGGCGTGGTGGAGCCACCGGGATCGGTGGAGCCGGTGGACACGCCTCGTCGCCTGGGGCCTCGGGCTCGATCAGCCAGCCCGGATCGGATCGACAGGAGAGCAGCAGCGCCCAGATCATCGGATCCTCCTACCCTGCCCACGATCTTCGTGCCCAGCGTGCGCGAACTGAGCGGATCGTTGGATCCATCTACGCTCCTCGGCACACCTTCAAGTCGAGGGTCAGCGGCATGATGTCTGCACGACGTCTGCACGACGATGAGACCCACTGGAGGTCGTGGATGCGCTCGATGGGGTTGGCTTGGCTGTCGTTGGTGGTGGGATGCAGCGGCGGCGATGGGGATGGCTCCGGTGAGACCGGCCTCGGGGGTCCGTCCTGGGGTGAGGCCTTCGACGTCGGAGGGGTTACGGCGTTGTCGGGGGTCTGGGGCTCGGGTCCCGACGACGTGTACATGGTGGGCGGCGACGCCACCACCGGCGCGATCTGGCACTACGACGGCACCAGCTGGGCCGTCGACACCTCCGCCCCGGCCACCGATCTGTTGGTGTGGGTGTTTGGGTTCGGGCCCGACGACGTGTGGATCGTGGGGGAGGGGGGCGCGATCCTCCATGGCTCGGTGGGCAGCTGGACCCAGCTGGACGCAGGCACCACCGAGCCCCTGTGGGGTGTGTGGGGGGCGAGCCCGGGCGACGTGTGGATCGTCGGTGGAGATGCCGACGGAGACGAGCCCACCCTGCTACACCACGACGGCACCCAGCTCACCGCCCACGCCCTGGATCCTGCGCAGAACGATCGCAACGCCAGGGCCTTGTTCAAGGTGTGGGGCATCGGCGGCCGGATCTTTGCCGTGGGCCAGGACGGCCTGATCATCGAGTACGACGGCGCCCAGTGGGTGCAGATGCCCGCCGGGGCCGAGGCCAACGACGACTTCGTCGCGCTGTGGGGCACCGCGATCGACAACATCGTGGCGGTGGGGGGGCGTGCCTCGGCGCGGCTGTCCACCTTCGATGGGAGCGCCTGGACCACCACCTCCCCGACCCAGGTCCCCGGGCTGAACGCGGTGACCCTGGCCGGGCCCGACGAGGCGGTGATCGGAGGCGCCAACGGTTGGGTCGGCCGCTTCGATCCGAGCACCTCTGAGATCGTGGCGGAGGAGGTGGTGGATCCGGCCTCGGACGTGCACGCCCTGTGGTACGACGGCCAGGGTACAACCTACGGTGTCTCCGGCCACTTCACCGAGCCCTACTTTGGCACCGCCCTGATCCGGACCGAGCTGTGAGGAGCCCCACGATGTACCGCGTCCCTGCGATCGCTGCGCTCGTCGCGCTCGCTGCCTGCAAGCCCGAGCCCACCCCCCAGGGTTGGAGACCCCATGGCCCCGTCGCCGACGGCATCTTCGCCCCGATGGGGCAGCCCATGCCGTCGGCGAGCCCCGAGCAGCTCGAGATCTTCGAGCGGGGCCGGGAGGTGGCGCTGCGCCGCTTCACCCTCGGGGACGGGCTGGGCCCGGCGTTCAACGTCACCTTCTGTGTGTCCTGCCACGAGAAGCCAGCTTTTGGTGGATCCGCCGGTCTGTACCGAAACTTCTTCATCGGAGGGCGGGAGACCAGCGACGGCGCGTTCTTCTTCGCCGAGTCCGCAGGCAACGACTCCGGAGTGATCCGGATGTACGCCTACGACACCGAGTATTCCTCGCGCCCGCTGGTGCCGGAGGACACCAACATCATCGCCCAGCGCAACCCGATCCCGTTCTTTGGGGTGGGCCTGCTCGCTGAGCTGTCCGACGACGAGATCCTGCGCCGATCCGATCCAGAGGATCGGGATGGAGACGGGATCAGCGGCCGTCCCAACTGGGATCGGGGCTTCGTGGGTCGCTTCGGGATGAAGTCTCAGACCGTCTCGATCGAGGGCTTCATCCGGGGCCCGCTGATGAACCACCTCGGGATCACCTCCGATCCCCTGCTCGAGGAGCAGCGGGCCCAGCTGCCGGTGGACAGCTCATCGGGCTCGGTGGGGGCGCTGTGGCGCGATCGGCTGGAGGGCCTGCGGGCCTTCCTCCAGGCCGCAGCCCCCGACGGGCCCCTGAGCGACGACGATGAGATCCCGGATCCAGAGCTCTCAGGCCAGGAGCTGTTTGATCTGGTCAGCTTCTCAATGCTGCTGGCCGCGCCTCAGCCCGAGGCACCGACCGAGGCCAGCCTCGCGGGTATGCAGCGGTTCGACGAGGCGGGCTGTGGAGACTGCCACACCCCGCGCCTGTTTGGCCCCCGTGGGCCGCTGCCGGTGTACAGCGATCTGTTGCTGCACGACATGGGGCCCGATCTCGACGACGGGCTGGTCATGAAGGACGCCACCGGCGCTGAGTTCCGTACCCAGCCCCTGTGGGGCCTGTCCCCGGTGGGGCCGTACCTGCACGATGGGCGGGCCGAGACCCTGAGCGAGGCGATCGCGTGGCACGGTGGAGAGGCCACGCGCTCCCGCGACGCCTGGCTCGCGCTGGGCGAGGGCGAGCAGGCCGATCTGATCGAGTTCCTGCAGTCCCTGGGGGGGCGGGACCAGCTGTCCGGGGGGTTGATCCCGCCCGACACGCCGATGGAGCCACCCCTGACCCTCGGGGGGCCGAGTCGGGCGCTCGATGCAGAGGAAGAAGCTAGATTCCTTCGGGGTCGAGACGTGTTCGATCACGAGTTTGGCTTCGACAGCGGCGTCGGAGGCCCCCGGTTCAACGGCGACTCGTGTCGCGCGTGTCACTTCGAGCCGGTGATCGGGGGGGCGGGCCCGAGGGGCGTCAACGTGATGCGCCACGGGATCCTGACCGAGGGGGGCGACTTCGTGGTGCCCAGCGTCGGCACGATCCTGCACAAGGAGACCACCCTCAGAGGCCACGCC
>DRPG01000153.1 GCA_011376105.1 Deltaproteobacteria bacterium
GTTCTAGGCTACTACCGCCGCCGGAGCGTACATGGCCGAGGCGTCCGACCACACAGCCGAACCCAGCGATCCCGATCTTAGAGACAGCGCCATTATCGAGGCCCTGCTCGCGGGGAACACTCGGGTCTTCGCACAGCTCGTCGAGGCCCACAACGACACCATGCTGCGGATCGCCTCCTCGATGCTGCCGGGCCAGGGGGTGGCTGAGGAGGTCGTCCAGGAGACCTGGCTCGCCATCCTCAAGGGTCTGCCTAGGTTCGAGGGCCGATCTTCGCTGAAGACCTGGATGTTCCGCATCCTGACGAACCGGGCCCGCACCCGGGGGCGCCGCGAGGGGCGCACCATCCCGATGTCCGCCCTGGGCAACGCGGAAGATCCAATGAACGCAGAGCGGTTCGATCAGCACGGCATGTGGCATACACCCCCCGATCGCTGGGAGGGGACCCCGGAGAAGCTCGCGGTGGATCACGAGGTAGGGCTCCAGATCGAGGCAGCCATCGAGGCGCTGCCCGAGCGCCAGCGCACGGTGTTGATACTCCGAGACGTGAAGGGGTGGTCGAGCACAGAGGTCTGCGAGGTGATGGAGATCTCGGAGACCAACCAGCGGGTGCTGCTACACCGGGCCCGCGCCAAGGTCAGGGCCACGCTCGCGCGATACCTCGAGGGCTGAGCACAGCCTCACCGGCCCCTGCTTGGGTCGGTGAGGCTGCTCGGGTAGGGGCGGGGCCTCCCCCGGGGGGGGGTGGGGGTAGAGGAGCAGGGAGCAGGGAGCAGGGAGCAGGGAGCAGGGAGAGCCCACGGACGCCACACCATCAGCGCCAGCGCCCCTCTCGCTTCCTGCGCTCGACAAACAACGCCCAGCAGCGACGCACATCGATGAGCATCGCCTCCTTCTGCTCGGGTCGCACCGCGACCCGGACCACGACCTCTCCACCATCGAGACCCACCTCCACAGCCTCGCCATGGAGTCCGCCGATCCGCTCGACCGTGTTGGACCACTCGGGGACCAGCTCCAGCTCGATCTTCAGGGCGAGCACCTCGAGCGAGGGGGGCTCTCCGTTGGCGTTGGGTCCACCGTCGACGATGATCGCTCCGATGTTGGAGTAGGGGCGGAGGGAGTCGAACCCTCAAGGGCAAAGCCCACTCGATTTTGAATCGAGCGCGTATACCGATTCCGCCACGCCCCCTCTGGTCACTCCGTAATCTGTTCAGAACCGGGTGGGTAGACTCCAACGCCCCGCGCTGTACCTCACCTGGTGTGCGTCCTTGAGGTCCCGGAGC
This sequence comes from Deltaproteobacteria bacterium, assembly GCA_011376105.1. Lineage (GTDB taxonomy): Bacteria > Myxococcota_A > UBA796 > UBA796 > DRPG01. Next base: position 1,282 of record DRPG01000153.1, read on the forward strand.
ACCACGGTGATCTCTGCGGGGAGCAGATCGGGGTAGCGATCCCGGGCCTGGTGACGGATCCCTGCGACCAACACCTTCTCCCCGAGGCCGTTCTCCGAGGCCCGGGCCAGCTTCTCCAGACACAGCTCCCGGATGAAGCTCCGGCGCTCGGTGTCGACAGGGGTCTGGGCCCGGCCTGAGCCGGTCCGGGCCCTCGCTCCACCCGAGCGGCGGCGCTCCCTGGGCCCACTGCTGGGCTCGGAGGCGCCACGGCGCCGGGGGGGAGCGGCCTCGACCCGCATGACCTTGGCCCGGTGGGTGTTGAGCTCGAAGGGCTCAGGCTCGCTCTCGGACCAGCGCTGCAGCAGCGCCTCGATCCGCTCCGACGCGCGCTCGCTGCGCCCGGACTGGCCCCCGAGGATCTCACGGAAGCGCAGCGGAACGCGGGTTCCCTCAAGATCCTCGAGCTCCTCGAGGTACTCCTCCCAGGAGCGGCCTGAGGGGATGTCCGCGATCTGACGAGCGACCCCCTCGGTGAAGTCCTGCAGCTTCCGCTCTAGGGAGCGGGGGCATGCCTCGGTGGAGGCGAGCTCGATCAGATCCATCACGTTGAGGGGTGCGATCTGCCCCAGGGGGCGCCTCAAGATCTCCGAGAGCTTCACCTCGAGCAGGGTTGGATCCGATCCTCGGATCTCTTGGACAGGGAGACGACGGGTCACCGGTGATCCTCCGGGGTGGGAACACGACGACGGGAAGGGTAACGGGAGGGTCGCGACCCGTGAAGGGTCGCAACGTCCAACGGAGGATCCATGCGCATCACCAAGGTCTATACCCGCACCGGGGACGGCGGCACCACCCGGCTCGTCGGAGGCCAGGAGGTCCGCAAGGATCACCCAAGGATCGAGGCCTACGGCACGATCGACGAGCTCAACGCGATCCTGGGGGTGGTCCGCGCGTTCCTCGAGGAGCTCCCCGCGGCCCCGGGGGCTCGCCTGGACGCGATCCTCAGAGACATCCAGGACGATCTATTCAACGTCGGGACCGAGCTAGCCACTCCCCCCGACGCCCGGTGGGAGGGGATGTACCAGGTGAGCAGCGATGAGATCGATCGCCTGGAGGCCACCATCGACGCCCTCAACGAGCCCCTGCCCCCCCTGACGGAGTTCGTCCTCCCCGGCGGAGGCAAGGTGGGGGCGCTGCTGCACCAGAGCCGGACGGTGTGCCGTCGCGCCGAGCGCCTGTCGCTGCCCCTGCTCCCGGATCAGCCAGACCTCGCCAGCGGGGGGCTCCGCTACCTCAACCGCCTCTCCGATCTGCTGTTTGTCATGGCGAGGGCGGCCGCAGCCGCGTCGGGGACCGAGGAGGTCTTGTGGAGGAACCCATCGAAGCGCTCTGCACACCGAAGCGCTGGCCGAGGAAGCGGAGGTTGAGCAAGCTCACCACGAAGTGCGCCACCGTGGACGCGAGCGCCGCCCCCGTGGCCTCGTAGAGTCCCCCGAAGATGAGCCCGGCCCCCAGCGCCAGCACAGGCCAGAGCCACAGATCACGCTCCATGGGCACGTGCGCCGCAGCAAACAACAGCACCCCCACAGCCAGCCCCAGGTGCTCCTGGATCACGGCTCGAAACAGCAGCTCTTCCCCGACTGAGGCCGATGCCGCCAGCAGCAGACAGGGTGACCACGACATCGGGCCGGTGATCCCCGCCAGCGCACGCCCCAGCCTGCGGAACACCCCGATCCGCCCCACCACCGCCTGGCTGATCCCCACCATCGGCGCCGCGGCGAGCAGGCCAAGGCCGAGGCCGACCAGAGGATCCTCTCCCACCGTGCGGGTCTCGAGGGCGTACGCTCCACCACTCCACACCAAATACAACAGACAACCCAAGATCACCGGGAGGTAGAACAACACCGCCACGGCGTTGTATAGCCCAGCCTCGACGCGATCCTGCAGAGCTCCTCCCAGCAGGCCAGCTCAGAAGCGAATGTGCACGGTGGGCAGGGTGGGTCCCTGGGATCCAACCACCACCCCCCAGGTGAAGGAGCCGCTCCCCACCGCGAACACTGCAGCGCTGGCCAGCACCAACCGGTTGACCTGAGGCTGCAGCTCAGTGATCTGGCTCAGGGAGTTGGCTGCGTCGAACTCTCTGCGTTTGGCCGACGACATCAGGTAGATCCCACCAGAGAGCGTGGTCAGGGCCACTCCCCCCACCAACAGCGGGGTCTTCTCCCAGGGACGCAGCCGGCTAGGCTCGAACACCTCGTCCTCGATCCCGACAGCCGAGGTGGATCTGCCGCGGGTCCGAGCCACCCGGGGCTCCTTGGCCCGGGGTTCCTTGACCCGGGGCTCCTTGATCCGGGGCTCCTTGACCCGGGGCTCCCTCGAGCGCTTCGAACCCCCGGCGACCACCGGCGCGCTCGACTCCAGCACCTCCTCGGGGAAGGCGTTGCCCTCGATCAGCCAGGAGCGGACTGGATCACCCACCAGCTGCAGCAGGTGGGGTCGATCGGCTCGTGCCTCAGGGATCGCGAGGGCCCGACCATCGAGAAAGACCTCCCCGACGAAGGTCTTTCCCTCGAGGGGCACCGGGGCCCCGGAGGACTCGAGGGCGATGTCGGAGTACAGCCTCCGGGCCGGATGATCGGCCGGTAGATCCACCACTCCATACTCGAAGGTGGGCTCCACCTCGTGGGCCGTTCGCAGCCAGCTCTGGCCCGCCATGGAGTCGCCGCCGGCGATCAGGCCCGCCCCGATGGCACGGAAGGTGCTGCCTACGATCCGACGTGGCAGCATGTCCTCGATGCAGACCAGGCCAGCCTGCAACATCGACACCAGGGCACCCGCCCGGGCGTCGTCTCCGGCGCGCAGCGCGTCTTCGGTGGCCAGCAGGTCCTCAACGAGCCGATCGAGGGTGTACAGCTGCGTACACTCGGTGGCCCCGGCGGGGTTGGCCCAGGCGAGGGAGGCCACGACCGTGGTGGCGACAGCGATCTTCAAGGTGCCCCCCGAGGCGGTGGTTGAGGCAAGCTAACTCAGAATCGGAGCCTGAGGGTGGGGCCGGGCTGGCCATCGACGACGTAGAACAGCAGGCCGAACGACAGCGCAGAGGCTCCGACCGTGGCGACGGCGCCGGAGCTGACGGCCAGCCGGTTGGTGGCGGCGCGCCAGCGATCGATCTCGGGCTGCGTGGACGACGCGAGGAACCGATCCTCTGTCCGGAGCGACAGTCCATACAGCACCCCCGACGCGATCAGGGCCGCCCCACCCCCGGTCACCAGGGCGACCCGCTCGAGCGGCCAGGGCGCCGGAGCGATCTCGGTGATCGGCTGACCGATCGGTGCTGGATCCAGCGCCGGAGGCGACGCAGACGTGGACGCGGACGCCGGAGGCGACGCAGACGTGGACGTGGACGCCGGAGGCGACGCAGACGTGGACGTGGACGCCGGAGGCGACGCAGGCGTGGACGCTGGGGGCACCGAAGCGATCGCACCCTGCGTTGGATCGGAGGCATCCGCCACCAAGGCCTCCTCGGGGAGGCGCCCATGTGTCAGGATCCAGCCTGTGATCCGCCTCTCACCTTCCAGCTGTAGCTGGTAGAGATGGGGCACGTCGGGTCGGAGCCGGGCGGCCTCGAGGGGGCGTCCATCCAGCCAGTGGCTGCCAGCGACCAGCTCTCCGGCCTGGGTCACCGGCTCGACGGTGCTGACCAGCCCCACCGCGGAGGCCCACACCGCGAACAGCTGGTGGTCTTCGGGGAGATCCTCGGGGGCATAGCGGTGGTGGGGATCCAGCTCAGCGGCAGCGTTGAGCCAGCCGAGGGACTCCAGGGCGAAGGGGGCGGCGGGCTCGACCAGCAGGCCCGCGCCGATGGCTCTCAGGGTGCGAGGGGCCACGACCGCGGGCAGGACCTCGTCGAGGCAGGGCAGCCCGCGGCGAAGGCGGACCGCGGCCCGTGCCGCGGAGCTGCTATCTCCTCCATGGAGGCTGCTCTCCACCAGCCCCACATCGTCCAGCGCGTCGTCGAGGAGGTAGGGCTCGGGGCAGGCGGCAGCAGCCCACGAGGGGATCAGCAGGGCGAGGATCATCGTGCCTCCATCCTTACCCTATCCACCCCCCGGCTCGATCCAGAACAGGGCCTGACCAGAGGCGACCCCCTCACCATCGCGGACCAGGATCGAGCGGACGGTGCCGGCGACGGGGCTCCGCACCGGGGTGAAGGTCTTCATCACCTCGATCAGGCCGAGGGTGGCTGCACGCGCGACCTGTGCCCCCTCGGAGGTGAACGCGGCCGCGGTGGGCCCGGGGCGACCATAGAACAACCCGTCGGTGTCGGCGGTGATCACCACGATCCCTCCTGGCACGCCCCGGGGACCCGCCGTCGGCGCGGGCCCGGCCAGGTCCCCCGGCTCGCTCAGGGACGACAGCTGCAGCAGCGCGGTGCCGTGCTCGACCCACTCGCTCTGCACCAGCTCGCCCGCGGCCCCTGACACGCCCGGGGGCGCGACCACCACCCGGGCACGCCCCGCCACCGCCAGCCATCCCAGCCTCAGGCCAGGCGTGATCCGCGCTCCAGAGGAGATCAGGGGGTGGAAGATGCCCACCGAGGGCGAGGCCAGGGCCCCCTCCTGGTGCAGGGCCTCGACCACGGTCGCGTCGGGGGGAGGCGCCGACCGCCCCAGCACCTCGAGATCGTGCAGGCTCCAGATCCGAGGGTTCTTCGTGCGTCGGTAGCCCGCCCCCTGCCAGGCAGCCTCCACCAACACCTCGAGCCAGGCCCTGAGCCGGGAGACAGGCACGATCTCGTCGGTATCCATCACGCTGGCGGCCCGCAGTGGATCCATGTCGGCCTCGATCCGAGCCGCGGTCTCCTTCATGCCCTGCTCGATCGCAGCCCGCTCTTCGGGATCGGTGGTGCGGATCTCAAACGCGTCGTCGAGCTTGGAGTTGTAGCTGGCGATCGCTAGCGTGCGGCCCTCCATGACCGCCAGGCGGGTCATGGGCGTGGAGAGCTGGACGATCGGCTCGTAGGGCATGCCGCTCATCGCATAGTAGCCAGCGCCGCTGGCCTTGCGGAGCAGCACGGTGAAGA
>DRPG01000154.1 GCA_011376105.1 Deltaproteobacteria bacterium
GGGCCGCCCCCACCCCGAACCGACCCAGGGGCACAGCGATCGCACCGCTGGGCTGGGGGATCCACTCGGCGGAGTGCTGGGGGACGCCGACATCATCGATGTTGAAGGTCAGCTCCTGCCAGAAAGCCCCGAGATCGACCAGCAGCTCAGGGCGCCCGCCGGTGGCCACGGCCCCCGGGCTGTAGATCGCCCCGAGGGCGCCGGCCTCAGTGGCACCTGCGAAGCCCCCGCCCGAGCCAGGGACGCTGCTGCCCCCCACCCCCGCGGCCATGGCCTCGCTCGATCCCAACCCCAGGATCAGGGCCCACCCAAGATGTGCTCTGGCCATCCACCCTCCCGAAGCCGCACCCTACTCGAGCCACCCCCCCGACGCGAGCGCTCTGTGCCACACCGGGGAGGAGCCGGGCACAGGGGGCCGGGCACAGAGCGCCGGGCACGGAGCGCCGGGCACAGGGGGCCGGTCCACAGCCTCCGATCTACAGCTCCGCGACCAGCTGCTCGGTGCGGGCCCACAGCTCCGCCGCGAGGGCGTCGTCCTGGGCGAGGTCCGAGGGATCGGTGGGCTGGCAGTCGCTGAAGTACAGGCCCGAGCTCGAGGCCAGGCCTGGGTGGGTCGCGACGAGGCACTGGGTGGCCGCCCCCTGCTCGACGGTCTTCATCTGGGGTCGCATCCGCGCGAACAGCGCCTCTGGATCGGGCACGTGGCGGGCCAGGTTGGTGGCGATCACGCCTGGATGCACCGCGTTCGCGGTGCGGCCGCCTGAGAGCCGCTGCGCAAGCGACCGGGCAAACAGAATGTTGGCTAGCTTCGAGCGTCCATACATCCGCCAGGGCTGGTAGTCGCGCTCCCCGGAGAGGTTGTCGAGCTCCAGGCCCTCAGCGCGGTGGTGCGCCCCGCTGCTGAGCACCACCACCCGGCCCGCCTCGGACAGGCGATCCAGCAGGCCGGTGACCAGGATGAAGTGGCCGACGTGGTTGGTGAGGAGCTGCAGCTCCAGCCCGTGGCGCTGCCGCAGCTCGGGCAGCGCCATGATCCCCGCGTTGGCGATGATCCCGTCGAGGCTGCGATCCAGCGCCTGGATCTGCGAGACCGCGGCGCGGACGCTGGCGGCCTCGGACAGCTCGCAGGCCACGGGCGTGCCCTCGATCCCCAGCTGCTCGAGGGCAGCCCGGGCCTTGTCCTCGGTGCGGGCTGCCCCCACGACGTGGCCCCCGCGCAGGGCCAGGACGCGGGCGGTCTCCAGCCCCAGCCCCGAGCTGACCCCGGTGACGAGCCAGGTGGTGCCCGACAGATCGAGGCCCTCGGTGACCTGCTCAGCGGTGCTGTCGGCGCCAAAGCGTTCGAGCGGAATGGACATGGTTCTCCCGTGGCGAGGTTCCTGGTGTTCAGGGATGTCTTCGCCCCACGGTTGTACGTCCTGGGCGGCGACGACGGAGCCGATCGGGCGCAGAGGCGCAGGACGGGGAGCCGATCGGTGTTCGGGCCCCGGACCAGGGGCGATCGTCGACGGGGCTCCCAGCAGCGCAGCCTGAGGCGCTGGAGGTGTCTAGGATCCCGGTGGTGAGGCACGGGGGTCGATCCCACCGTAGCCCCCATCGATCCCGGTGGCGCAGATCCCGTCCGCGGGGCCGCGGGGCCGCGGGGCCGCGGGGCCAGGCTCGTGGGGGGCACAGCGCCCACAGGGCGCGCTCGCTTCAGCGACAGTGCGGCCGATCGACCTCCAGATCCACCACGTCCTCTGGCCCAACCCAGAGCTGGACCATCCCCAGCTGGGTCTGTCGGATCAGGGACACGCCCTCGAACCAGGCGTCGCGCGACACCTGGATCACCCCGAGGGTCTGGCCGACCACCGGCCCGTCGGGCTCCGTCCGCAGCAGCGTGCCCTCGGGGACGATCGCACAGGCCGGGGGCAGCCCCACCACCCCTCCACAGCGGATGCTCGAGGATCGCCTGGGGAGCCCGAGGCTGCCAAAGTCATAGCCCGCGTCGAAGCGGAGATCGTCGACGTGGGCCCAGCCCTCGACATAGAGCGAGGAGCGCTCCAGCACGATCGGGCGGAAGCCCCGGACGGGCTCGCCGGTGACCACCACAGCACCCCACGGGCGATCTGGATCCCCCCGCGCCCACAGCAGGGGCTCGCCGTGGGGGGAGTCCAGCACCTCGGTGTCTCCGAGCAGGTACATCGCCGTCCCCTCGGGCTCCTCTAGCCTCAGCTGGGTCTGCAGCTCCTCGTCGCGGTACACCTCGTCGGCCACCCCGGAGGGGAACCAGGCCCGGAGCTCGAGCCCGGGCTCCTCCAGCCCCACCAGGATCCGATCCGTGCTGCGCTCGAGGATCTCCACCGGGGTGCCGGGCTCGAGCTGCACCCGCCCCTGGCCCGAGGCCCCCGACCCCACCCCGGTGCCCACCACGTAGGGCTGTAGATCCCCGCGATCGAGGTACAACAGCACCTGCACGTCCCACGACGTCAGCGCGATCCGGGGCCTCGGGCCTGGGTCCACCACCACCAGGGGGTCCAGGGGGCGCCGACCGGGGGACACCGGCGCGCCCGGGAGCAGGGCGCCGTCCGGCAGCAGCCGGGCCCGGGCTCCGCTCCTGAGCCGGACCCGCTCGGGGAAGGCGCTCGCCGGCGAGCCCACCAGCAGATCGGTCCCGTCCACCTCACCGAAGGTGGCCAGCCCCTCGGGGGGGACACACCCTGCTCCCCAGGCGATCACCACGCTCCACCGAGACACCATCCTGCTGAGACCCACGACACCCCCTCCCTACGGAGGACATGGGCACCCCGATCCCCGCTCTGGTTCCCCAGCCGGGACAGGTTGACAGGTTCCTCACCTACGGCGCCGGGGCACGGAGGATCGAGCAGACGCTGTAAGCTTGCCCCCCCCCCCTCGTTTGGACGACATTGGGAGGAACAATGCAGAGATGGTGGCTCGTAGCGGGTCTGACCACGTCGGCCCTCGCGCTGGGGTGGGGCCTGACCTTGTCTGAGCCCGCGGTTGCGGTGATCCCTGAGATCAGCGGTGGACAGACCAAGGGCGAGACGATCCTCGACAAGCTCTCGGATCCACAGCGGAGCCAGGCTGCGCTGGAGGCGCTGGTCCGGGAGGGGGACATCCAGACCCTCTCGGAGATCGCAGAGGGCAGCGTCGACACCTCGGCCCGGGGTTGGGCGGTGGTCGGCCTGGCGCGGATCGGCGACAGCGCCTCCGCCAGGGTGCTGCAGCGGATCCAGGACGGTCGCGAGCACCCGATGCTGGTGCGCACCTGGGCCGCCGCCGCCCGGGTGGGAGGGGTCGAGGACCTGGACGAGCTGCAGCGGCTCGCTCAGCTCCAACACAGCTTCCCCGGGCTGGATCGGCCGCTGCGGCTCAAGGCTGAGTCCCTGCTGGGCGGCGCCAGCCTCGAGCAGCTGCTCCGCATGTCGACGGACGGCAACATGGCCCAGCTGGTCAACGGCGTGATCCTCTCCCGGGCCGACGAGCGCGGCCTGGTCGAGCTGATGTACCACCACAAGGACGACGTGGTCCGGCGCCAGGCGGCCGCCTTCGCCGGCACCCTCGCCACCCAGGATCCTCAGGGGAGCCAGGTCCACGAGCTGGTCCTCGACGCCCTGGCGCTCCGCAGCCGCCCCGGGGACGTCCCCTGGGCGGGGGGCGCGCTGTACGTGCCCGGGATCCAGCGGGATCAGGCCGACTCCAGAGAGCTGGTGCGCACCCTGGCGGGCTGGTGGCTCCAGCTGGAGGCGAGCGGACGCGGCGGTGAGCTGAAGCAGGTGTGGAACAACCTGTACAGCTATCAGCTGCTGACCACCGCCGGCTACGACATGGGCCTGTCCGCCGATCCACAGCGGCTGGTGGAGGCCCTGATCCGGGTCGAGGGTGAGGGCGCGGTCCGGGAGCTCCTGACCCAGATCGGGCTGGGCTCCGATCGTCGCTTCAGCGGGGTGTTGAGGTGATCGGCGCCGGGCTCCTGGGGCTGGCCTTGATCGGCTGTGGCTCGA
>DRPG01000155.1 GCA_011376105.1 Deltaproteobacteria bacterium
CCCCCGCCGCCCCCGCCACCCCCGCCACCGTGTCGAGGTAGGCCCGCCGGATCGTGGGCTCGAGGAACTGGATCCGCCCCTGCGTCACCGCCTCGTCCCAGTCGATCAGATCGACCTCCACGACCTCGGCGACGAGGTTCAGCAAGGCCTCATCGTCCGGGGGCACCAGCTGGGCCCCCCGCTCTTCATAGACCTTGACGCCGTTGTCGTCCGGGGGGTTGTGGGACGCGCTGACGTTCAGCCCCCCCTGTGCGCCGAGGGCTCGGATGGTGAACGACAGCTCCGGGGTGGACAGCCAGCCGCCCCCACGGGCCAGGATGTGGGCCTCGATCCCGCCCGCGGCATAGATCCGTGCGGCGAGCTCGGCCAGGTCCCGGCTGCTCAGCCCATGGATCGGGGACGGACGCGCGGCGTCGTACAGGCCCCCCACGTCGTCGAACCGCCGCACGTCGTAGGCGAGCACCACCCGCACGGCTCCACCGCCGAAGCGCTGACGCAGCCAGCGAACGTGGCCCTGGACGCTGGTCGCGACGGTGTGGGGGTTCAGCCGGTTGGGCCCGACCCCCACCCGCCCCCGGCGGCCTCCGGTGCCAAACGGCAGCACCTGGCGGAACGCGTCCACCAGCTCCTCGCCCCGGCCCGCCTCGATCAGGGCCTCGATCTGGGGGCGGTAGGCGGCATAGCGGGGCAGTCTAAGCCACCCGGAGAGGTGCTCCAGGGACGCCCGGCGGATCTCGTCGGGGACCTGGACCTGATCGATCAACGCCTCGGCGTCCGCCAACACATCGCTCATGGGCTGCTGATCTCCTCAGGGGTGAGGGTGCGGCGGAGCTCGCGCTGCTGGGCCCACCGCTCCCTCAGCACCTCCCGATACCGTCGGATCCGGGCGCTGTCATGGGTCGCCAGGGAGAGAGCCACCCGCCGCAGGGCGAGGGCGTAGTCGCCGAGGACCTCGTGCATCAGCGCCAGGTTGGCCAACGCCCGGCCCCGGATCTCGTCGGAGGCCGACGGATCTCCCGCGACCTCTCGCCACAGGGCCCCAGCCGTCTGCCAGTCCCCCACCCGGACCGGCAGCCGCGCCCAGGCCAGGCGCCGATCCCCCCGGACGAAGTAGGTCCTCAGCTCCGTGCCCACGACCGGGGCGATGCGCTTGCCGTAGGCAATGCCCGAGGATCGTCCCAGCTCGGCGATCGCTTCTGCTGCAGAGGGCAGGGCCTCCTGGGCGGAGGTGTCCGAGTCCTCCTCGGCGGCCCACCTCGCCACGGTGAACACGTCCTGGAGCAGATCCAGCTGCTGGCCCTCGCGATCGACCAGGCGCCAGCTGGTGAACACCCGGCTGTCCCGCCAGGCTGTGTAGGTGTCGATCACCTCAGGCGTGCCGTCCTCACCCACCACCACGCGCTCTTGGTGGCGTACCTCGCCCGCCCCCTCGCTGCGGAACCCCTCCAGGAGGATCACCGCGTCGGTGCCATCTGCAGCGCACACCTCCACCGGATCGAGGGGTCGATCCGCGGTCGAGCGCACCGCACGCAGCCGGGGGGAGCGCTCGATCAGCTGCTCGACCCCCGACAGCGCGTGCTCGATCCCCTCGCGATCGGGCCCCTCCGGGGGCTGGATCGCGGAGGCCACCGACAGGGCGCGGAGCTCGCCCGGGAGCTCCAGCACCGGGGCCTCGATCACCAGCAGGCGGGCCCGGGGCACACACCCGATCAGGGCGCACAGCCCGAGCCAACGCAGCGACCGGATCAGCTCACCACCGCCCGTCGCAGTCGCCCTCGCAGTCGGAGTCGGACAGCTCCCACCGCCCGGTGTCGCCGTCGAGCTCGATCGCCGCGAGGTTGTGACCCGCCACCGCCCAGTACCTACCCGCGACGGGGTAGCCCCCCACCGCCGCGTCGGTCTCGATCAGGAACGCACCGCACTGATCCCAGTCCTCGGTGAACCGCACTGGGCAGGTCTCGATCCCCATCATCGTGGAGCTCCAGGTCGCGCCGGCGGTCGAGGTGCTCGCCACGTCATCGCGGGCCATCGAGGACGTCGCCACCTGCAGCGGAGGATCGAAGTCCACCACGACGCCCTCGGAGTCGAAGCCGTGGATGTGCACGCCGTCGCGGGAGGTGCTCGACCACTTCACCCGACGCAGCACCTCTCCATCGCCACACGAGGGATCATCGCTGATGCACTCGATCGTGTACTCCACCGTGTACACGTTCTTGCCGTCGATCACGTCGGGCTCGCCGACCGTCTTGCCGATCAGCTTGTAGGGGATGTCGACGTCGGTGCTGATGTACTCCCAGGTCCGATCGCCGTCGAACGGGAACATCTCGTACACGGTGATGCCGCTGAAGCTGAACGAGTTGGATCCACCGCAGGCCCCCAGCACACTGAGGGGAAGGATCAGGCCGAGGGTACGCATCGAGCCTCCACCGGCACGATGTACCACCGAGCTGACGGATCCGCCAAGAGAGCTCCCCGCCTGCTACAGATCTCCGCCGACGAAGGCGATCGAATCTGGATCCAGGGCGAAGGCCTCGGTGACGCGCTCCACCGTACAGGAGGCAGGATCCACCGTGTGCAGCGCCGCAGCCCGGCCCGCCGCGGCGCCCCAGCCCGTGCGCTCGATCACCCACACCCGCCCCAGGGCAGCGACGGCGTCCCGGAGCCAGCCGTCGGTCTGCAGCCCCGGAGTCACCGCGCCGGTGAGCCGATCGAGGCACAGCAGCTCGGACGGCTGCCCCTCAGCGAAGGGAACGGCCAGCAGCACCGCACGGTCGTCGTCGGGGCCGAGCCCGACCAGGTGGGTGAGATCCATCGCGAGCTCGCCCTCGGTCACCAGGGGAGGCAGCAGCCCCTGCTGCAGATCGATCGGATGGAGCGCGCCGTCGGGCTCGGCAAAGATCCCGGTGAGGACGGCCAGCCCGCCGAGTGGATCGGAGACCAGCCGGGGGTTGTCACCGATCTCGAGGGGGGCGCCGGTGGTCAGGGTGTCGAGCTGCAGGGGCACGAGCCGACCAGGCTGATCCGCGCTCCAGCGCGCCCCCCGGGTCATCCGCTGCAGGGACAGCCACGGGATCGAGTCGACCACCTCGATCTGATCGGCCTCGGGCACCCCGTCGGCGTCGGCATGAGCCCCCAGCTCGATCCGCCCCAGCTCGACCCCGTCGAGATCGGTGACCACGACCTGATCTCGATCGTAGAGCGTCACCAGCAGCTGATCACCGACGCGCTCCACGTCGTGGATGTTGCCCTCCACCTCCAGGACGACCTCGACCACCGGGCGCTCGTAGGCCCCGACCTCGAACAGGCGCAGGGTGTCTCCACCGCTGCGATCGACCACGGCGACCCGATCCCCCAACGCCCGGACCAGGGGATCGGGCCCGAGGCTCGAGAGCAGATCGGCAACACAGCCGGTCTGGGGATCCACCGCCGCCAGCGCGCCGGAGACATAGTCGGTGGTGGCGATCACCAGGTGCTCGGGGCCCAGCGCGCAGTCGCGCTCCGGAGGAGCGGGCTCGCACGCAGCGAGCAGGATCAGAGGGAGCAAGTTCATGGCTGGGAGCAGGTTCATGGCTGGAGCCGGACGGTGAGGAGGAAGGTGCGACCGGGCAGGGGGTAACCAGCGAGATCCACCACCGCCGCGGGCGCGGTGCTGCCGTCGTCCACCAGGGGATCCCGGGGGACCGTGGCCACGATCCGATCGAGCACGTTGCGCACGTCGAGCTCTAGGGAGGTCGGCCCGCGGCGGAGCGCCAGCGTAGAGCCCAGCAGGACCTGGCTGGGTCGGGGCACGAGGTTGGCGTCGTCTGCGAAGCGGCCGGCGGCCAGCGACAGATCGAGGGCGAGGCGCAGCCCGTCGCGGGCCACCGCCCCCTGCAGCCCGACGGACGCGGCCGGGACCCGGGGCAGCTGGTTGCCCCGGTAGGTCGGATCGTCGGAGGTGTCGACGGCCCGCACCAGCGCACCGCTCGCCTCCAGCTCGAGCCACCGCCCCTGCCACGAACCCGCCCCCTCCAGGCCTATGATCGTCGCCTCGTCCACGTTCTCGGCCCTGGAGACCCCCTGTGGACCCTGGCTCCACACGATCAGATCGTGCACCCGGCGGGCAAACCCCACCGCCTCGAGCTGGGCGCGGATCCAGGCCCCCCCGATCCCCAGATCAGCGGTGATCCCACGCTCGGGCCGCAGCATGGGGTTGCCCACCAGCGGCCCACGGTCCCCGAACAGCTCGAGGAGATCCGGAGGGCGCGCTCCTGCACCTGCGTTGGCCTTCAGGGTCACCGCCGGCGAGGCCGACAGCCTCGCCCCCACCCGGGGCAGGATCAGGGTGCGATCCGTCGCGGCTCCGGTCATCGACGAGGCGATCTGGATCCCGACGATCCCCGGGGTGACGCGCCAGGCCCCGGAGGTGGGCCCCAGCCCCGCCGCCAACACCCCCCGGGTCACCCGACGCCCGCCGCGCGCTCCGATCGTCGAGCGCAGCAGATCGTCGGACCGGAACCGATCGAGGCTCACCCCCAGCGCAGCGTCGAGGCGCAGCTGCGGGAGCGGCAGCGCGGACAGTGTGCCCCGCGCCCGCCCGGTCTCGGTCGTCGACGAGAGCCAGTCCGCGGTCAGCCCGATCTCCCCCCCCCGATCATCGAAGACCTCCGTGCGCCTCAGCCCCTGCAGCAGCAGGCCGCCCCGCACCACCCCGACGGTCCCCTCCCCCCGCGCCGCGATCAGGTGGCGCGACATGTCACTGCGGACCCCGAGGCTGGGGGCAAAGGTGGCCCCCGGCAGCCCCTCGCTGCGCCACAGGCCCGCATGCAGCACCGTGATCCGGAGCGGATCCCCGGCCTGGATCCGGGAGAGGGTGGACAGCTGTCGGGCGTCGTTGTTGCCCCGGATCACCACCCGATCGTCGGAGGCGGTGATCCGTGTGCCTCCGTCGTCGTACCAGGGGAACGTGCCCGCGGTGGCCAGCCCGTCCACCGCGAACCAGCCCGAGGCCGCCGCCGGGCCCGGCAGCGCACCGCTGGCCAGGGCGGCGCCACGAGCCGTGCCCCAGCTGCCCCCCGACAGGGTGAGGGAGGAGACGCGCCGCTCCCCCGTCGACAGCTCCACCACCCCCCCCAGGGCCCCGCTGCCCACCAGGGGGGGCGCCAGGCCACGGTAGATCATCACCCGCTCGAACCCCCGCAGGGGGAGCTCGGACAGATCCACCGCGAGCCCTCCCTCAGGGTTGAGGGGGATCCCATCGATCGTGACCTCGACCTGCCGGGAGGCCGAGCCCCGCAGCCCCACCGTCGCTCGATCCCCGAGCCCCCCCAGGCGCCCGATCACCGCCCCGGGCGCCCTCCCCACCGCGGTCGCGACGTCCGCCGAGGCCGGGATCCGATCGTCGATCGTCACCACCGTGACCTGCGACGACGTCTCCGCCGGGTCCGCCGGATCGTGCTCGCCGGTGACCACGATCTCCTCAGGCTCCGGCCCGGCCAGGGCCAGGGACAGCGGAGGGAGGATCACCACGCCCTCATGGATCAACGTCAGGATCCGGAGCCGCGTCGGGATCCGGAGCCGCGTCGGGATCTAGAGCCGCGTCGAGATCCGGAGCCGTGTCGAGATCTAGAGCCGTGTCGAGATCTAGAGCCGTGTCGAGATCTAGAGCCGTGTCGAGCTCTAGAGCCGCGTCGAGATCTAGAGCCGTGTCTGGCTTCTCGTCCGGCCCGGCCCCTGGAGCCGTGTCCAGCTCAGGAGCAGCTCCAGCGTCTGGATCAGCCCCGGAGACGCTATCGAGGGCAGGATCGGGGGCCAGCCCCCGGCTCAGGGCCGCCACCCGATCGTCGAGTCCGAGCCTGGACAGCTGCACCGCAGCGAGCTTGCCGGCCACCCTCCACACGTTGACCCACCCGTGCTCTGAGGCGATCCCACAGACGATCTTGAGGCACCAAGCGGTGTCTAGATCCACCGTGTCCCGAAGCCCCAGCTCCGAGGCGGACCACAGCCAGCGCCAGGTCTGCTCACGCTCCCCCCGTCTGGCGTGCAGGGTCGCGACGATCAGGTGGTGGGTGGCCCACAGCCAGTGGCCGGGGACCTGATCCAACACCTCGGCGGCACGCCTTGTCTGGCGCAGCGCAGACGCGATCAGGCCGTGCTCTAGCGAGATCAGGGCCAGCCCCAGCGAGGCGAAGATCACTCCCTCGAAGGCCTGGTTTCGCTCACAGTAGCGCATGTGCTCCCGGTAGAGGCGCTCAGCCCGGGCCAGCTCGCCCCGCAGCCGGGACAGCTCGGCCATGCCGTGGCGGGCCTCCATCAGCAGCGAGATCGCACCGAGCTCCTCGCACAGGGCCACGGCCCCACGGGACAGCGCCTCGCTGCGATCCCACTGCCTCAGCTGGCGCTCCACCGTCGCCAGCCCCACCCGGGCCTGGGCCACCCCGAGCAGATCGTCACCTTCCTGGAAGGCCTCTGCGGCCTCGGTGTACAGCTCCCGGGCCTCGGGGAACGCACCGACGCGCCGGGCTACATAGCCCTGCCCCAGCAGCGCCTGGCCTGCCCCGCGGCGATCGCCGGCGGCTGCGGAGCGGGCCAGGGCCTGGGCAAACAAGATGTCTGCTCCCCGGAAGTTGCGCTTCTTCTGCTCGAGCCAGGCCTTGGCCTCGATCGCGCTGGCCTCGAGGGGGCCGGAGGCGCACGCCCGGGCCGCCGCCAGCGCCTCGTTGAACAGCTCCCCCGCGACCTCGAGCCAGCCCTGGCGCAGCCGGGCCCAGCCCAGCCCGAGCTGGGCTTCGATCGTCTCGTGGAGATCGCCTTGCGCCCCGAACCCGTCCCGGGCCCGCAGGAACATCGCCTCGGCCTGTCGAGGCCGCCCCAGGGCCGCCAGAGCCCGTCCCCGCCACAGGGCCGCGGTGGGCATCTCGGGGCGGGGATCGGGATCGCGCTTGATCGTGTCGAGGAGCCACTGGCTGGTCTGATCGAGGTGGGCGGTGCGCCCCCGGGTCCACGCGACGGAGCAGGCCCGGATCAGCAGCGGGATCGCTAAGGCCGGCGCCCCGGCTGCGGCGGCGTGCTTGCCCGCCTCGAGATCGAAGGTCTCCCCACCGACGACCCCCAGGCGGGACCAGGCCCGCCCCAGGCGCAGGTGGAGCGCCCGCACGTCGGCGCGCCCCTCGACCTCGGCGCGGACGGCTTGGTGCAGCAGGCCGCTCTCGAACTCCAGCCGCCCGCCCCGGGCGACCCACAGCCCACAGCCCATCGCGAGCTCGATCAGCTCAGAGCCGACGAGGTCCTCGAGCAGCTCCTGGGGCAGGGAGCGCCCACACAGGGCGGCGAGGTGGACAGCGTCTCGAAACCGCTGTGGGGCTCCGCTGGCCTCGGCCAGGGTCTCGACCCTCAGCCGGAACATGGCGGAGGCATCGGCTGGCAGGGCCCGGGAGACGTTGACCCCCGCCCCGAGATCGAAGTGCAGGCCGCCCACGTCGACCAACCACCCCCGCTCGGCCCAGTCCAGCAGGAGCTGACGTGCAAACAGGGGGTTGCCCTCGCACAGGGCGGCCACCCGGGCGGTCAGCTCGGGGGTGAGGCTCAGGGTCTCCTGCAGCAGCGACTCGGTGCCCTCCCGATCGAGCCGGGGCAGATCCACCTGGATCGCGCCGGCGAGCACCAGCTCGGCGATCCGCTCCCGGAGCCGCTCGTGGGCTGCAAGATCCTCGGCCCCGACGGAGACCAGGACCAGCAGCCGCTGGCTCACCCCCTCCTTCCAGCGGCGCAGCAGGGCCTCGGGGATCTGCAGCCCGTCACCGTCGTCGGAGGCCCAGCGCACGTCGTCGAGGAGCAGGCACGACAGCCCGCGCCACTCCCGCGCCTCGAGGTAGCGGTAGACCTCCCGCAGGCCGACGCCGAACGGCACGGGGGGCTCCCCCTCCTCGAGGAAGCCACACCACCGGGCGAGGACCGAGGCCTCGGCCCGCACCGAGGCCCCCATCCGGCCTCGCTCCCGGGCCAGCCGCCTCCGCAGCCTCGCCTCCAGCGAGGCGCGCTGCTCGTTCCACGGCCGCAGCAGGGCCCGCGCGGCGCCCGCATAGCCGTCCTGATCCGTTGGATCCCGGTGGTAGGACAGGCGCACGGTCTGGGCCCACCCCCCCTCCTCGAGGGTGTTTGCGAGATCAGCCATCATCCGGCTCTTTCCGCTGCCGATCTCCCCCACCAGCACGATCACCCGGCCCCGGCCCGAGCCGGCGACGGCCCGGGCGTGATCCCACAGCCGCTGGCGGAGCGCGTCCCGGGCCACCAGCGGTGGATCCCGCAGCGCAAACAGCTGCAGCGACGCCCGCGCTCGCCCCACCCGATCCACCGGGGGGGGCACCCGGGCCGGCACCGCCGGCGGCAGCGGGCGGTTCCAGACCGGGGTCGAGCGGACCGCCTCGACCACGTCGACGTCAAGGGCAAAGGTGATGGTGTCGTCGTCGCTGAGCTCCCCGGCCCCGGCCTCGGCCAGCAGAGGCGGAGGCACGCTCGGCGCCACCGTGCCCCGGGGCGGAGGGCGGATCGGATCGTCGGGGTGTCGATCGGCGACCCGGAGCACCCCCAGCTCGGCCCGGAGATCCGCGGCGAGATCGTAGCGCCCCAGGGGATCGGGGCACAGCAGGTTGGCCAGCACGGTGTCCAGCCCGCTGGGCACCGCGATCCGGGGACGGAACGCGGGGAGGGGGGTGGCGTCGGGGGGTTGATCGTCGGCGAAGGGCAGGGCGCCGGTGATCAGCTCCCAGAGGATGACCCCGAGGCCAAACAGATCGGTCCAGGGCCCGTACTCCCTCGGCTGGCCCAGGGACTGCTCCGGCGCCATATAGCCCACGGTGCCCTCGGTGCGCCCCTGGCTGCGGACCACGTCGGTGCCGATGCTCGCCAGCCCCAGATCGGCGAGCCAGACGTGGGGCTGCCCGTCGTCGCCCCGGCGCAGCAGCACGTTCTCGGGCTTCAGATCCCGGTGCAGGACGTCGCGGGCGTGCAGGTGGGCCAGGGCGTCGAGCAGCTCCAGCACCAGCCGCCGCAGGCTGGACCAGGGCAGCGGCGCGCTCCGCAGCGAGGCGAGGCTGCCTGCGTCGGCGTAGGCCATCCCCAGGAACGGGATCGCGTCCTCGGTCTCGCCGTGATCGTGCAGCGGGACGATCCGGGGGTGGGTGAAGCGGGCTGAGATCCGGACCTCGAGATCGAACTTCCGGCGGAAGCGTGGATCCGCGGCGAGCTCGGGCCTCACGATCTTCAGCGCGACGGGCACGTCGAGGATCGTGTCGTGCACACGCAGGACGCGGCCCATCCCGCCCTCCCCAAGGACGGGATCGGGCTCGAGGCGGTACCGCTGCGGGAGCTTCAGATCCATGGCCGGGCCTCTATGCACCAGCGGGCGCCCCACCACAACCCCCGGGGGCCTGCGACCATCCACAGGACCGGGTCTCCAGAGGAGGTTAAGCGACGTCTCCATGCTGTATGCCCAGTGGCAGGCCGGCTGGGATCCAGCCCGCCGGGCCGTGTCGTCGGACGACACCACCCTCACCTACGACGATCTCCACGCGGGGGTACAGCGCGCGATCGGGCTGCTGCACCACCACGGGGTGGCGCCGGGCGAGGTGCTCGCCCTGATGACGCCCCGCAGCACCGCGCTGCTGGAGCTGGTGCTGGCGGGCCTGGCCAGCGGCGTCATCGTGCTGCCCCTCAACGATCGCTACACACCCTCAGAGGTGCGCTTCTTCCTTGAGGATGCCCAACCTAGCCTGTCGATCCTCCCGTCCGCCATCGGCGGGGTTGTCGAGGCCCGCTGGCTGCCCGCCGAGTCGATCGCCTCACAGCTGCAGGCCATGCCGCCACGAGCCCCCGGCCCGACGCCGGGCCCGGATCATCCCGCGATGCTGATGTACACCTCGGGGACCACCGGCCGCTCCAAGGGGGCCCTGCACAGCCATCAGACCCTGGGGGCCGCGATCGATGCGCTCCAGGTGGCCTGGCGCTGGTCTCTGGAGGATCAGCTGCTGCACGCGCTGCCGCTATACCACGTCCACGGGCTGGTGGTGGCGCAGCTCGGGGCGATCCGGGCGGGGGCGAGCGCCCGTTGGCTGCCCGGCTTCGACGCGGCCGAGGTCGCCGACCACCTCGGCTCGGGGGAGGTGACGGTGTTCATGGGGGTCCCGACCTTCTACAGCCGGCTGCTCGCGCTGCCGGATCCCCCCGGGGGGCCGCTGTCCTTCGAGGGCGTCCGGCTGTTCACCAGCGGCTCGGCGCCCCTGCCCCCGACGATCCATGCGCGCTTCCTCGATCGGTTCGGCCACGCGATCCTGGAGCGCTACGGCATGACCGAGATCGGCATCGTCACCGCCAACCCCTACGACGATCGGCGCCCGGGCTCGATCGGCAAGCCGCTGCGGGGCAACCGGGCCCGGATCGTCGATCCCGAGACCCAGCGCGTGCTGCCCGACGGTGAGATCGGAGAGCTGCAGATCCAGGGGCCGTCCCTGTTCCTCGGGTACCGGGGCCTGCCGGAGCAGACCGAGGCCGCGACCGCGGGGGGCTGGATGCACACCGGCGATCTGGGGCACCGGGACCCAGACGGGTACCTGTACCTCGTCGGCCGGCGGGCGGATCTCGTCCTGTGCGGAGGGCTCAACGTGTACCCAGCGGAGGTGGAGGCGGCCCTGCTGCAGCACCCCGGCGTCGAGGTCGCGGCGGTGGTCGGCGTCCCCGATCCAGATCTGGGGGAGATCCCGGTGGCGGCGGTGGTCGGCACCCCCGGGGAGCTGTCGCTGTCGGAGTGGCTGCGCGATCGTCTGGCGGCCTACAAGATCCCACGACGGTTCACCTGGCTCGACGCGCTGCCCCGCAACGCCATGGGCAAGGTGCTCAAGCGACAGCTGCGCGGTATGCTGACCACGGCTCACGATCGGGCGGATCAGAGCCTGGAGGTCCCCGTGCTCGCCCCGACCGACAGACCGGAGCTGGCGCGTCTGCCCCTCGCCGAGGAGATCCGCGCGCTCCGGCGCAGGATCGCAGGCGCTGAGCAGGCGACCTACCAGCTCGCTCAGGTCCGATCCGCGCTCCATGGCCTCAGGGTCATCGAGGGGTTGCCCGAGCCTCCGCGCCCGCTGCCCGGCGCTGAGATCCTCGCCCAGCTCGGGCTCGCGCCCGGGCCTCGGCCCAGCAGGTCAGCCCAGCGCGAGGCCCTGGCCCGGGCCGGTCACCAGCTCGAGCCTGGAGCAGAGGCCCTCGATCCACTGCTCCTCGAGCTCGCCGAGCTACGGCGGCGGCAGCACCAGCAGCTGGATCGACCCGAGTGGGCGGAGGCCCTGCAGCAGCTCGAGCAGCTCACCGCGGCGCGGGATCGGGCGGCGGCGAGGATCTACCCTGTGCTGCAGCAGGCCCGGGCGCTGCCCCCCCTGATCCGCTCCCTGCGCACCCTCTCAGCCACGATCCAGGGCGATCCGCCGGCGCTGGTCCACCAGAAGTCTGCCCAGGTCCTCGATCATGCCTATGGCCTCCTCGAGACCCTGGGGCTCCCGATCGAGCTCCAGCGGGGGAGCGCTGAGCTCGAGACGCTGATCGATCACCTCGAGCAGCGCGCCCAGGCGCTGGTGTCCCGGGCGGAGTCGGGGCATGCGGAGCTCGCAGCCCTCGAGGAGCACCTGAGCGGGTGGTTGGGCTGATGGGTCCCTCGCTCCCCCCCCCCTCGGCGCGCTCGCTGCTGCAGAGCCCCGGCTGGGGTGCTCAGCTCCGGGTGGCGTTGCAGGAGCTGGTCACCGCCCGCGCACCATCGCCCCCGCTGGCGGCCTTCGACTTCGACGAGACCTGCATCTTTGGAGATATCTCGGAGACGATGCTGGCGCTGATCGCCGGCGACACCGGAGCCGATCTCGTCGAGCCCTACCTCCGGGCCGTGGCCCGTGATCCGCTCTCGGCCTACCTCGATCTGGTCGACACCCTGATCGCCGGCCGAACCGAGCCTCAGGTCCGCCAGCTGGCGCTGCGCACCCTCGACCAGGGTCGGCGCAGCGGCCGGATCGTGCTGCGGGAGGCCATGCGGGAGCTGATCTGGGCCATGCACCGCCACGGCTGGGAGGTCTGGATCGTGACCGCCTCTCCCGAGGCCGTGGTCCAGCCCATCGCCGAGCGGTTCGGCGTCCACCCCCACCGGGTGCTGGGGATGCGCTGCGGCAAGGACACCCAGGGCCGCTACGCTCCGGGTGTGCTCGAGCCCTACACCTACCGTCAGGGAAAGCTCGACGCGCTGCACGCCGCCACCGGCCGCGATCCGGTGTTCGCCGCCGGCGACAGCCGGACCGACGAGGCGCTGCTCCGGGCCGCTCGGCACGCCCTGCTGATCGATCGGGGCGACGCCACGCTGCGCACCGAGGCCGAGGCCGGGGGGTGGTGGATACAGCCCGCGGAGACCCTGCAGCCCCGCCCGCCCCCCCCCCCCCCCCCCC
>DRPG01000156.1 GCA_011376105.1 Deltaproteobacteria bacterium
CACGACGCCGGGCAGCTAGCGTTTGGTCCCGACGGCATGCTGTACGTCGGCCTCGGCGACGGAGGCTTCCGCAACGATCCACTGGGCGCGGGTCAGGATCGGAGCACCCTGCTGGGCAGCATGCTGCGGCTGGATGTCCGCACCCCGGGCCGCTACGCCGTGCCTGACGACAACCCCTTCGTCGGCATCGCGGGGGTCCGTCCCGAGATCTGGGCGTATGGGCTCCGGAACCCATGGCGCTACAGCTTCACCCCCGACGGGCGGCTGGTGGTTGCAGACGTAGGCCAGAACACCTGGGAGGAGATCGATCTGGTGTCGCGGGGCGACAACCTGGGCTGGAGCCTCCGGGAGGGGTCGAGCTGCTTCGAGCCCCCCAAGGGCTGTCCCACGGTGGATCTGACCGATCCGATCTACACCTATGGCCGCAAGGACGGAGGCTCCGTCACCGGCGGCGTGGTCTGGACCGCCCCGGGCCCGCTGCAGGGGCGCTACCTGTTCGGGGACTTCTCCACGGGCCGGCTGTGGGCCCTGCGCCTGCCGCAGCCGGGGGCCGCCGCGGGCCAGGCCGAGGTCACGGCCCTCGGGCGCTTCGATCTCCGTCCGTCCGCGTTCGGGCGAGCTCCTGACGGGCGGGTGTGGGTCGCAGGCTTTGCCAGAGGGGCTATCTATCAGATCGAGCTCCGCTGACGGGCCTCCACGCCCTCGATCGAGGCGGCGCCGAGCAGGGAGGCGAGATGCGACAGGTGATCTGGGTGGCCGGACTGCTGGGGATCGGCGTGCTGCTCGTCGGCTGGCTCCGGGGTCCCCCACGGACCGGGGCCCGGGGGGGCACGGTGCTGCCCGGCGGGGTGCTGGTGGCCTACAGCCCCAGCTACCGGGTCTCGTTCTTTGGGATCGAGCGGCTGCATCCCTTCGACATCGACAAGATGGATCACATCGCCGATCACCTGGTGGCCCAGGGGCTGCTCGGGCCCGACGACTTCGCGATCGGCTCGCCTGCAAGCGACGAGGAGCTGGCCAGCGTGCACGATCCGGCCTACCTCGCCTCGCTGCACCGGACCCCGGTCCTGTCGAGGGCCCTGGAGATCTGGGTGCCCGCCATCTTCCCCCGCTCCACCCTGGAGCGTCGGGTGCGGGGGCCGTTCCGGGCCGCGGTGGGGGGGACGGTGGCCGCAGCCCGGGCTGCGGTGGCTCACGGCGTGGGGATCAACCTCGGCGGAGGCTTCCACCACGCCCACCCCGCCATGGGCCACGGCTTCTGCATCTACAACGACGTGGCGCTGGCGATCGGGACCCTGCGCAGCGAGGGCTTCACCGCCCCGATCCTGATCGTCGACACAGACGCCCACCAAGGCGATGGGAACCACGCCTTCTTTGCAGATGATCCCAGCGTGACCTCCTTCTCGATCCACCAGGGGAGCCTGTTCCCCGTCCCCAAGGTCCCAGGCGATCTCGACGTGGAGCTGGCCGCAGGAGACGGAGACGCCCGGCTGCAGGCCGAGCTGACGCGGTGGCTCGAGGTGTTGCTCGACGAGGTCCAACCTGGGCTGATCGTGCACGTGGCGGGGGCCGACGTGTTGATCGACGATCCGCTGACCGAGCTGACCGTGACCCCCGACGGCTTGGTGGCCCGGGATCTCGAGGTGCTGCGGGTGGCCCGGGGCCGGGGCGTCGCGCTGCTGCACGTGCTCGCCGGAGGCTACGGCCCGAGCGCGGCGACCGCCCAGGCTCACAGCGTCGCCGCGATGCTACGCAGCCTCCGTCAGAGCAGCGGGTAGTCCTCGGGGTGATCGGGGTGGACCTCGATCACTCCGGTCGAGGGGGACTGAACGATCCGCACGAGGTGGGGGGTCGTGGGGGTGGTTACGCTCTTGACCGCCCGCAACACGTCGATCTTGTCGCGGTACTGCCCGCCCCACAGCGCCGCCATGTCCTTGCTGGTCAGAGACAGCTCCTCGATCAGGAAGACGACGTCGGCGGCGTGCACCATCGCCTCGCCCCCGACGGGCTGCCCTGTGTCCTTGACCTGGCCCAGGCACAAGGCGGTGACCCCGTGCTCGTGGTTGTAGGTCTTCAGGGCTGAGAGGTTGTTGGCGGTGCGGCCCCGACTGGCGTCGAGCATGTTCAGGGAGTCGATCACCACGAAGCGGATCCCCTCCACCTCGACCAGGTAGCGGTAGCGCGCGACGAAGTCGTCCCAGGTCTGGCCGCGGTGGTACTGGCTCTCGATCACGAACGTGTGCTCGAGGACCTGGGCACGGAACGCGTCCTCGTCGAGCCCGGTCAGGGAGGTGCCGATCTTGGTCAGCCGGGAGCAGAGATCGTCGCGCCCGGAGCCATCGAGATCCCGAAAGCCCTCCTCTGCGACCACGAGGCCGACGTTCTGCCCGCCCGCGGCGACCCGGACCAGGGCCGCCAGCGCGGTGCGGGTCTTGCCCTTGCCCGGGGGGCCCCCGAACGCGAGGGTGCAGCCCCTCGGCAGCCCCCCCAGCGCCTCCTCTCCGTTGGATCGCAGGCAGAGGCGATCGAGGATCGTGCCGGTCTGTAGTGCCTCCTGCTCCCGGATCAGCTCCCCGAAGGTCGACGGCCTGAGGATCGAGGCCCCCAGCCCCGCATCCGCCGGCAGCGGCCCCGACGCAAACGGAGAGGCGGCCGGATCCA
>DRPG01000157.1 GCA_011376105.1 Deltaproteobacteria bacterium
GAGGAGGCCGCGGCTCACCGTCGCTCCCTGCCGACCATCGATCGGGCTCGCCTCGAGAACAACGCCTCGCTGTGCTGGTACGCCGCCGGCGACGTCAGCCGGGCGGTGATCGGCTGGGAGCGCGCGCTGCTGGGGTTCGAGCGGGTGGGGGCGACGATGGAGGCCGCCCGGGTGCAGGTCAACCTGTGCCAGGGGCTGAGGGAGCTGGGGCGCTGGGCTCGGGCGGCGACCGCTGGAGAGGCGGCGGTGGAGATCGCCCGTCGCGCCCACAACCGCACGTTCGAGGCTGTCGCGCTGGGCAACCTCGGCGACATCGCCCTGGATCGTCGCCAGCTCTCCGAGGCTGCGCGCTGCTACGATGGCGCTGAGCAACTGGCGCGGGAGCTGTCGATGGAGGGCGAGCTGATCGAGCTCGCCCGGCGGCGCAGCGAGCTGGCCGCGCTGCGCCGGGATCCAGACGCCCTGTCGGTGGTCCAGGCGGCGATCGCGCGGGCGAGGGAGGCGGGGGCCCGGGTGGAGCTGGCCCGGTGCCGCGCGGTGGCGGCCCTGGTGCTGGCCCGGAGCGGAGCCTCCCCCGAGCAGCAGGCCCACGAGTCGCTGGACGATCTGCTCAAGCTCGGAGCCTCCGGAGAGCTCGCGATCGCGCGGCTGTGGATCGCTGAGGCCTACCTCGCCTGGGGACGCGGTGACAAGGCGATCACCCACGCCGAGCTTGCGCTGCGCTTTGCGGACGAGTTCGCCCGGGCTCCCCTGGCCCGCTGGGCCCACCGGCTCCTGGCCTGGTCCCGCCCCAGCGAGGACAGCGAGCGCAAGACCCTGCGCAAGCTGACCGAGCTCGCGGTGGGGGTCGCTCGACAGATGGAGCTGCCGGACATGCTGGCGGCCCTGGCGAAGGCCGCGGTGGAGCTGGTGGACGCCGAGCGAGCGTTCGTGGTCCTCGCCCAGGGCCCGAGGCTCGAGGTGGTGGCCCAGTCCGGCGCCATGGACGAGGAGCGACTGTCGCTGTCGGTGGTCCGCAGGACCGTGAGCCTGGGGCGCGAGGTCGTGGTGACCAACCTCGAGGAACGTGGCGATCTACGCCAGGCCGAGAGCGTGGTCGCGATGCACCTCAAGGCGGTGCTCTGCGTCCCCCTGTTTCAGGACAGCCAGCCGGTGGGGGCCCTGTACCTCGACAGCCGGGAGCAGCCGGTGGGGGCCCTGGGAAACCAGGTGGTGCTGCTCCAGGCCCTGGCGGCCCACGCCAGCGTGGCCCTGACCAACGCGCGCCTGACCCAGGAGATCCAGCTGCGGGCCCGTCGGGCCCGCGAGGTGGCCCACGATCTCCGCAACCCCCTGTCGGGGATCCTCCTGCTGGCCGAGGAGGTCGTGCAGACCGACTACGCGCTGGAGCCCCGGGAAGCCGAGCTGCTGGTAGACGGCGCCCGCCATGCGCTGCAGCTGGTCGAGGACAGCCTGCGGAGCGAGGTGGTGAGCCCGGTCTCGTTCTCCTGGGAGGACGCGGTGCGGCGCTGGGTCACCGCGTTCCAGCCCCAGGCCCGGCACGCAGGGGTGGCCCTGGAGCTGTCTGGATCCGCGCCGGGCTCGGTGCGTGGGGTGCCCGTCCAGCTGCGCCGGGTGCTGATGAACCTGCTGTCCAACGCCCTGAAGTTCGGTCCCCCGGACGCACCGATCCAGATCCGGCTGCTGGCCGGGCCCGGCGAGCTGGGGTTGTCGGTCCAGGATCAGGGCCCGGGGCTGCCCGTGGCCCTGATCGAGCGCGTCTTCGAGCCGGGGATCCAGGGCCCCCACACCGTCGAGGGCTACGGCCTCGGGCTGGCGATCGCCCGCAGGATCTGCGAAGAGCACGGCGGCAGGATCCAGGTCGAGAACCTGGAGGTGGGCTGCCGCTTCACCGTGTGGCTGCCCGAGCAAAGTGGATAAGCGATCGCTCGCCCAGGAGCTACCGTGTCCGCTGATCCACCGTTCATCGTGCACCGCGACGACGTCGAGGAGAAGGAGGGGCGCTATCCCCCACCGTTCGAGGCCGAGGTCGTGGGCCGGGGCAGGGATCTCGGCCGGGCCGCGGGCAGCCAGAGCCTGGGGGCCTGGCTCGATCGCCTGCCCCCGGGCCAGCGCTCCAGCTTCCCCCACGCCCACCTGGCGGAGGAGGAGCTGGTGTATGTCCTGCAGGGGCACCCCGTCCTGCGCTGGATCCCCGGGGATCAGCCCCCCCGGGAGACGCAGCTGCGGCCGGGCAGCTTCGTCGCGTTCCCCGCCGGCACCGGGATCGCCCACGCCTTCACCAACCCCACCTCCGAGGACGTGCTGCTGTTCGTCGTGGGGGAGCGCCGCGGGGGCGATCGGGTGGCCTACCCCGAGAGCCCACAGCTGGAGGACTGGCGTCTACAGCGTCGCCCTCATGGGGTCTGGACCGATCGGCTGGCGCCCACCGGCGAGGCCCGCCCTCCGGCGACCCGGATCGAGACCCGCCGGCTCGTGCTCCGTCCCTGGGAGCCCTCCGACGTGCCGGCGCTGTGTGCGCTGCTCGAGGACAACCAAGATCACCTGCTGCCCTGGATGTCCTGGGCCCAGGCCCTGAAGAGCTACGACGAGCAACTCAGCTGGGTCCTCACCCAGCGGGGGCGCTTCGATCGCAGCGAGGACTACACCCTGGGGGTGTTCCTTCCCGACGGCACCCCGATCGGGAGCACCGGGCTGCACTCCCGGCTGAGACCCGCCGGCCTCGAGATCGGCTACTGGATCGACCGAGACCACCAAGGCCAGGGCTACGTCACCGAGTGGTGCGCGGCCCTGTGTCGGGTGGCGAGCGAGGTGCTGAACACCCCCCTGGTCGAGATCCACCACGCCCCGGGCAACCTGCGCTCAGCCGCGGTGCCCCAGCGGCTGGGCTTCCTGCAGGAGGCCACCCTCGTCGCCCGGGACAAGGTGATCTGGTCCTGGACCCCCGAGCTCCCCAGCGAGCTGATCCAGGCCGCAGAGGTCCGCGCGCTGGACGCCCTGGGGCGGCGCCTGCTCTGATCTGAGCCTCTGCGCTGAGCACGGGCGCCTGCGCTGAGCACGGGCGCCTGCGCTGAGCACGGGCGCCTGCGCTGAGCACGGGCGTCTGCGCTGAGCACACGGGCGCCTGCGCTGAGCACACGGGCGCCTGCGCTGAGCACGGGCGCTTGCGCTGAGCACGGGCGTCTGCGCTGAGCACACGGGCGCCTGCGCTGAGCACGGGCGTCTGCGCTGAGCACACGGGCGCCTGCGCTGAGCACGGGCGCTTGCGCTGAGCACACGGGCGTCTGCGCTGAGCACACGGGCGCCTGCGCCTCCCCGTGATCGGAGATCTCTTGTGAGCGGGGCTCCCTCCGCGAGAGAGGCCCGCTCTGTGATCAGGGCGCCTTCGCGGGGGGGGGCGCGGGGGAGCCGGAGGCCTCCGGAGGGCCCTCCGGATCCACTCCGGGGGCCTCGGGAGGGGCCTTGGGGAACGATGCGGCGGGGGCCAGCAGGTAGATCTGCCGTAGCTCCCAGCCGATCCCCGCGGGCCAGGGGGCCCGCCTCGCCGCCTCGCACAGCTGCGGGGCCTCCTCTCCGTCGAGGTGGCAGGTGTAGACCTGCTCCCCCATGTCGGACGTGATCCGGACGTCGATGGTGTGGGGGCTGTCTGCAGGCAGCCGCTGGATCGTGTCCGCCAGGGACGCGACGATCTCGTGGTGATCGAGCTCGATCTTCACCCCCTGGAGGAAGGTCCAGCCCCGCAGGGCCCGGAAGGGGCCCACCGGGATCTGATGTGCGAGCAACGGCTGGCCGCGCTCGAGGGCACGGAGGGCCGGCCGGCTTGGATCCGCCAGCACCCAGTCGATGATCGGAGCCCCGGAGAGGACCGCCCAGTAGTGCACGCCCTTGTCGAAGGCCTCCTCCCGCCCCCAGCCATAGTGCTGGAACCGGGTGGTGAGCACCGCGCCGTCGCTGACGGTGATCCGGGCCCGGCCGTCGAAGGTGAACTGCCCCAGCGTCTCCTCCTCTCGATCCAGGAAGGAGTCGACCGACAGGGTCTTGCCCTCGATCATCACCTGGGCGCCCTGCTGTGAGCAGTCATGCCCCGCGCCCTCAGAGAGCTTGCACAGGGCCCCGGCGAGCAGCTCGCTGGAGCGGGGATCGGGCTCGGTGGCCCGGGGGGGGGGCTTGTCGCCACACGCGGCCAGGAGCAACAACACGCTCATCGACTTGCCTCGGAGGTGGAGGGTTCCAGGCGGGACGCGCTGCTGAGGCCCTCCGAGCTCAGGCGGCTCGAGACCTCCTCGGCGGCCTTGAGGACCCGCAGCAGGTTGCCGCCTGCGATGCCCGCGACCTGTGCGTCGGTGTAGCCCCGGCGCAGCAGCTCCACCAACAGGGCGGGCACTTGAGAGGCATCGTCTAGGCCGTCGGGGGCGTCCGACATGCCGTCGTAGTCTGATCCCAGGCCGATGTGCTCGGCGCCGATCCGATCCTTGATGTGATCGATGTGATCCGCGACCTGACCCAGGGTGGATCGGGGTGCGGGGTGGGCGTTGTCCCAGGCGACCAGCGCCTGCTCCTGGCCCTGGGGATCTCCGAGGTGCATCGTCTCGAGCCGGGAGATCTCAGCCCGCCGGGCGGCCTGGTGTGCGTGACAGTCTGCGCTCACATAGGCCGGCAGGAAGTCGACCATCACCACCCCGCCGTTGAGCCTGACCTGATCCAGCACCTCGTCGGGGACGTTGCGGGGGTGGGGGTTGATCGCGAACGCTCCGGAGTGGCTGAAGATCACCGGGGCGGCGCTGATCTGGAGGGCGTCGTGCATCGTGGCCGCCGACACATGGGACAGATCCACCAGCATGCCTATGCGGTTCATCTCGGCGATCACGGTGCGCCCGAAGTCGGTCAGCCCATCGTGCTCCGGAGCATCGGTGGCCGCGTCCGCCCAGTCGGTGTTGCTCCAGTGGGTCAGGGTCATGTAGCGGGCGCCGGCCTCGTACATCATGCGCAGGGCCCCGAGGGAGTTGTGGATCGAGTGTCCGCCCTCCATGCCGATCAGCGACGCGATCCGACCCCGACGGTGGATCCGGACGATCTCCTCAGCGGTGCGTGCGATGGTCAGATCGTCGGGCCAGGCCTCGGCCATCCGGTGCACGGTGTCGATCTGCTCGAGGGTGGCGAGCACAGCCTCGGGGCCCTCGAGGCTGGTGGGGACCCACACCGACCAGAACACGCCCCCGGACAGGCCCTCCCGCAGCCGGGGCAGATCGGTGTGCATCGGTGGATCCAGCGCGGCGGTGCCCTCGGCGAAGGGCAGCCGCTCCAGATCGCCCCCGGCCCGGCTGCGGATCTGCCACGGCACGTCGTTGTGTCCGTCGATCAGGGGGGTCTTCGTGAGGATCCTCTCCACCCTCCGGATCAGCACGTCGTCTGAGGGCTCAGGAGCAGCCAGAGCACTAGCGGTGAAGATCAAGGCGATCATGGGCCCCCCGTCCTGCCCCTCCTAACGCCCGGACGAGGTCGTCCACCATCGCGCCGGTCAGGCCCCAGATCCGCCGATCCCCCCACCACCGGACCGGGGCAGGCCAGGGCAGGATCCCGCGGATCCACAGCCACTGCCGCCTCCGGGCCGCGATCAGGTGCGCCAGGGGGATCCACACCGTGGCCGAGACCTCCGTGGGCTCTGGATCCAGCGCCGGGCGCTGCGCCAGGTGGAACACGAACGGGACCAGCCGCAGGGGGCGCCGGTCCCGGGGGTGGAACGCCCAGCGCCAGGGCAGCCTGCGGCTCGGCGCGGGCAGCCGCAGCCCCACCTCCTCGAGGGTCTCCCGCTGAGCGGTGGCCAGCGCGTCGTCGTCACGAGGATCCCGGAACCCTCCGGGGAACGCCATGTCCCCAGACCAGGGATCCAGGGGGCGGTGGGCGCGCTCGATGAACAGCACCTCCTGGGCCCCGGGGGGGCCCGCGATCAAGATCGCGACGGCGGCACCGTGCCAGGAGCTGTCTCGGGGGGGTGACATGACGATCCAGGGCTGATCTCCTGTACCGAGACGGAGAGGCGCCGTCCCGCGACGGCGTCGCCCCGCCCGCCGGGACCAGCCGCCGAGCCAGGCTGATCAGGGCCTCTTCCCGGAGGCGGGCGGGGTGCCCCCGCCACGCGAGCTCTTCCGTCCTAGAGCACCGGGCGCCCGGAGCGCACGCGCTGCAGCCAGCTCAGGCGGGGGCTCGGCCGTGGGCTAGCGGTTGAGGATGTGGATCGCCTCGCCGAGGGCGGCCTTGGCCGCCTCCATCACGCCCTCCCCCAGGGTGGGGTGGGGGTGGATGGTCAGGCCGATGTCCAGGGCCTCGGCGCTCATCTCGATCGCGAGGGCGGCCTCGCTGATGAGGTCAGAGGCGTGGTGGCCCACGATGGTGATCCCGAGGATCAGGTGGGTCTCGGCGTCGATCAGGACCTTGACGAAGCCCTCGGTGGCGTTGTTTGCGATGGCCTTGCCGATCGCGGTGAACGGGACCTTGCCGACCCTGTAGGCGAGGCCCTGCTCCTTGCACTCGGGCTCGGTCAGCCCCGCAGTGGCGACCTCAGGCTCGGTGAACACCACCGCAGGCACGGTGCGGGCGTCGAACTGGACCTCCCGGCCTGCGATCACCTCAGCGGCGATCTCGCCCTCGTGGGTGGCCTTGTGGGCCAACATGGGGTTGCCCACGATGTCGCCGATGGCGTACAGCCCGGGCACGCTGGTGCGCATCTTGGGATCGACCTTGATGAACAAGCCGTCCATCTCGACGCTCAGCGCCTCCAGGCCCAGATCCCGGGTGTTGGGGCGCCGCCCGACGGTGACCAGCACGTGGTCACAGGGAAGATCCTGTGCGCCCTTCGGGCCCTCGACCTTCACCACGATACCCTCGTCGGCCTGCTCCCAGCCCAGGGCCCGGGTCTGCAGCAGGGAGGTCACGCCTTCCTTCTTGAGGCGCCGCGACAGCACCCGCACCACGTCGGGATCGAAGCCCGGCAGCAGCTGATCCATCATCTCGACCACGGTGACCCCGGTGCCCAGGCGGGAGAACACGCCCCCCATCTCGAGCCCGATGTAGCCCCCACCGATCACCACCAGCCGCTCGGGCAGGGCCGACAGCGCCAGGGCCTTGGTGCTGTCCAGCACCGCTGGGTCTGAGAACGAGAAGCCGGGGATCTCGATCGGGGAGGAGCCGGTGGCGAGCACGATGTGGTCCGCCGTCAGGCGCCGGGTGCCCTCGCTGCTGGTGAGCTCGATCTCGTTGCGGCTCACCAGCCGGGCGGTGCCGCTCATCATGGTGACCCCGTTGGCCTTCAGCAGGTGCCGGACGCCGCCGGTGAGCTTGTCCACCACCGACTGCTTCCAGGCCTGGAGCCGCTCCATGTCGACCGAGACGTCCCCCTCGAGCACGAACCCCTGCTCGGAGGCGTGGGTCAGCTCCTGGTAGGTGTTCGAGGCGTTGATCAGGGCCTTGCTGGGGATGCAGCCGACGTTGAGGCACACGCCACCCCAGTGCTCGCGCTCGATCACCGTGGTCTCGATGCCCAGCTGGGCGAGGCGGATGGCGCAGGGATAGCCGCCGGGGCCTGCTCCGATCACGATGGCCTGGGTCTGACTCACGGGCTTCCTCCGATCGTGGGGGATCCCCACAGGGGTAGGCAGTTCTTGCAATCAGGGCAAGGGTGGGCTCAGGGGAGCCGCGCGACCACCAGGTGGGGACCGGGCTGGGACCTGGCGTCTGCCACAGCCCCGGCCACGGCCTCGGCGTCTGAGCCGTCGACCTCGGTGACCGCGACACCGAGGCCCGCCGCCAGCGCTGCGGGGGACGTGGCGAGCTGTCGGCCCAGGGGAGCGCCGTCGCCCAGCGGGTGCACCGCCACCACGAACACCACGTTCGCCTCGAGCAGAGCGGCGAGGTTCAGCGCCTCGTGGGCTGCACCGTCGCCCATCGAGCCCAGCCCCAGGTGGACCACCGCGGCCCGCTGTGGATCCGACAGCGCCAGGCCCACCGCATACAGCGCGCGCAGGGCCCCGTCGGGGCTGGGGGGAGCCACCCGGTAGGGCCTCGCTCCGGCCAGGCCGTCGATCAGGCGCTCTAGGGGCACGTCGCGGACCACCGCGCCGGCACGCTCCCGCAGCCCCGGCACCCACCAGTCGCCACGGGACAGGGCGCTGACCGTGCCCGCCACCACCGGCAGCAGCTCCCCGATCGGCAGCGGGAACGGTGTGGCGCCCGACGCGCTGAGCGCCGCGTCCGCCGCCCGGATCCGCTCCAGGGCCGTGGCCGGGGTCACCGCAGCTCCATCAGCAGGCGCTCGGGGTGCTCGATCACCGCCTTGAGGGCGGCGACGAACCGGGCCCCCACCGCACCATCGATCACCCGGTGATCGAAGCTCGGGGAGAGGTACATCATGGGACGCGCCACGATCTCGCCGTCGCGCACCACCGCCTGATCCCGGATGGCGTTGATCCCGAGGATCGCGACCTGGGGGATGTTGAGGATCGGGGTGGCGAGCACCCCACCGATGGCGCCCACGCTGGTCATGGTGAAGGTGCCGCCCCGCAGCTCCTCGAGCCTGGCCTGGCCCTGCCGGGTGCGGGTGGTCAGCTCGGTCATCTCAGCGGCGATCTGTAGGATCGACTTCTGCTCGACGTTGCGGATCACGGGCACGTACAGCCCGTTGGGGGTGTCGGTGCTGATCCCGATGTGGTGAGCGCCCTTGACCACCAGCTCGAAGCGCTCTTCGTCCATCACCGCGTTGAGATTAGGGAAGTCGCGCAGGACCAGGCTGACGATCTTCATCAGGATCGGGATGTAGGTGAGCTTGATCCCGCGGTGTGCCGCCGCCTCCTTCATCCGGGTGCGGAGCGCGACCAGCTCGCCACAGTCGACCTCCTCCACGTAGGTGAAGTGGGCCGCGGTGTGCTTCGAGCGCGACATCTGCTCGGCGATGGCCCGGCGCACCCCGACGATCTTCACCCGCTCCTCGGCTCCGCCGGGCACCCCCGTGGCCTGGGGCAGCGCCGACGGGAGGATCGGCAGCGGCGCAGAGCCTCCGTTGGTGTCGTAGGCGCTGAGATCGGAGCGGGTGACCCGCCCGCCCCGGCCGGTGCCGGGCACGGCGTGGATGTCGATCCCCAGCTCCCGAGCCTCCCGACGCACCGCCGGGGTGGCCTTGGTGGCCGCCCGGCTGGCTGGATCGCTCGCGGGCTCCGTCGCCATAGGGGGCTGAGGGGGCGATGTGGGCTGGATCGGGGCAGGGGTGGGCTGGGTCGCCGTAGGCTGGGTCGCCGCGGGCTGGGTCGCTGCGGGCTGGGTCGCCGCGGGCTGGGTCGCCGCGGGCTGGGTCGCTGCAGCGCC
>DRPG01000158.1 GCA_011376105.1 Deltaproteobacteria bacterium
CGGGCACGGGCACAGGCACGGGGACGGGCACGGGCACGGGCACGGGCACAGGCACGGGGACAGGGACAGGGACAGGGACAGGCACGGGGACAGGGACAGGGACAGGGACAGACACCGGCACGGGGACAGGCACGGGCACGGGCACAGGCACCGGCACGGGGACAGGCACCGGCACTCCCTGATCGCAGGGCGCCCCCGTTCTAGCGAGGCCTGGGCTCTCGTGTGAGGCTGGCCTCGTCGCTGCAGATCTCCAGGGCCCCGGCGTCAGGGACCAGCGTCAGGGGGCTGCGTTGGCCCCGGCGCGCTGGTGATCCGCCTCGGTGGTGCTGCAGGCGCTGACCCGCTCCATGGCTACCTCGTGAACCCTGCGGAGATCTGCAGCGATCAGGGGCCCACCCCCAGCGGACAGCGCTGCGTAGACCTCGGGCCCGGGGCGGGGGGTGATCCCGAGCCGACGGGCCGCGTCGCGCTCGCGGGCGCCCCGGGCTGCGTCGATCCGCTCGGGCAGCTCCAGGGAGCCAAAGAACAGCTCGGTGTTTGCTAGATCCTCGGTGATCGGGAGGAAGGCGACCAGGCACCCCCCCCGCCAGTCCCAGTTGAACCGCATGGCCGGCTGGCTCCCGGCGTAGAGCACCGGCTCGAGGCCCTGGGACGGCTCCAGCAGGCCGGGATCGACCCTGAGCTCGACCAACACCCCACGAGACACTGGATCCGCGCCCGAGCGCAGGATCTGGGGGGTGTCGAGCTGGACCGCCCTCGCCCACACCAGGCCTCGCACAGACGTGCCATCGTCGACCAGGTCGACGGGATCGGTGGCCAAGGCCGCCAGGGAACTGAGCGCGAGCGGAATCATCGGATGCCCTCCCCGAGGATCTCAATATCATCGAGCGCGATGCGGCCGAGGCGCGAGCCCCATGCCGCGCCGAACAGGAACCGGATCGCGACCACGTTTGACAGATCGAGGTCGCGGCCGTCGGCGACGAACGCCGCCAGCGGGACGCGGATGGTCTGGAACTCGTTGGACCAGCCCTGACCGCTGCCCGAGCCCGTGCGGGGGTAGGGCGAGGGGATCCCACCGAACACCCGGTGATCCAGCGTCGACTCAGTGCCGTCGCCGTCGACCAGGGCCACGGAGAACGAGGCAAAGCCCCCGAGCTCGACCGTGGCTGGGTGGCGGGTGCCCTGGGCGGCCCGGAACGACAGGGCCACATCATCGGTCAGATCGGCGTGCTCCACCGGGACCTCGAACTCCAGGCTGACGTCGTCGCCCTCGGCCCAGTCGAAGACGATCCCCCGGGCCGGCTGGGCGTCGTTGTGGGACCAGGTCATCCCGTTCATCGGATCGCTGGCGGTCCAGGACAGCTGGAGGTTTGCATCATCGAGGGGAGCCTCCACCAGGTTGTTCACCGTGGCGATCACCGCGCCTCCGCTGCTCGAGAGGGTGGGCTCGGGGTTGTCCTGGAAGTCATCGATCACGATCTTGCGATCGCCGGGTGCGCGCTTGTGCTGGGTGACGACCACGGCCTGAGCCTGGGGTGGGCGGAAGTGCTCGGGGGCCCGGACCAGGTACTCCCCGAGGATCGGCCAGTCTCCGAGCTGGGACTCCAGCAGGGCCAGGTAGTAGGACTTGGCGATGGCCTGGGCCCTGGGCCTGCCGATCTCCACCCCGGGCCCGGAGGTCCAGTTGAAGTCGTTGAAGCCACAACAGTTGAAGTCGTTGTGATCCGCGCCCTGCACATAGGTCACCGCCTGCTCAGCTGTGCCTCGGAGGAAGATCCGGTAGTACTGGGTCAGATCGGAGGAGGGGCCCCCGTGGACGTCTCCGTCGGCGCTGCCCGAGATCAGGTGGTAGGGGATCGCGTGGGGGTTGGCGACGTCGGGACCCTCGAAGATCGTGGGGGCGATCGAGCTGATCAAGACCAGATCGGACTCATCGAACTGAGAGGGGTTGTACACGCCGGTGTGGATCCGGTGGTTGGCGATCACCACGCTCTCGCCCCCCCGGCTGTGGCCTATCCACACGATCCGGTGGGTGTCGACCTCGCCCTCGAGGTTCGAGCCCGGGAGGTTGTTGAGGAAGACCTCGGTGTTCTCCCAGGTCGTCACCGAGGCGCTGATCGGCCCTGGGCCGGTGTTGTTGCGGTGGGACATCACCACGTAGCCATGGGACGCGAGGTGGTTACCCAGATAGTCGTACCAGGTGTAGTCGTGGCCGTTGCCGTGGGAGATCGCGACCAGCGGCATTGGATCCAGCTCGTCGAGCTCCTCGGGGTGGTAGATCACCATGGTGTGCCAGAAGTCGACCGACAGCTCTGAGCGTGGCGCCGGGGTGTAGGGGCCCGGCTCGCCCAGATCCCGGGTCACATACAGCCCCGTGCCGTCGAGCCCATCGATCAGGTCTCCAGGATCGAGGGTGCCGTCTCGACCGAAGTCCAGCACGAGATCGTAGCCGGTGACCAGATCGTCGGGGGAGTCAGGATCGGACCAGACGCGGGTGGCGAGGTCGGCCAGATCAGCCCCGACCGTGCCCTCGACGGGGCCGACGATCGGGACCAGCGCACCGTCGGCCGCCCACTCCTCAGCGGATCGGTCGAGCACGATGTACGCGTCGAAGGTCTGGCCCACCCGATCGAGGTAGCGGCCAGGATCGAGCTTGGCCTCGACGGGCTGCTTGGGATCGAACAGCTGCTGGGATCCGAACCAGGGGAACCC
>DRPG01000159.1 GCA_011376105.1 Deltaproteobacteria bacterium
CCCCCGGGCCCACCCCCGGGCCCACCCCCGGGCCCACCCCGGTCGTGGGGCCCCGGGCTGCGTCGGTGCTGGAGCCCGCGCCCCGCGCCCCGCGCCCCGCGCCCCTGAGCCCCGCGCCCCTGAGCCCCGCGCCCCTGAGCCCCGCGCCCCTGAGCCCTGACTCGATCGGAGGAGGGAGCGACACCCCATCGGAGAGCGGAGGCCCAGAGCTGCAGCCATCCCGTGCCAGCACGAGCGCCGCCGGCGCGCCCGGCGCGGGCCTGGATTCGGCGAGGACCTGGCGCATCACCCTGATCTCGAGCCCGCTGGGGGCTCAGGTCACCCTGATGGATCAGGGGCGGGTCCTCGGATCCGCCCCTGTGTTCCCGGAGCTTCCCTCTGGAAGCTACCGGATCAAGATGTTCGATGGAGACCGATCCAGCAGCCAGGTGATCCGGGTCGGCCGGAACATGCCGACGCGCTACGTGTGGAAGGTCGCGGAGGATCGGTGGGAGTCTGGCTACTGACGGCAGGGGTGGTGTGGGCGTCGGACTGCCCAGAGCGGACCGAGATCCTCGCTGAGCTCGAGCTCGCGGTCCAGGAGGGCCGCTTCGAGGAGGCCGATGTAGAGCGCACGCGCCTGGTCGAGGCCTTTGGCTGTGGGGCCGCGGCCGGGTCTGAGACCCTGGCCCGGATGTGGCTCGCCGAGGCCGTGATCCTGTCCTCCTTCGGCGATGAAGACGGCGCCGACGATGCGCTCAAGGCCGCGGGGCGGATCGCGCCGGACCTGTGGCTCGATGCCTATGGGCCCGCGTTCCAGGCCCGGTGGTTCGAGGCTCAGGCCTCCGAGGTCCTCCCCGGGCGGCTCCGGCTCCAGCCGATGCCCGAGGGCCACGTCGCGCTGATCGATGGCGAGGTCACCGAGCTCCCGGGGTTCGTGCCCTCGGGCCTGCACGTCACCCAGGTGGGGCCCAGCCCCAACAACATAGCGTTCGCGAAGGAGGTCTTCCTCCTGCCCGATCAGGATCTCGTGGTCCGCACCCTCTTCTCCGGGCGCACCACCGGGGGAGGCTCGGAGGGGCTCCCCACGCTCCTCGTCGTCGGTGGGGTCACCGCGCTGGGGGCGATCACCACCGCGGGGCTGGCCGTGGGCTGGAACGAGCGTATGCGCAACGCCCAGACTCAGCCCGAGCTGGACGCCGCCTTTCGCACCCAGCGGGTCTTCGGAGCCACCTCCTACACCCTGATGGCCACCACCGCCCTGAGCGTGGGGCTGCACGTCGCGCTGTAGATCGTCCTTGACGGGGGGCAGGGCCCATGCGACACCCAGCGGGGGGGTGAGCGTGGGTGTTGGGCGTGATCTCTTGTGGGTGGGATCCCTGGGGTTGTCCGGCTGTTTGATCAACAGCTCCCTGTACATCCAACGCTCCCTCGAGATCCAGACCGTCACGTCCCCCAGAGACGGCGAGCCCACCGCAGAGACGGGGCTGCCCCCCACCGGAGACGACGACGCAGACGGCGACGGGTGGCCCTCCGGGCTCGACTGTGACGACGGAGACCCGAGCGTGTTCCCCGGGGCCTGCGAGGTCTGTGAGGACGGGATCGATCAAGACTGCAACGGGATCGACGCGGTGTGCCACCCCCAGCTCGTGCCCGGGTACGATCTGCAGGCCTCAGGGCTGTCGTTCACCGGCTCCAACCAGGACGACAACTCCGGCATCGTGGTGGGCGGGGTCGGAGACTTCAACGGTGACGGCCTGGCCGACGTGGTGATCGGGGCGAGCCAGACCGACTACACCGGCGACGCCTCGGGCAGCGCCTACCTGCTCCTCTCGCCGATCACCACCGGAGGGCCGCTGATCACCGCGACCCGCTTCGACGGGGAGGCGGCCGACGATCGGGCGGGCGTCTCGGTCTCGGGGGCAGATGTCGACGGCGATGGGCTCTCCGATCTGATCATCGGTGCGAAGAACCACCGCAACGGTCGGGGGGCCGCACACGTGGTGTCCGGCCGGCGGGGGGCTCTGTCCCTGGTGGAGCCGCTGGCGACCTCCTCCGCCCGGTTCGTTGGAGAGCCCGGGAGCGCCGCGGGGACCTGGGTCTCAGGGCTCGACGGCGTGCTCGGGATCGGCCGGGGCGGTGCTGCGATCGGTGCACCGCTGCACGATGGCGCCCGGGGGCGGGTGTACCTGCTGCCGGAGGCAGCGATCTCGCCGGGCAGCTCCGCCAGCCTGATCGACGTCGCGGCCACCCTCGACGGAGAGCTCCCCGGAGACGAGGCCGGCACCAGGCTCGAGGAGATCGGTGACGTCGACGGTGATGGGATGGCTGATCTCCTGGTGGGGGCGATGAAGGCCAACAACCTCACCGGAACCGCCTACCTGGTCCTCGGGGACCCCTCGCTGTCGTCGGGTCAGCGCCTCCTCAGCACCGCCGATCATACCTTCTTCGGAGAGAGCCTCGGCGATCGCGCTGGATCCTCAGTCGGTGGGGGGGGAGACGTCGACGGCGACGGGCGCGCCGATCTGCTGATCGGAGCCCGCCGGGAGTCCAGCGTGGCCCTCGATCAGGGCGCGGCCTACCTGGTGAGCTCCGACACCCTCGGGGAGCTGCCGTCGCCTCCGCTGCGGCGCACCCTGTCCGACGCAGACGCGAAGATCATCGGTGAGGCCAGCGGGGATCGCCTCGGTCAGTCGGTGGCGATCCCTGGAGATGTCGACTGTGACGGCTTCGCCGATCTGTTGGTCGGTGCCGATCGCCACGGCGCGGGGGAGATGGGTGTTGGTGACGCTCAGGGGGCGATCTATCTGATCTTCGGTCCTGTGGCCGGGGTGAGGGTGCTCGCCTCGGATCCAACCGCGGTCGTGTTCCTAGGCACCCCGGGCGCCAACGATCAGCTGGGGGTGCACCTAGACGGGGCTGGAGACGTCGACGGCGACGGCGTCCCCGATCTGATCTTCGGGGCCTACACCGCCGAGGTGGGAGGTTTCCCTGGGGTGGGGCGGAGCTGGCTGGTCTTTGGCTCCCCCCTCTGAGCCCGTCTCGGGGAGACGGCGGCGGTTGGCTCGGCTACGAGGTCCAGGGGAGGGGACGTGTCCGCCGATCCGGAGGTGATCGTCATCGGGGCTGGCCCCAACGGCCTGTTTGCCGCCTGTCGGCTCGCTCGGGCTGGGCTCGGGGTCCGGGTGCTGGAGGCCTCGCCCCACCCCGGGGGGGCGCTGTGGGATCTCCCCACCACCGAGCCGGGCTTCCACCACGATGTGGGCGCTGGCTTCATCGCGTTCCGGGACAGCGAGGCGTTCTCCGGGCTGGAGCTGGAGTCCCACGGGCTGCGGTGGGCGCTGGCGCCGATCGAGAGCGCCCACCCGGCGCTGGATGGCTCCTGTGCGGTGATCAGCAGGGATCTGGAGCTCTCGGCCGCGACCTTCGGTGGAGCGGCCGACGGTGAGGCCTGGCGCAGGCTCCAGCGGCTCCACACCCGGATCGAGCCCCAGCTGATGCAGCTCCTCGGGCCGCTCCCCCAGATCTCGCCCGCGCTGCGGATGGGCCCGCTGCAGGGCCTGCGGCTGGCGTCCTGCTTCGCCCGGAGCTCTGCGGGCCTCGCCCGTCACCTGTTCACCAGCGAGGCGGCCCGGCGGGTGATCCCGGCCATGGGGCTGCACGTCGACGTGGGGCCCCACGATCGCTTCGGGGCCGGGATCGCGTATGTCCTCGCCATGCGGGCCTCGACCTCGGGCTATGCGATCCCGGTGGGCGGCGCCGGCGCGATCACCCGGGCCCTGCTCGCAGAGCTGGAGGCACACGGGGGCGAGCTACAGCTCAACGCCAGGGTCGAGGCCGTCCGGGTGGCGGAGGGGCGGGCGGTGGGGGTCACCCTGGCCGATGGGCAGCAGCTCGATGCCTCGGGCTGTGTGCTGGCCAACACCTCAGCGCCGTCCCTGTACCTGGGGCTGCTCTCGCCCGAGCACGTGCCAAGCCGGATCGTGGCGTCCATGCGGCGCTTCCCCCAGGGGTGGGGCACCTTCAAGATCGACTTCGCCCTGGACGGGCCGGTGCCCTGGAGCGCCGAGCCGGCTCGGCGTGCCGCGGTGGTCCACGTCGGAGAGTCCCTGCAGGATCTGGATCGCTTCACCCAGCAGGTCCGCGCCGGCCACCTGCCCGAGCAGCCCTATCTGGTGATCGGCCAGCACACGCTGGCGGATCCAAGCCGGGCGCCCAGGGGAAAGCACACCCTGTACGTCTACACCCACGCACCCTCGGTGCTCGACGAGGCGCGCTATCCGGGCGGCTGGGCGATCTGGCGGGAGCACCTCGCCGACGTCATCAAGGATCGGATCGAGTGGCTGGCGCCGGGTTTTGCGCAGCTGGTGCGCAGGCGCGCGATCTCCGATCCCTGCGATCTAGAGCGGAGCAACGCCAACCTGATCGGAGGCGATCTGGGCGGGGGCTCGAACCAGTGGTGGCGGCAGCTGATCTTCAGGCCGGTGTTTCCCTACTTCCGCTACCGCACCCCCGTCTCCCGCCTCTACCTGGGCTCGAGCTACACCCACCCGGGGGCGGGCGTCCACGGGATGTGCGGCTGGAACGCAGCGGGGATGGCGCTGCGGGATCTGGCCTGAGATCTGGCCCAGAGGGCCTGGCCTGTTGGCGGGCTCAAGGAGCCCTCCCTCGGATCAGGGCGCGGCTGCTTCGAGCTGGCAGTGGATCGCGAACGA
The DNA here is from genome assembly GCA_011376105.1 of Deltaproteobacteria bacterium. GTDB lineage: Bacteria > Myxococcota_A > UBA796 > UBA796 > DRPG01. The sequence continues at coordinate 4,695 of DRPG01000159.1, forward strand.
GCTGCAGTGCACCGTGGCGGGCCCGGTGACCTCCACCGTCCCCGCGGCGAGGGGCTCGGTCCAGGAGAACGTCGCGCTCACCTCGTAGGTGCCCGGAGGGAGCCGTCCGGGTAGCAGCGTCCGGCGCCCGTCCTCGGAGATCAGCCAGACGCGGCGGGCGTCGCCTCCAGGGGAGAGCAGGGGCAGGGACCGATCCTCTCCGGAGATCTCCCCGCGCTCGGCCTGTCCCGCCGCTGTCGCTGTCGCTGTCGCTGGCGCTGTTGCTGGCGCTGGCGCTGTCGCTGGCGCCGCCTTCACGGGTGAGGGCGGCGTTGGAGGCACGATCTCGACCTTGGGTGGCGTCACCTTGGGGCTTGTTCTAGGGTAGAGCCCGAACCCCAGCAACACCGCCAGCCCGGTGATCACCGAGGCGATCACCGAGGCGATCAGCGGCTTTGCCCGATCGGTGGGGGCTGGGAGGGGCTCGAGGAGTCCCCGGGGGGGCAGCGGGGGCTCCCGGCACAGCAGCTCCAGCTCGGCGGCGAGGGCGGCGGCCGACGGGTAGCGATCCCTGGGCTCCTTGGCGAGGCAGCGCCGGACGATGGCCTCGAGGCGGGGATCGATCACCAACCCGGGGGCGACATCGGAGAACCGGGGCACCCGCTCGGTCACGTGACAGACCGCCATCGCGAGCGCGTCCTCTGCCTCGTAGGGGCGCTCACCGGTCAGGGCTCGGAACATGACCGCGCCCAGGCCGTACAGATCGGCGCGTCCATCGAGCGGCAGGCCCCGGGCCTGCTCCGGCGCCATGTACGCGGGCGTGCCGAGGATGGTGCCGGCCTGGGTCAGATCGGAGGTCACGGTGCTGGCGACGCCGAAGTCGGTCAGCTTGGCCAGCAGGGAGCCGTCGGAGCGCTCCGACAGCATGATGTTGGCGGGCTTGATGTCCCGGTGCACGATCCCCTGCTCGTGGGCAGCGGCCAGGGCCCGGGCCAGCTGGGCGAACAGGGCCACCGCCTCTCTGGGCTCGAGGCGGTGGGTGTGACGCAGCACCCGGGCGAGGGATGGGCCCTCGACGCACTCCATCACGATGAACGGGCGCCCGTGGAAGCGCCCGAAGTCGTGCACCGTGACGATGTTCGGGTGGTTGAGGCCCGCGACCAGGTGGGCCTCCCGCAGCGCACGGCAGACCGCATCGGACGACTGGCTGGCCTCGGGGACCAGCACCTTCACCGCCACGTCACGTCCCACCGAGGACTGCTCAGCGCGGTAGACCACGGACCACGCGCCGCGACCCAGGACAGCGTTGAGCCGGTACCGGCCGTCGACGACCTGGCCGAGCTCGAGTCCAAGGGCTTGATGCTCTCGTGTGTGCAACCTTCCCCTCCGACCCCCTGTCGGCAAGGATCCGTGCGGGTTGAGCCATTTTCTCCGAGGCGCTCGAGGAGAGGATCTTAGCCGGGGTTGGCGGTGCCGTCGGCCCGGCCGAGGGGGGGCTCACCGATCCCGGCTCGCCCGGGGCGTCCCGCCTGTCCGCCCTGCAGAGGCGAGGTCTCCTGCACCGATCCCGGCTCGTCCGGGGCGTCCGGTGGGATCGAGCCACGGGAGGCACCGGGGGAGCCAGAGGTGATCGCGGGCCTGAGGCTGGCCTACCGCGCTGTGCCTGGGTCGAAGGCGCGGTGAGGGCCGGCCCCTGCCCGCCGGGCGGCCGATGGAGGCGGGATCAGCGGGGCGCCGGGGCCAAGCCCGGGCGGCGCCGCGGTGCGGTGCGGTGCGGTGCGGTGCGGTGGATGGTAGGTTGGCTGCGCGCGGGAGGAGCCATGCACACACACACAGCGCTGAGCGCACTGCTGGTGGTGACCCTCCTCACACCCGGCTGTGGCGCCTCGCGGAAGGTCGACAAGGCGAGCAAGGCCCTGGCCCGCTTCGAGGCCGGGGATCGTCGCTCGATCGCCAAGGCCCACTCCAAGAGCGAGGCGGCGGTCGAGACCCGGCGCGGCAACGAGGATCCCTGGGCCTGGGCGATCCGGGGACGGGTCGCCCTCGGCTACCTCACCCACTCCGATCTGGCGCCCCCCGAGGATCTCGAGGATCCAGCGATCGTCGCGATCGAGGCCTTTGAGCACGCCCTCGAGCTGGGGGCCTCAGGGGGCGTGCACGCGGGCTTGTCCCGCGACGTCCCGATCCTCGAGTCGGCCCTGATCGCGCGGTTGCGCAACGCGGTGGAGGGCCGGAGCTGGGAGCTGGCGGAGGAGGAGCTGGCGCTGGCGCTGCGGGCGCGGGAGCTCAGCGAGCGCCTCGGGCGGCGGGATCGGGATCGGGAGATCGCGCTGCAGACGCTGGCGGTGCAGGTCACGACCGAGGCGCGGCAGCTCGACGACGCGATGGCGCACTACGACGCCTTCCTGCACGCGTCCGAGACCCACGAGACGGGGCTGGTCTCCTTGGTGGCGCGGGCGTTGGCGGCCCAGGGCCGGGTCGAGGACGCGCTGACGTTCCTCGAGCCCGCGAGCCTCGAGCTGCCCGACGACGAGCGGCTGCTGCGGGCAGAGGTCGACGTGTTGCAGCAGGCGGGCCGGCTCGACGAGGCCGCAGGGCGGGTGGAGCGCCGCGCCGCGCGGCTGTCCTCGTCGACGTCCGGGTGCTTCCTGCTCGCGTCGATGTATGTGCAGATCGGAGCCACAGAGCGCGCCCGCGACATGTGGGCGAAGACCCTGGAGCTCGATCCGAGGCACTTCGACGCCCACCTCGAGCTGGGGCGATCGCTGGCGTCGCTGGCCTCCGAGGTCCGTGCCCGGGTGGAGGCCTCCGAGGATCTGGAGACGCCGCTGGCGAGCGAGGAGATCCGCATGCTCGCGGAGGAGCTCGACGCCCTGTGGCGCGACGCAGCTCAGCACCTCGAGATCGCCCACGAGCTGGATAGTCAGCGCCGGGAGCCCCTGCAGGAGCTGGTGGCGCTCTATGAGCGCAAGCTCGAGGGGGTCGAGATCTCCCAGCTCCAGGGAGCAAGGTTGCTCGCCTACGAGGAAGATCTGGTGCGCCAGGCGGCCGCTGTGGAAGCGCTGGCCGAGCTGGAGGGGTGATGTCGGAGCAGGTGGAGACGAACGCGCGACAGGTCTCGGTGGACTGGGTCACCACCGCCGCTGGAGATCGGTTCCGCCTCAGGGGGTGGCGCTGCCCGGTGGCGTCGGATCGCCTGCTGCTCATCCACCACGGCCTCGGAGAACACGGTGGGCGGTACGCGACCTTCGCTGAGCACCTCGCCGACGTACCGATCCACCTGTGGACCTACGACGCCCGGGGCCACGGCGCCTCCAGCGGCAAGCGTGGCCACGCTGCGGGCATCGACGAGCTGGCCGGAGATCTCCAGCGCCTCCTGCCCGAGCTGCTCGATCGGAGCGGGGCCTCGCGGATCGTGCTCTTTGGCCACTCGATGGGGGCCGCGGTGGTCGGGCAGTATCTCACCACCCGTCCGGCCCACGAGGCGATCGAGGAGGTGTGGCTCAGCGCCGCGCCGGTGCACGTGGATCTCTCAACCTGGCCGGTGCGGATCAAGGCCTCCGCGGCTCGGATCCTCAACCGGATCACCCCCCGCCTGACGCTGGGCAGCGGCCTGAGCCCTGAGGGGATCTCGAGCCTCCCGTCCGAGATCGAGCGCTACCGCAGCGATCCTGAGATCCACGATCGGATCTCCGCGAGCCTCGGGCTGTCCCTGCTGCGGGACGCCCCCCGGCTGCTGGAGACCGCCCCCCGGATCGAGCTGCCGATCCGGATGTGGCACGGCGCCGACGATCCAATCGCGATCCCCCAGGGGAGCCGGGAGCTGTTTGAGCGGATCGGCAGCGACGACAAGCAGCTGGAGATCTTCGAGGGGGCACGGCACGAGGTCCACCACGAGCGCCCCGAGATCGTGACGGCCCTGTTCTCGACCCTGAGGACCTGGCTCGAGGAGCGGGCGGCTCCTTGTTGAGCGCCTGGCTGTCGCTGCCCGCCGCGGCTCAGTTCGCGGACGTCGGGCTGGCCCATGAGCACGTGCCGCTGGCGACGTCCGTGGCCCTGGCGCGGGGTGGCGGTGTGGTGATGGAGCTGGAGCTCCAGAGCTTCCCGTTGCCTGCGGGGCTTCCCCCGCAGGAGTTCCGGGTGGCGCCGGTGCTGCCCCGGCTGTCCGTCGGGGGCGCGGGGGGGCGGGAGCTCCGCTGGGCCCTGGCCGCCCACGGGGTGGGCTCGGTGCCGCTGGATGGCCTGGATCCAGGCCTGGGGGGTGGGATCTCGGGTGGCGTCTCAGTCGGGGTCCCGGATCAGACCCTATGGTTGGGCCTCGAGGCGGATCTCGGGCTGAGCACCCAGGGGGCCCTGGGGGAGGCCCACCGTCAGCTGGCGGTGAGCGTCGACACCGTCGCTTCCGCCGACGTCGACGCCACCACCTCGGTGTTCCTCAGGTTCGGGGGCACGTTCGTCGATCAGCGCTCGGCGACGGCCCTGGGGAACACGATCGCCAGCGGGCTGGGCCCCCGGATCGCAGCGGGGGCGGGCTATCGGCCCGACGATCGCACCCTGGTGTCGGTCGCCGGGCGCCTCGCGGTCCGGGGGGAGGCGCCGCGGGTCCCGATCACCGCGGTGATCGGGCTGGGCTACCGGCTGGGCCCTCCGCTCGAGCCACCCCCTCCACCGGCTCCGATCGTCCCGGTGGCTTCATCACAGCGCATGCCCTCCCTCCCGGTGGTCAGCCACCCGCTGCTCAGGTGCGATCCACCCACCCTCGCGGTGGGCCAGCCGCCGCCCTACGAGGGCCTGAAGGCCTGGTGTGTCCGCATCGAGGGCGACGGGCGGATCGTCCAGCACGGGATGCTGCTGCGTTGGCACGACGCGTCCACCATCGCTGAGAAGGGGAGCTACGACGCGGGCAAGCGCCACGGAGCGTGGACCACCTACTACGAGGACAGCACCCTCAAGTCCGAGGGCAGCTATATCGGAGGCAAGAAGGATGGCCTGTGGCGCACCTTTCACCCCGACGGGAGCCCAGCCTCCCTCGGGCGGTGGCTCGGGGGCAAGCAGGTGGGGCGCTGGGAGTACTTCGATGCCTACGGCAACCGCACCGAGGGCATGTACGAGGACGGACTTAGGGAGGGCGACTGGATCACCCTCGATCCCGAGGGCAACGAGATCCGGCTGGTGAACTACCAGGGAGGCGTCGAGAAGTACCGGTCCGGGATGTGATCTAGGTGGTGATCTAGGTGGTGATCTAGGTGGTGATCTAGGTGGTGATCTAGGTGGTGATCCGGGTGGTGATCTGGGTGGTGGGCTGGTCGGGGGTGGCCCTCGCCGGGGATCGGGATCCCCTCCCCGCGCGGTGGATCGAGCGTCCCCTGGTGCTGCCCCGGGGCTGGGCCCGCGCTGAGGTGGCGCTGGCGCTTCGGGGCCCGGGCCCTGCGGCCCCGCTGCTGCAGGGCGAGGAGATCCAGCGCGACGTCGTCGCTGCGACGCTCGGCCTGGGGGTGCTGCCCCGGGTCGAGGCGTTCGCGGTGTTGCCGTGGGTGTGGACACGCTCGGGGACGAGATCAGGGCGGGGGCTCGGCGATCCGGTGCTGGGGTCTCGGCTGGTGCTGCATCGCTCAGAGCCCCCCAGCCGCTCGGTGGCGCTGGAGCTGTCCGCCACCACACCCCGCGGAGGGATCCAGCAGGGGCTGCCCCTGGACGTGGGGGTCACCGTGCTCCGTGGGGCCCTGGGGGGGCGTGCCGCGCTCGGTGGGCTGGGGCTCGAGGGGTGGCTGGGGCCCAGCCTGTGGCTCCCCGGCCCGGTGGGGTGGCTGCGCCCGGCGGGGGGCGGGCACGGTCGGATCGATCCCGGGGACGGTGGCGTTGCGTCGGTGGCGGCGTGGCTTCAGGCGGGCCCGCTGGTGCCTCGGATCGCCGCCCGGATCGAGGCGCGGGCGGCCGATCGGATCGGGGCCCGACCGGTGTCCTCCGCCTCGGTCGGGGCCGAGCTGGAGGGCACGGTCCGAGCGCAGCTCTCCCGGGGTGTGTGGGGGTTGGCGGGCTACAGCTGGCCCCTGATCGAGGCGGTGGCGCTGCCGGGGCGCCCCCGGGGGCGCGCGCTGCAGCTCGCGGTGGGTGTGGCCCTGTGATCCTCGGGTGGCTCGTCCTCGCGGCCCTGGCTTCGCCGATCCGCACCAGGGCCCAGCGCCCGGGGATCGTCTGGCAGACGCTGCAGACACGGTTCTTTGCGATCCACTACCCCCGACGCGGGCCCGGGGATCACCCCACGGCTGCGGATCAGACCGCGCTTAGGGTGGCCGAGATCGCCGATGATCTGCTCCTGGAGCTCGCTGAGCCCCTGGGCTGGGATCCGACCGGTCGGATCCATGTGGTGATCACCGACGACGCGGACGTGATGGAGGCCTACACCCTGCCCCTGTGGCGTTGGATCGTGATCTCTGCGGATCCGGGGGGGTACTTGTATCGTCTGCGGGGGCGCCGGGCCTGGGTGCCCGACACCCTGGCCCACGAGCTGGGGCACCTGATCAGCCACCGTCGGGGCAGCGCCCTGGCTCCGATCGCGAGCTATGGCCTGGGGCTGGCGGGGCTGGTGGAGTCGGGTCGGATCGCTGCGGGGGTGGCGGCACGGCTGGGGCCCGGCGTGCCCTATGGCCTGTCCGAGGGGGCCGCTGAGCTGTGGAGCGGGGACGTGGGGGTGAACCTGTGGAGCAGCGCCCGCGACGCCACCCTGCGGGTCTCGGCCCTCGAGGGGCGGCTGCTGTCGGTGGACGAGTGGCTCACCGCGACCGACAAGGAGGATCCTCTTGACGTAGAGCGGAGCTATCAACAGGGCTATGCCTTTGGTGACTGGCTGAGGCGGCGCCACGGGCGCGACGTGTTCGCTCAGGTCTTTGCGGCGGCGCAGCAGCGCTACCCCAGCTCCTGGAGCGCGCGCCTGGAGGCGGCCACGGGCGAGCCGTTGGAGGCGTCCTGGAGCCAGTGGGCGGCCCAGCTCACCGCACGGGCGGCGGCCCAGGCCGTGGAGATCCGGGCCCGGGGCGAGATCGCCGGAGAGACGATCACCCTGGGTCAGGCGCTGCCCGGGGAGGCTCCGGAGGGCAGCTCCCCCCGGAGGATCTGGGAGGAAGCTCGGGAGGCCACCGGGACCTGGGAGCTCTACCCGCGGATCTCCCCAGACGGTCGCTGGTATGCTGAGGCTCTGGTAGGCTGGGTGAGGGTGGTCCAGCTCCCCCCTGACGAGCCCGGAGCGGTGCTCACCGGGGCGGCCCTGCCCAGGCGCACGGTGTGGGTGCCGGCCCGGTTTGGCTCCTCGATGTCGTTTGTCCCGGGGCAGGACACGCTGGTGGTCGCAGCCCCGGAGGACGCCCGGCGTCGGTGGCCCTCGCTGTGGGATCGCAACCGACTGTATGTCGCCGATCTCGTGCCCTGCTGCGGGCGGGTCCCACGGATCGGGCAGAGGATGCGGCCGATCCCGGGCACTGAGCGCGGGCGGGATCCAGCGGTGGATCCATCGGGGCGTCGCCTAGCGTGGATCGAGCGCCGGGACGGGTCGAGCAACCTTGTTTTGGCCAACCTCGACGGCTCCGGGCGCAGGATCTTGACCCACTTCGACGACGGCACCTGGCTGCAGCACCCATCGTGGTCCCCCGACGGCACCCGGATCGTGCTCTCAGTCCTGCGCACCGATCGTCCGGATCTATGGATCGTGGACGTCGGGGACGGTCACATGACCCAGCTCACCGCCGATCCACACGATCAGCTGGATCCCTGGTGGGACGATGCAGGGATCTGGTTTGCGTCGGATCCGCAGGGGCGGTTCGACGTCTTCCGGCTCGATCCACAGACGCGTGAGATCGAGCAGATCACCCGGGTCGTGGGGGGGGCCGCGTCGCCCTCCACCGCGGGGGGGCGGCTGCTGTACGCTGCGCTGTCTGGCCATGGCTACAGCGCCACCACGCTGGCGCTGAGCGCCGGCGCCCACGACGACGCCTCGTCTTGGTTCCCCCCACCGCCCAGCCCACAGGGCTCCGCCCGCGATCTGTCGTTTCGTCCCGAGCACCAGGCGATCAGCCCGCGGAGGTACCAGGCTTGGCGATCCCTGCTCCCGGTGGCGCTGGGGCCCGAGCTCAGGGTGGATCTACCTGGGGGGCGCCCGGTGATCCTGGGGGGCGGCCACCTGCGGGCACGGGACGCGCTGGAGCGCTCGGAGCTCGCCTTGTATGGCCTCGCTGGCGAGGATCTGCTCGGGGAGGCTGAGCTGATCTGGCGGGGCTGGGGGCCTGAGCTGTCGCTGTGGGCCGGGGGCAGCTCGGATCGACGCCGGATCGTGCTGGGGGACGGGCTGGTGCGCCTCGAGCGCCGCGTCCTGTCCGAGCTGGGGGCCTCGCTGGCGCTGCGCCGTCCGGGGCTCGGCGCCGCCGGGCTCCAGCTGCGGTCGCTGGAGCTGGAGGTTGGAGCGGTGGGGGCGCAGGTGCAGGCGGTGCACAGCCTCCGGGCCGTGGCCTCCCTCGGGCTCGGCGAAGATCCGGACCCGGATCTGGATCCGACGTACACCGGGGGCCAGCTCCAGCTGATCGCGACCGCGGCCTCGTCCGAGGTGTCCCCCGCGGGGATCGGTCCCGGGGACGGGGACGTACTGGGCACGATCCCCTGGCTCCGCCTGGAGGGGGAGGTCCGGAGCGTGATCCGCACCGGCGTCCGCACCGGCCCGCTGGCTGAGCACGCCCACCGCCTGGAGCTGGGCGTGCTCGGGGGGCTGATGAGCCGGGACGTCGCGGTCGAGGAGGAGCTGAGGGCCGGTGGAGACGCCCCCGCGGCGCTGCGGCTCGGGGCGCTGGAGCCCTCGGCGCCGCTGCCGGGGTTTGCCCCCTATGCGGTGTCCGGCGAGGCGTTGGCCATCGCGTCGGCGGGGTGGGTGGTCCCGGTGGCGCCCCGGATCCGGGCTGGAGCCGGGGCCCTGCACGTCCGGGGGATCGAGGCTCGGATCGGGGGCGATCTTGCGGTGGTTGGCTCCTGGGAGGGCTCGACGCTCCGGCGCACGATCCCGCTGCTGGGGGACGGTGTCCTCGATCTCCGGCTCCGGGCCACGCTGTGGAGCAGCCCCTGGGACAGCGTGATCCGGCTCGCCTGGGGTGTGCCCCCGATCCCCGCCGCCGCCCGGGGGCCCTCGCCCGAGCCCGCCCGGCCTGGCTCCGGGCCTCGGTTGGTGTTGGGGTTGGGCACGGGCTGGGGGGGGCAGCCGCGCTAGGGGCTGTCTTGAGCTCTAGAGCATGTGGCCTGAGCTCAGAGCTGGGCCCTGATCCATGTGGGGACTTCTGGTGGCTTCCTCACCAGGGAGGGCGGATACCCTCGTCTTGGGATCTCTGCCAAACAAAAAGTTGCAGCTCTCCGGGAGCGTCTCAGCTGTGAGCCGTGTCTCGACCCGAGAGGAGGCTCGGCCGGAGCCGATCTCTGTGTGGAGAGTCTCGGAGTGTCACGGTTTGTCCCGAAAGCGGCGGAGGTCGCAACCGAACGGGAACCCAAAACGATTAACAGGTGGGGCAGAATGGGGGTGAAGAAATCCCACTGCCCGCGCGTACCCATAGCCGGGGGGAGGAGAACTCATGGCCCATTCCAAGCCGACAGGGCGCGGCCGTCGCTGGACGGCTGAGCAGGAGAAGGAGGCAGGGCGCGCGATCCGAGTCGCGGAGGCCCGCGCGCTGGAGCTGATCGCCGAGGTCCCCCTCGCTCAGATGATCCTCAACCAGACCCCACGCCGGGCGGAGAAGACCAAGGCCGGCGCGGTGGCTCGTCTCGAGGAGGCCATCGAGGCGATCTGGGAGGCCTCGATGAAGGACGACAGTCTCCGTGAGATCGCCCGGGCCGCGAAGGGGGCGTGGGCCGAGGCCGAGTCCCATCGCTGGAGCCTGGCGATGAGCGGTCGCCGGATCGCCCACGGCGAGGCCCGCAAGCTGGCGGGTCCGTTCATGGACGAGGCGGATCTAGTCCAGGAGGGGTACATCGGGCTGCTCCGGGCCGCCAAGCGCTTCGATCCAGATCGGAAGATCCGGTTCTCGACGTATGCGCGGTGGTGGGTCCGGGCCCAGATGACCCGCGCCATCGATCACAACGGCCGGCCCGTCCGGCTGCCCGGGGGAGCGGTCGAGCAGACCCGGAACCTCCGCAAGGTGATCCAGGAGTTCGAGCTGGCTGGTCAGGACTACACGATCGCAGATCTGGCCCGGGAGGTCGGGATCGAGGAGCGGCGGGCGCGGTTTTTGCTCCAGCAGGGCAAGACCGTGTCGCTGGACGA
>DRPG01000160.1 GCA_011376105.1 Deltaproteobacteria bacterium
CGACGGCGAGCCGATCGACGTGAAGATCGGCGAGCACTCGCTGATCGTCACCGCCGAGGGCTACCGGGCCAAGGCGGTGTCGGTCGAGGTCTCCAACGGCCAGGAGCGCGCGGTCTCGGTGGTGCTCGATCCCCTCGTCACCGACGAGGACGGAGCCCCCCTACGGAGGACGCCGTGAGCGACGCGCCTGGAGACGTCGCGGCGTACTACGAGCAAAATACCAGGATGTTCCTCCGTTTTGGCCGAACTGGCGACATCGGTGCGATCCACCGGGAGCTGTGGGCGCCGGGGGTGGGCACCGTGGCGGAGGCAGTCGATCACGCCCACGTGTTGATCGGCGCTCAGCTCCCCGAGATCGCCTCCCCCCGGATCCTGGATCTGGGCTGCGGGGTGGGCGGCAGCCTGTGTCAGCTGCTGCTCCAGCGCCGGGGCGAGGGCGTGGGGCTGACGATCAGCCCCACCCAGGCGGGCCTCGCCCGGCAGCGCGCCGAGGCCGCCGGGCTCGCGGATCGGTGCACCTTCCTCTGTGGCGACTTCACCGATCCGCCCAAGCTCGAGCCCTTCGATCTGGCCTTCGCGATCGAGTCCTTCGTCCACGGCCCGGATCCTGCGCGGTTCTTCCAGGCCGCCGCGGGGCTGCTGCGTCCCGGGGGGCGGCTGGTGGTGATCGACGACGTGCTGAGCCCCAGCCCACCCCCCGAGGCGGCGCGACACCTCGACGCGTTCCGGCGGGGCTGGCGGGTCTCGAGCCTCGAGCCCCCCGACGCCCTGCGACAGCACGCAGAGCAGGCCGGCCTGACCTGCGTCGGAGACCAGGATCTCACCCCATGGCTGCGCCTGTGGCGGTGGCGCGATCGGGCGGTGGCGGTGGCGGTGGTCGGGCTGGGCTGGCTGCCGATCCCCCACCCCTACTGGGCTAGCCTCACCGGAGGCCACGCGCTTCAGGTCTGTCTCTCCAGGGGATGGCTCACCTACCGGATGGTGTTGTTCGAGCGGCCCCGATCGTCCGATCCGAAAGCCCCGGACAGCTAGTGTCCGGCACACTGGCCCCATCCCCCACCCTGACTTAGGTCCGGCCTATGTACGATGTGGATCGCGTCCTGCTGGAGCGCTTCGGGTTCGAGGCGTTCCGTCCCGGCCAGCGGGAGATCGTGCAGCACATCGTGGGCGGCTCGGATGCGCTGGTGGTGATGCCCACCGGAGCGGGCAAGTCCCTGTGTTACCAGGCTCCTGCGGTCACGATGGGGGGCATCACCTTGGTGGTGAGCCCGCTGATCGCCCTGATGAAGGATCAGGTCGACGGGCTACGGAGCCGCTCGATCCGAGCGACCTTCCTCAACTCCTCGATCAACCGGGAGACGTACGAGGAGCGCCGGGAGGCCGTCTCGCGGGGCGAGATCGAGCTGCTGTACGTGGCCCCTGAGCGCTTCACCCCCGCGTTCGTGCGCTGGTGCCGGACCCTCGACGTCCGACTGTTCGCGATCGACGAGGCCCACTGCCTGTCCCAGTGGGGGCACGACTTCCGTCCGGAGTACCTCAAGCTCGGGCGGGTGCGTGAGTCCCTGGGCAACCCACCGACCGTGGCGCTGACCGCCACCGCCACCCCGGAGGTCCAGGACGACATCGTCCAGACCCTGGGGATCAGCGACTGCCGGCGGTTCATCCAGGGCTTCGATCGAGAGAACCTCGTCCTCGAGGTCATCAACGTGGCCAACCGCGCCAAGAAGGACACCCTGCTCGCCGAGCTGACCGTGCCCGGCCCCTCCCTGGTCTACTGCGCCACCCGCAAGAACGTAGAGCGCGCCTGTGAGGCCCTGCGCAGAGCAGGCGTGCGGGTCGGCTACTACCATGCAGGCCTCGATCCTGTCGATCGGACCCGGGTCCAGGACGCGTTCATGCAGGGGGCTGTGCCGGTGGTGGTGGCGACCAACGCCTTCGGCATGGGGATCGACAAGCGCGACATCCGCACCATCGTCCACTACGACATGCCCGGCACCGTCGAGGCCTACTACCAGGAGATCGGCAGGGCCGGCCGCGACGGGCGACAGAGCCGGGCGGTCCTGCTCAACGCGGGCCGGGGGGATCGGCGGATCCACGAGTTCTTCATCGACAACGCCCACCCGAAGGCCTCCACGGTGCACGCCCTGTGGCGGTGGCTGCTGGGGTGGGGCGAGAACCCGGTGTTCTGCACCCTCGAGCAGATGGGCGAGGCCCTGCCCCCCGAGGGGGGTGGGGATCGGGCGGCGGCCTCCTGTGTGCACATCCTCGTCCGGGAGGGGCGGCTCCGCCGGATCGCCCCCTCGGATCGGAGCGCCTGGCTGCGGCTGGTGGCCCAGCCTCCGGAGCGTCCCCAGGGCAACCGGGGCGTGGTGTGGGATCTGATCGTGGCGGCCCGCGAAGACACCGGCGCGACGGAGGTGCTGCAGTTCCACCCCGAGAGCTGGTGCCGCCAGTCCGGGCTCGAGCGCGATCAGCTCCATGCCGCCCTGCGCGGCCTCGAAGATCGTGGCCTCGTCCGGTTCCAGGCCGCTGAGCGGGTTGGCGGCGTCGAGCTGATCGAGCCGGCGGTCGGGCTCCGGCTCGACGAGGAGCGGATGAAGGCGAGGCGGGGCCGCGAGTACAGCAAGCTCGACAAGATGGAGTCCTACACCTCGGCCCCCTGCAGGCGCCGGTACATCGTCGAGTACTTCGGCGAGCAGGCTCCGTTCGAGGCCTGCGGGACCTGCGACAGCTGTCGTAGCGGGTCCACCCCGAGCCAGGAGCCCGTCCCCCCGACCCCCGATCAGGAGCAGGTGATCCTCAAGATCCTCTCCTGCATCGCGCGGATGGAGCGACACACCCGCAAGAAGGGCTTCAGCGGCGACATGATCGCCAAGACCCTGACCGGCAGCAAGGAGCGGAAGATCCTCCGGTGGCGGTTCAACGAGCTGTCCACCTACGGGATCCTCTCGCCCTCCAAGGGGTCGGTGTGGAGCGTCAGCGAGATCGGCGACCTGCTCGTGGCCCTGATCGAGGCCGGGGCCCTGCGGGAGGACTACGTCACCCGGGACCTAGAGTCCAAGCAGGTCACCTACAAGGAGATCGGCCTGACGGAGCTGGGCTGGCAGGTGATGCGCAGGGAGGCGGATGGCTTCGTGCTGCGCTTCCCCCACGATCGAAAGCTCAAGCGCCACCAGGTCGAGCACGACACCGGGGGCCCGCCGGTGTCCGAGGCTCTGCTGTCGACCCTGCGGGATCTACGGCGCCAGCTCGCCCACCATCGCAACGTACCCACCTATGTCGTCGCCCCGAACCGCACCCTGGAGGACATGGCCCGCCTGCGGCCCAACACCAAGGGCGCGATGATGGCGGTCCACGGCATGGGCAAGACCCGGTTCAACCTCTACGGCAAGGCCTTCCTGGACGCGATCCGGAACTGGTCCCCGTAGGAGGATCGGCCCGTCGATCCACGCGGGTTCGACGCCGGGGATCGCGCGGGGGCTTTGCGCCCCGATGGGGATGCACGTTACGCCCCTCGCGGGGGTCAGGATTTGTCCCGCTCGTTGTCCGTTGGTCGCACACTGCCATCATCCAGCATGCGCCGAGCGCTCTGGTGTCCCGACGACGGCGAGGAGCCGATCACCTGTGACTGGTGCCTCGACGACAGCCTCGATGACGATCCCACCCCCCTCCCCCGCCGCCGGGTGTGGCTCGCGATCGTGGCTGGAGCAGCGCTGCCGTTGGCCCTGACCGTGTTGGTGGCGGGGGTGGGGATCCTGGTCGCGGGCACCCTGTTCCTCGCCCAGGCCCCCCACCTGGTGGGCTTCGCCGGCTCCGGCCTGCCCTGAGCCCGGCCCCGCTCCGGTCGATCGAGGGCCCGCCCCGGCTGCGGGCTCGGCAGGGCGGGACGAAGCACCCCGCCCCGGTCGGTCGAGGGCCCGACGCCAGCCTCCACCACACCGGCGGAGCGCGCTGTGCTGAGCCCGATCGGACCTCAGGTCCCGTGGATTCGGTGGCACAGCCGCCGGGGGTGTGGCATACGACTGGGGATGGTCACCTTCCTCCTCGCTTCAGCGCTCGCGGATCCCCTCACCTTCGAGGATCCCCTCACCTTCGAGGATCTCCACGGCTCCGATCCCACCCCCACCGCGATCGTGGGGGGGGTCCCCGCTGCTGAGGGGGACTGGCCGGACGCCGCAGCGATCTACATCGGCGGCTCGTTCGCCTGCTCCGGGGTGCTGGTCGCCCCCGACGTGGTGCTCACAGCGGCCCACTGCCTGGGCAACCCCTACGTACAGAAGCATGTCGTGCTCGACACCATCGATCACACCACCGGCGCCACCCCGATCCTGGTCGAGGCCACCTATGGCCACGACGATCCCTTCAACACCTACGACGTCGCCGTGTTCATGCTGTCCGAGCCCGCCCCGGTCCAGCCCCGGAGGATCCTGCAGGACTGTCTCGCGGAGGACTACCTCCGACAAGACGCTGAGGTCTCGATCGTCGGCTATGGCGCCACCGACGACTGGGGCACCGAGACCACCACCGTGCTGCACGAGGCGGTGGTCCCCGTCCGGGATCCGGGGTGTAGCGATCTCGCGGCTGGCTGCAACGAGGCGATCAGCCCCGGCGGCGAGCTGATCGCCGGCGGCGACGGGACCGACTCCTGTGTGGGTGACTCCGGGGGTCCGTTGTACCTCGAGACCCCCGAGGGCACCTTCCTCGCGGGGCTGACCTCCCGGGCGGCGCTGCCCGCCCCCTCGGTGTGTGGCCACGGTGGCATCTACGTCCGGGCCGACGCGATCGTCGACTGGGTGGAGTCGGTCACCGGGCGGAACCTGCCCGCCCCTGACTGTGGCGCGATCAACCGAGCCCCCCACCCCCAGGCCGATCCAATCGAGGCCGCCCCCGGTCAGATCGGCACCACCGTGGTGGATCCGGGTGATCCAAACCCCGGCGACGAGCACACCTTCGAGATCATCACCGCCCCCGAGGTCGGCGAGGCCGAGATCGACGACGAGGGGCTCGTCGAGTTCACCGCCCCCGACGTCCTCGAGGAGGACACCACCCTCGTGGTGCGGGTGACCGACGAGTACGGGGCGGTCGCCGACCTCACCGTCGAGGTGCTCTTGATCGAGGGCGAGACCGAGCGGATCGAGCTCGGTGTGGGGGGCTGTGGCTGCGAGGGGGCGCCCGGGGGCTCCGCGGTGCTGCTGTGGCTGCCGCTGCTGCTCTGCAGGCGCAGGCATTGAGCTCCCGGGGGGCCGCAGCGGGCTCGCTCGCCCCTGGAGCGGCCCACCGTCGCAGGAGCCCCCCGAGGGGCCCGTCCCCTGCTCCGTCCCGGCCCCGGCGTGTGCTGCGGAGCCTGCTCCTCACCGCGCTCCTCGCTCAGGGGGCCTGCCCGATCCCCTCCGTCGTCGAGGCCGAGCCCAGCGAGGCCGCCACGATCCCCGAGGTCTGGGCCGGCCTCGGGGGCACCCTGACCCTCGAGGCCGTGGTCTCGAGCCCCCGGACCGCAGACAAGCGCGGCTTCTTCCTCGCGGACCCGGCGGGGGGGGCCCACAGCGGCCTGTACGTCCGCCTCGGGGGCGTGTTCGACGATCTCCCGCCCCCGGTGGGCACCCCGATCCAGATCGTGGGGCCCACGATCGAGGCCGTCTCCGGCCCCGGGGTGTTGCTGCGCAACGTCGACGATCTCACGATCCTCGGGGAGCCAGCGCCGCTGCCCCCCAGCGCCTGGTCCGACGATCCAGGGCTCGATCAGGCGCTGGTGATCTTAGCCGACGTCCAGATCACCTCCGGCCTGGATCCAGCGGGCCTGGCGAGCACCGACGGCCCCGCGGGGGTCGGGGGCTTGTTCGGGATCGGGCCTGGGTTCCGGCGCAGCGGGGATCTGATCGGGATCTTGTCCGGGGGGCGGATCTCGCTTCGGACCGCTGATGACTGGGGGGGGCCCCTCGAGGGCGATCCACCGTGGCCCTCGTCGCTTGAGGAGCTGGACACCCTGGCCGACGGCGCCTTGATCCACCTCGACGATCTGCTGCAGGCCACCCCCTGGGATCGTGCGGGCCGGTGGAGCGTGCTGCAGGACGCCGAGGGTCGGGGCCTGTGGGTCGACGCTGAGTCCTGGGGGCTGTGGCGCCACAGCGATCCGGGCACCTTGGCCAGCTGGGAGGGGGAGCTCCGCCACGATCCACAGGGTCCATACCTCCGGGCCTGGCTGCCCCCGCTGCCCACCGGGGGCACGCGACCACCGCAGATCGTCGCGTCCGACGCCGACGGCGTGCTGCTCGATGGATCCCTGATCGCGACCACCGTCTCGGGGCTGGGGGCGCCCGGCCCCCTCGGGGAGCGCTCGACTGTCGAGGGCCCACTCCTCGACGATCGCTTCGTCGATCTCGGGCCCCTGCTGGATCCAGCTGAGATCATCGCCGCGGTGCGGGGATCCGATCCGCCCTCCCTCGCCGTCCTCCCCTAGGCCCGCCTAAGCTCGAGCCGGCGCCTGGGTCCCCCCAGGTTACGGCGGAGGGATCAGCACGTCGATCGAGACCACCCGCTCACCCCAGGGGACGAGGAGATCCTGGCTCACGGAGCGACACCCGGTGGAGCAGGTGTCCGACCCGGAGCAGCCCCAGTCCTCCTCCGGGCACTCCCCCACGCTGACGACGAGGGTGTGCTTGCCGGGGAGGATCTCGGCAAAGGTCGCGGCGTGGTGGTTCGGCTGGATCCCGATGGCCTCGTCGAGGCGAACATCGAGCTCCCACAGCGGCTTCTTCTTCTTCGGGCGAAACGGCGCCCCGCCGACGGCGTCCACCAGCAGCGGCAGGCCGACGGCGACGGTCGCGGAGGGGACCGACAGCTTCAGCTCGATCGCCTCCTCTCCGGACACGATCGGGACCGTCCCCCGGCCACACCAGGGACACTCGCCGGCCACACACGCTCGACAGCCCACCCCGGCGATCCAGGACAGGCGCTCGGTGTCGGGCTCGACCTCCTCGATGAGAGCACGCCCCTGCTCGACCAGGACCGGCGCGTCGCCCGCGGACACCCACACCGGCAGGCCGGGCGGCGCCCCCAGGACCCGGACAGACAGCGAGCGAGGCGGGACCGACTCGGACAGATCCAGGACCGGAGGCGGCTCGTCCACCGCCACCGGGGGGGGCTGGGGCGGGAGCCACTGGGTGACCAGGGCCCCCAGGACGGCCAGGGCTGCCACAAAGGCCAGCGCGATCAGCCAGCTCATCGGGCTCGGGCGGCCGAGCCGGGCGGAGAGCACCGTGGGGGGCACCGAGGCAGGTCGAGGCACCCGTGTCGAGCTGTCGATCGTCGCCCCCTCAAGCAGGGACGCAGCCTCCCGGGCGCTCGAGGGACGATCGCTGACGTCATAAGCCGTGAGCTGCTGGACCAGGCGCCGCAGCGCCGGCGAGAACATCGGCCCTGGATCGAGGGGATCCGCCTGCTGCTTGTGCAGCATCAGCTGCAGCAGCTGCTTGCGCATCGAGCCCTCCCCCGACAGCGGGAAGGCGAAGGTGCCGGTCAGCAGCTCATACAGCAAGACCCCCACCCCGTACAGGTCCCACTGGACTGGATCGAGGTTGGCCGGATCGCCCCACTCGGGGGGCGCATAGGACACCGTCCCGAAGCTCAGGCCCTCAGCGGTGATCCGCCCCAGCTCCTGCTCCATCGCGAGCCCGAAGTCCACCAGGACGACGCGCCCATCGGCGGTCAGCAGCAGGTTGCTGGGCTTGATGTCCCGGTGGCGCACGCCACGCTCGTGGATGTACTTCAGCGCGGACAGCAGCTGGTGCACGATGCGCACCGCCTCGATCGCCGGCATCGGCCCCCGGCGGATGTGCTGCTCGAGGCTCTCGCCCTCGACGAACTCCATCTCCAGGTAGGGCGGATCGGCGTCCATCCGGACGTTCCGGATCTGGACGATGTTCGGGTGATCGAGGCCATAGAGGATCTCGGCCTCCCGGAGGAACCGCTGGTGGGACTCCGGGCTCCTCCGCCTCGACTCCAGGACCTTGACCGCAGCGAGGATCCGGGTCGAGGCGGCGTTGTGGCAGCGGTACACCGATCCCATGCCACCCGAGCCGAGCCGCTCTTCGATGACCCAAACGTCGATCTGCTCGCCAGGCTCGAGGTCCACAGCTCAGAAGGTGCCGCAGGTGGTGTCGTTGCTATTGTCTTCTTGCTGTTGCTCGTCGAGCAGCACCGCGCACTCGTCCTGCACATCGGCCTCGGCTCCGAGGTAGGTGGCCTCGAGCTCGGAGCACACGATCCCGGTCTCTCCGTCGTGGCAGTCACACATGTAGTCGACGTAGCGTTCGCAGGGCGCAGACGGCTCACAGGCTACGATCCACGCGAAGGAAAGCACAAGGCACAGGCGATCCATGCATCCTCCTCCGGGAACTTCATAGCACCGGATTGGGTTACAGGGGCGCAGTGTCTACCCTTGCGCTCGTGGTCCGTGGACTCAATCGCCGCTTCGGCTCCCGCGAAGCCGTCCGGGAGCTGAACCTCTCAGTGCGGCAGGGGGATGTCTATGGTTTCCTCGGCCCCAACGGAGCCGGCAAGACCACCGCGATGCGGTGCATCCTGGAGCTCATCCAGCGCGACTCGGGCACGGTGCAGATCTTCGGCGACACCGGCCGGGCGGCCCGGCGTCACGTCGGCGCGATCGTCGAGGCCCCATCGTTTCATGGGTGGCTGTCGGGCCGGGCGAACCTCCAGCTCGCGTGTGCCTATGCGGGCATCTCCAGGGCGAAGGCCGGCGCCGAGACCGATCGGGTCCTGGAGCGGGTCGGTCTCCTGCATCGGGGCAAGGATCGTGCGAGCACCTACTCCCACGGCATGAAGCAGCGGCTGGCGATCGCCCGGGCCCTGCTGGGCCCCCCCCGGCTGCTGATGCTCGACGAGCCCACCAACGGCCTCGATCCCCAGGGCATGCGCGAGGTGAGGGAGCTGGTGCGCTCCCTGGCGCTGCACGATCAGATCACCGTGTTCCTGTCGTCCCACCTGCTGTCCGAGGTCCAGGCGATCTGCAACCGGGTCGGGATCCTGTCCCAGGGAGAGCTTCGGGTCGAGGGCGACGTGTCCACCCTGCTCGCCGGAGAGGCCTCGCCGACCCACGTGGTCGAGATCGGCACCCCTGAGCCCACGCTGCTGGAGCAGCACATCTCGGGCTGGCCCGAGATCACCCTCGAGGGCCCCGGCCGGGAGGGTCGGAGGCGGCTGCGGGTCCAGGGTCTGGAGATCCCTCAGCTGGTCCAGCGGCTGGTCGAGGCCGGGGTCCCGCTGCAGAGCGTGGTGCCGGAGCAGCGCAACCTCGAGGACGTGTTCCTTGAGGTCACCTCCGGGAGCCCCCGATGAACGGCGTCGTCCACCTCGGCCAGCTCGTCCTCGCAGAGATCCTGAAGCTCCAGTCTCGCACCTCGGCCCGGGCCGGCTGGCTGGCGCTCGCGCTGCTCGGCGCGCTACCGCCCGCGTTCCTGGCCATGATGGGGGACGCGACCGTCACCGCCGGAGGTGGCCCGGTCCAGTTCGATCTGTCCGCGGCCAACGGCGTGCGCTGGGCGCTCGTGGTGCGGAACTTCTACATCGCCCAGACCTTCCTGCTGCTGCTGGGGGCCCAGTCCTTGGCCGGGGAGTACCAGGCCCGCACCCTGCGGGAGGATCTCCTCCGCCCGGTGCCCCGCTGGGCCGTGCTCGGGGCCAAGTGGGGGGCTCTGTCGGCCTGGTCCGGCGTCGCCGTGGCGCTGCAGTGGGTGGTGGCGGTGGTGGTGAGCGTGCTGCTGCTGGGCTCTGAGGGGGACGCGACCTGGAAGGCCGTGTTCCTCGGCCACCTCGCCGCCTGGCTGTGCGACACCAGCTTCGCCGCGGTGGTGCTGCTCGCCTCCGCCGCCACCCGCACCGCCACCGGCACCATCGCCGCGGTCTTCCTCTTTGTCGCCCTCGACAAGTTCCTGGGCTGGATCCTATGGATCGGCAAGGGGATCCGCGACAGTCTCCCGCTCGATGTCTCCGAGCAGGTCCCCGCCGTCGTCGACTGGCTGCTGGTCGCCAGCCCCTACCTGCCGTCGCGGGCCTGGGGGATCTGGAGTGAGGTCTCGCTGTCCGAGCCCCCCGTCCTGCAGAGCTGGCTGTCCCTGGTGGGGATCACCCTGCTGGCGGCGCTCGCCACCGAGCGGATCTTCGCCCGCACCGACGTGCCCTGAGGCGCTGGAGGCCTCTGCGGGCCCCCAACCCGCGCTACCGGGGCGACATCAGGTAGAGCACCAGCACGGTGAACAGCACGGTCACCGGCAGGGTCAGCCTCAGGGCCTGCAGGGCCGCCCGGGGGCGGGCTGTCCGCCACCAGGCGAACAACACCCAGCCCACCAGGGGCGTCAGCAGGAGGTTGACCGCGAGCAGCCCTGCGTGCTCTACACCGGACAGCCCCGCGTCGGTGGAGAAGTGCGTCCCCAGGGCGCGCCGTGCCTTGTCGAGCATCCGGGCGCTGGGCCGGATCGCCTCTCCGTCACGGATCCGGAGCTGGACCCGCTCGATCCCCGTCTCGTCGAGGTTGTGCTCGGACAGCAGCCAGGCGATCAACAGCCCCTCACCGTCGGGACGGTGGCCACAGGAGGGGCAGATCGCCTCGAAGGAGGAGCGCAGGCCTCCACAGCGGACACAGACCGCGCGCGTGCTCACGGATCCTCTCCAGGGCCCTCTCCGGGATCCTCCCCAGGATCCTCCCCGGGGCGCTGCCCGAGGCTCTCCCCGGGGATCCACACCTGCTCGATCGGGGCCTGCTCCGCCTCGGGCAGCGAGGCAAACCACGCAGCCACCGACGGCTCGATCACCTCATCGAGGATCAGGACGTCGGGCCGACGCAGCAGGGCGGCCTCCACCAGGCGCAGGGCGTCCCAGGCGCCTCGACCGATCTGACGGATCCGATCGAGCTGGGGACCAAAGACCAGCTGCACCTCGCCACCGATCCGGACCAGGCCGGGCTCAGGCAGGGAGAACGGGGGCTCCTGCAGCAGCGCCACCACCCGCTGCCACCCCGCCCGGGCCTCGGGATCGGGGGACAGGGACGCCTCGAGCCCCCGCACCGCAGCGGCCCCCACCGGCTCCAGGGGGGTGGTGCGGGCGAAGCGGCCCGCTAGATCCCGGCAGAGCCCGGGCAGCCAGCCCGGGCGCTCCTTGCCGGAGGTCTCGAACGCCACGTCTCCGATCCGGATCCCGAGCAGCGCAGGCGATGCAGCCGTGCGATCTTGGCTCAGCAGCCAGCCGACCTTCACCGACAGCACCGGGCGCTGCCCCAGGGCGGTGACCATCCGGGGATCGCGTGCGGCCTGGGCCCGGAGCTGGCCAAACAGCGGAGGATCGAGGTGCAGCCCCGCCTCGATCGTGACCACCTGGACGCCGGGCCCCACCGTCGCGCCCACCTCGGCGGGATCGAGCCCCAGCAGCTGAGGCTCGGACTCCCCCACCAACTCGAGGTCGTGGCCCCAGCCCAGGGTGTCGAAGCCCCACAGCGCGCGAGGGTCGAGGGCTGTGGCCAACAACACCAGACCATCGGCCACGGCGCACCGGGGGATCCCCGGGGGCAGCGCCACGACCCGGGACAGCCCCCCCAGCTCCTCAGGCGCACCGCGCAAGCCTTCGATCCGCAGACGGGTGACGTACATGCAGCCCAGGTAACCCCGCGACGGGGCTACAAGGGGATCTCGGAGGAACCGGCATGCTCACCGCTCTGCTCGTCGCCACCTCGTCCGCCGCCCCAAGCACCTACCTGGGCGCGGAGTGGCGCCCGCTGTCCCGTGGTGACCTGTCCTGGGTCGACGGCGGCAGCACCACCGGGCTGATCGTCGGAGGCCTCGACGGCTTCGTCCGGCCGAACCTGAGCGCCTATGGCGGCGCGTGGCTGTCAGAGCGGACCGCGCTGCAGGGCTCGCTGGGGGTGGCCCGGCTACAGAACACGACGATCGCCGGCGAGATCGTGACCCAGCGCCACTGGGGGGTGGTCCGCCCCGCCGTGGAGCTGCGCTATGCGCTGCTGCCCCACACCCAGGAGGGGCCGGTGCCCTGGCTGCTCGGCGGCCTGCACGTCGACATCCCGTCCGCGCGGGAGACCTCGAACGGCTTCACCCCCGAGGAGCAAGAGCTGGCCAACGAAATCGCCACCCTCGATCGCCTCCGGCTCGGAGCGTTCGGCGGGCGCGTCGGGATCGGAGCGTCGGTGGAGCTGATCGGGGGGCTGGCGGTGGGGCTGCAGTATGCGCTGATCTGGCAGCGCTCCCTGTTCCTCGGTGAGGATCCAACAGCGGCGACCTCGCTGCTGATCGGAGAGGCCGGGCTGCTGCTCCAGCTTCAGTGGCCCGGGGGCTCGGGATCAGAGCCTGAGCAGGCCGAGTGAAGCCTCAGCGCAGAGATCTCCCGGCTGGTGCGCGCCCAGGCCCGCAGCGCCCGGGGATCCCCCACGTCGATGTAGGGCGGGATCCGATCGAAGCGGGACATCCGCACCTGGATCACCCCCCCGAGCTGGACCCCCTCCTGTGGGTCGAGGTGCTGCAGGCTGCGGCTGATCCAGGCGATCAGGGGCAAGCCGACGAGCACCGCCAGCGGCAGGACGATCACCGAGGTGATGCCGAGGAGGAGGCTGCAGATGATCAGGGCGTCGACCACGATCCCTCCAGGCTCGGGCCAGCTGCTGCGCACGATGATCCTGAATACCGCGTCGTGCGGTAGACTGCCCCCCCACAGGGGAACACCACGTGCACGGGCGAGGGATCGTGGAGGCGGGGATCGCGTTGGCGTTGTGGGGCTGTGCATCCACGAGCGATCGCATCGAGAGCGGCCCCGCAGCAGAGCACAGCGTCACCGCGATGGTCGCCGCCCGGGATCTCCAGCCGGGGATCCCGATCACCGAGTCGGATCTGTATGCACGGCTGGTGCCCACCAACTACCTGGCCCGGGGGGTCTACCTCGATCCCTCCGAGGTCGTGGGCAAGCTCCCCCGCTACAGGATCCTGGCCCACGAGCCGCTGCGGGCCGACGCGATGATCCACCCCGGGGCTCCGATCAC
>DRPG01000161.1 GCA_011376105.1 Deltaproteobacteria bacterium
ACCGCACCAGGGCGGACGGATCGGCGAGGGAGCGCTCCGGGCAGCTCCGGGCAGCTCCGAGCAGCTCCGGGCAGCTCCGAGCAGCTCCCCCGACGTGGTGAGGAGTTGGGCGGCGGCGACGGCGCGGGGGGCCACGACAGGGACAGAGAGGGAGCATCACCTGGCATGATGCTAGGTCTAGAGCAGACGCAGACACCGGGACGCGCAGCTCCGAGGCCCCAGCGTCCTCCAGCGGGCGCTCCGGAGATGAGCCCCCCTCCATCGGCTCCTGACAAACAGCCCACGAGCTCGCCCTGGCCGCCGATCTCACCCGCCTCCCGCCGGGGCGGTGCGCCCTGACGCACACCCCCGGCACCGCAGCGGTGGCGCTGGACCTCGCTGCAGAGCACGACCTGCGCCTCGCCCAGCAGCGACGTCGCTGAGCGCGGGCCTCAGGGGCCGGCGCCGGGCACCAGCGGGTGGGCCTCGTCGTACCGAGCCACCAGCTGCTCGGTGAGGTCCCGGGCACCGACACCAACATACAAGACAGGGGGGGTGTCGATGACCACGCTGCAGCCCTGATCAACCCCCAGCGCCTGCACCACCTCGAGGATCTCGCTTGTCAGGCCCTCCAGCAGCTGATCATAGAGCAGCTGGATCGCGTCGTGCAGCCTCCGGGAGGACGCCTCGAAGGAGGCCTGCTCCTCCACCAGCTGCCCCTCGAGCTGGGCTCGGCTCGAGGGATCGGTCGTGGCCTCCAGCTCGGCGGCATAAGCCTCGAGCTTGGCCTGGAGCTGCCTCAGCGCGACCTGGCTCTCGCGGACCCGGGTGTCGATCCTCGCCTGAGCAGCCTGGCCCTTCGCGGTGGTGATCAAAGCCCCCTGGACGTCTGCGACGCACAGACCGGCGGCGTGTGCCATCGAGCCCGCCGAGAGGGCGGAGCCAGTGAAGATCGCTGCAAGGATGCGGGACATGGGTCTCCCTCGGGATCTCCGATGAACGTCTCCTGAGGGGGAGCGCAAGCCCCTGCGTCCAAAGCTCCGGGATAAGGACGGCTAACGCTGCTGTCCTCCACGCTGCTCGGCTGCCCCCCCAGCTCGACGTCCAGGCCCACGATCCCGGGCGGTCGAGAGCAGGGCTGAGACCTCGTCGGGGATCCGCCCCCGCCGCCGGGACCGGCTACGCCGGAGCTGCTCGATCGCCTGCCCCAGCGCCGCCAGCCCCTCCGCCGACAGGGGGCTGGCCAGCTCGACGATGGCGTAGGTGTGCACGGTCAGGTCCAGGGCGAGGTGGCCCACTCACCGGAGATCGCCAGGTCTAGCAGCTCGAGCAGCTCCTCTACCTGATCGTCTGCGTCCTTAGGGACCCCAAAGCCCTGCCCAAGCAGGGGACGGAACAACAACCAGCCCAGGATCGAGGCGATCGCATAGGCGTTGAGGACGCTGGGATCCAGAGCGCTGGCCAGCCCGAGGCGATCGAGGGCGGCGCGCACCGACGCCACGATCTCGCAGAGCCGATCGGGGTGGGGGGCCGCGGCCTCGAGCAGCTCGGTGCGCCCCTCGAGGCAGGCGCTGGCCAGGATCCGGACCAGCTCAGGGCGCCCCCTGAGGTAGCGGAAGGTGAACGCACCCAGCCCGCCACCCCCGGGGTAGCCCGCATGGATCTCAGCGGTGATC
>DRPG01000162.1 GCA_011376105.1 Deltaproteobacteria bacterium
CGGTGCCTCCAGCGCCGGTGCCTCCAGCGCCGGTGCCTCCAGCGCCGGTGCCTCCAGCGCCGGTGCCTCCAGCGCCGGTGCCTCCAGCGCCGGTGCCTCCAGCGCCGGTGCCTCCGGCGCCGGTGCCTCCGGCGCCGGTGCCTCCGGCGCCGGTGCCTCCCCCTGGGCCGCTCACGTCCCCACCCCCAGCCAGCGGACCGGACGCCGTGCCCCCTGGCCCGCGACGATCCGATAACGCCCAGAGGGGCAGGGCTGCCCCAGCAGGATCTGCTGGACCAGGGCGGCCCGCCCCGGCGCGATCCGCGCCTCCTCGGCCCGCGCCTCCTCGGCCCGCGCGTCCGGCCCCAGGGGGCTGCGGGGATCGTCGAGATCGAAGCGATCGATCTCGATCACCGCACGCCCCTCCCTGCGCATCACCACGGGGACCCGCGCCCGACGGGCCGCGATCCGGGCGAGGTAGGCGATCTGGGGATCGTCACAGGTCCCCAGCACCAGATCCGCCCGCGCCACCAGCGCCCCGAGCTCCTCCGGAGCGTCCCCCTCGAGGTGGACCTCGACCTGCACATAGGGATCCAGCTCCCGGATCCGGCGCGCCACCGAGACCGCACGGGATTCGCCTAGATCACAGGTGCTGGCCTGGATCCTGCCGTCGCGGGACAGGCAGAGGTGATCGGGGTTGGCCAGCGACAGCGAGCCCCCGATCCCCCGACAGACTAGGCTCAGCAGCTCGTCCCCCCCCGGGGACAGCCCCAGGGCGAGCACATGGGCACGCTGTAGGTGCTCCAGGCGCTGCACCGGACCTGGACCCCGCCACCAGCGGGTCCTCAGCCTGGCGAGCCCCTCGGGGGCGAGCACCCGCACCAAGGCGTTGCGCCACGGGTAGTACACCCAGCGCCCGCTGGGGAGCTGGCCATCCAGGGCCAGCTGCTGCAGCTGGGCGGTCAGGGCCAGCTGCTGCAGCTGGGCGGTCAGGTGATCCTCGATCCTCAGCCCCCGGGCTCCCTGGAGCAGGGCCTGGAGCGCGGCGCGATCGGATCGGTGCCGATCGTCGAAGATCGAGATCTCGAAGCTCCCTGGGCTCCCCATCAGGCGGATCGCTCTGCCAGGACCTCGAACACGTGCTCGATCAGATCAGGCACCACCGCGGACGCGATCACGGTCGTGTCTCCACCGCCCAGATCGTCCCCGATCGCCTGGAGGGCCGCGCTGTCCGGCGCACCCGGGGCTTCGTCGAGGTAGATGAAGGAGTCCTTGCCCCGATCGGCGTACCACAGCTGGCACACCTCCAGCAGGGCCTCGATCGCGTCGCCTGATCCCCCCATCATGGGGAAAATTCGCACGACGTCGAGCAAGCGGAACAAGTGCAGACCGTCGCTGCCCGACTCGATCACCGCAGCGGCCCAGGGCACCCCGGCGCGCCGCGCCACCAGCACGGCGCGCTCCCGACAGAGCCCCTGCGCGGCCCAGGCCGCCCTCGTGTCCTGCAGAGACATGCCCCCAAGCGTCAGCTCCAGCGCGGCGACGAAGGCCGCCGGCCGGCTGTCGGCGATCTGTAGGCACAGGGCCTCGAGCTCCCCTCGGGTCGCCCCAGAGACCTCGAGGGCCTCCCGGGGACGGGGGATGGGATCCTCGACCTGGATCTCCCAGGCACGAAACGGCCAGATGCAGGTCTGATCCCTCGCGATCTGGCGCTGCGCAAACGCGTGCTGGGTGAGCCTGCCGATCGAGGCGTCGTCCTGGAACTGTGCGACGAACCAGCCCGCGGGAGACTCGGCCACTGCGTGCTCATAGCAATGGATCAGCAGATCCCGCAGGATCCTCCGCCTGGGGATCCCGAGCAGGTGCCGCCCCGGGCGCTTGGCCAGCTGGTACCCGATCCAGGTGTCACCGTAGATCCGCAGGATCGACATGCTGGCCTCGGGCTTGCCGGCGGCGGGCCACACGATCTGAGCCCCCAGCTCAGGGGCACCCGACAGCCGCCCGCTCACCTCGCAGAACGCGGCCCGCTGGGACTCGAACCGCCCCGGGCGCTTGCCCGACAGCTCGAGGTACCCCGAGTCCACCATCAGCGCCCACAGATCGCCGGGATCGGCGCTGTGGGCGCGGGTGGTGGGGTGGAGCAGCGAGGCGACCAGCCGCCCCCAGGCCCCCTGTCCCGGTGCCTGGATCACCTCCAGCCCGATCGTGTGCTGGTGTCCGTCCGAGCGGCTAGAGCGCACCAGGGCGTCGATCACCACCGGGCTCTCCGCACCCCGGATGGCCACCCCATCGAGGCGATCCCCCGGCGAGGGTGCGGCGCCGTCCTCCTCCCAGCGCACCCGCAGGCCCGTCCGGGAGAGATCGACGACCTGGCCCTGGGCCCACACGTTGGTCACCGGGTTCACGAACGTCCCCAGCAGGCCAAGCTCCCCCGAGAGGCGGGCCGACCGACGTCGGCGTGAGCGGACGAAGCCATCAGAGATCCGGGCCCAGAACGCGCCACCGACGGTGTCCCCGTCAAGGATCGGGAACCAGTACCGCGAGTTGTACCCGGTGACCTCAAGGAAGAACGGTGGCTCGAGCGCTGCGTCCGGCTCGAGCTCGCACCGGAGCAGGGTCAGCTCGGGCCCCGTCACCAGCTCGACCGGACGGATCGGCAGCACCTCGCCGCCCGGACCCCGCACCTGGCCGATGGCCTCGTCCCCGATCAAGGCCCGGAGCACGCCGTGGACCCTGCCCTGCTCCAGGATCCGCTCCCGGGTCGGCAGGGCGATCGGAGCGGTGGAGGCCGGCGTGTTGTCGGAGAAGCTCCGGAGCAGGGCGCGCTCGCGCTCCGACAGCCCCACGAAGCGGCCACCCCAGCCGCCCTCCCGGAGGTGGAGCACCTCGACGGGGGTGCTCATGTG
This sequence comes from Deltaproteobacteria bacterium, assembly GCA_011376105.1. Classification (GTDB taxonomy): domain Bacteria; phylum Myxococcota_A; class UBA796; order UBA796; genus DRPG01. Next base: position 2,886 of record DRPG01000162.1, read on the forward strand.
CTGCTCAAGGACCCGGAAGTCCAGCGGGATCACCCGCCCGACCCCCACCCCGACGGAGCTGTGGACCGCCATGCCCCCCAAGCTCAGATCCTGGATGGTGCCGATCTGCTGTCGCCCCTGGCTGACCGGGATCTCGCATTGGATCCGGGGATGTCGCCTCCGATCCGAGGGGGAAGGGATCCGCTGATCCTGCCCCGACTGGATCCTCGCCGGGTCGTACGCTTGTTGCTGTGCCACATCGACCTCGCACCCAGGCCATCGGGTGCAGGAGCACGCGCTTGAGAGGTCGTTGTGGATCGTCCGGGGCGAACGCAGCTATGGAGGAGGCCTCCCTACACTCGACGGTCGAGCCCCGTGATCCGGTGCGCCGGTGCCCCGAGGAGCCCGAGGACCGGCCACGAGCCAGCGCTGAGCGCCGCCATCAGGTCCCGCCCCCCCGCCACAGGGCCGAGCCCACCCTGGGGATCCCCATCAGCCCTCGGCCCCACGCTGTCGGCTCTGCTGGACCCGCCACACGACGAGGGACCCGACGATGACGACCAGCGACACGAGGGTCGCGAGCTGGGGCTGGATGATCTCGGCCTCGTCGATCGGACGGTTGAGCCCGAGCATCTCCTGGACCCGCCCGATGCACAGCGAGATCCGCCCCATCACGGTGTAGCCAAAGCTGGCCCCGAAGGAGAGCATCAGCACCAAGACCCCGAACCGGCTCACCACCTTCATGCCCCGCTGGTGCGGTGCGCTGAAGTAGAAGTGCAGCAGGCACGCGCTGAGGCCCGCGACCAGGAACAGGCTGCTGAACAGCCCGGCACCGTCTGCGTCCCAGCTCCACAGCCCGTGCTCTGCGTACACCGCGGCGAGGTTCGGCATCGACTGGGCGACCTGGGTCATCAGGTTGGAGTTGGCCTCACCGGTGAGCTTCACCCCCGCGAACGCCGCGACGATGAACGCGATCGGGATCCGGGCCAGGTACGAGAACCTGGGGATCACCTTGCTGAACAGCATCAGGACCAGCACGAGCGCGACCAGCGGGGTCAGCTGCCCGTCCGCGAGCTTGTTGATCACGTTGGGCTTGAAGGCACCGAAGTAGGCCTCGACCACGCTGTAGCCGATGGACACGCCGAGGAACAGGTGCTCGACCAGCTTGTAGATCGGGTTGTCGTCGTAGAGGTAGGAGAAGATGCACAGGGTGAGGAAGATTGAGATCCACGCCCCGACGATCTCGGTGGTCGGCATCAGGCGCTCCCTCCGGCCGCAGCCCGGGGGCGGGTGAGCAGCCAGGCCACGTTCCCCAGGATGATCAGCCCGATGATGTAGAGGTGGCCGAGGTTCAGCACGTTGACCGCCTGAGTAGCGAGCAGCCGCTCACCCGGCAGCGGGCCGTCGGGAAACACGAGCTTCTCGTACTGCGCCGAGCCCGGCATGCCACCCGAGAGCCCCCGCAGCTGCCCCGCCTTGTAGAACGGGATGTAGTCGGGGGCGGACACCGCGGTGCAGGCGCTGATCATCGTGAGATCGTACTGCCCTTGGATCTGCAGCACGTACTCCTTGGTGCCGGGGAAGCCGGCCGAGACGCTGACCAGCAGCGGAAAGTCCTTGGCCTGCTTGAAGCCCTGCATGATCGGCAGCGAGGTGATCTTCGTCCCCTCGATGTCCTCGGGGAAGGTCTTGAAGATGTTCTCTCCGATCCCCTTGATCGCCAGCTCCTTGCCGGTCTTGAAGCCCAAGAAGACGTAGTCGGTGCCGTAGGCCTTGTCGTGGCGCTCGGCGACACGCCTGAGGAGCGGCTTGACCACCGGTGGTGCGGACTCCCACAGCGACAGCACCACCACCTTCAGGTCCCGGCGGAACAGGTGCTCAAGGTTGGCCCGGAAGAACGGCTCTAGCTCGGGCAGCGACGCTGGATCGAAGTCGGCGCTCACCAGCACCGTCGAGCCCGGCGGCAGCGTCTCGATCGTGTCGTACAGCGACTGGACCCGCTCATCGACCTTGAAGCCCAGGTTGAACGGAAACAACATCGGCGCTACGATCGAGATCGCCATGCCGAGGAACACCCAGCGGCGATCCATCGTCTGGAAGCGCTCCAGCACCTCGAACAAGGTCATCCGTCGCTCCCCAGGTGGCTACGTTCGATGCCGAGGATCACGCGCAGGCCGGTCGCGACCGCGCCCAGCGCAGCCCCGATGAAGATCGCCCGCCGGGCAGCGATGTTCGGCACGTCCATGATCCAGTTCATGATCTTCGGGAGGTAGTCGCCGATCACCGGGATGCTCTCCCCGATCGGGACCCGGGCGATCATCACCACGACCGCCGCCCCCAGCAGCAGGGCTGCGTCGACGTTGCGCGCCCGGAAGGCCCGGAACGCCGCAGACGCGATGTAGAACGCCAGCAGGCTGAACATGGTGGCGTTGAGCGGGGTGAAGAGGAAGTCGAAGATCCACTTGTAGATCTGACCATCACCCAGGCGATCCTTGCCCCCCAGCGCCCCCGCGGTGATCGTGCAGACCAGCGCGATCAGCATCACCAGCTTGTAGGCCCAGTCCTGCTCCCGGCGGATCACCTTGGGCAGGTTGACCTGGACCAGGTTGATCAGCCCCAGCACGAACGCAGCGGCGGCGAGCACCAGCCCCCACTCGATGAGCTCGGCGGTGATCATCCGGTAGCGGTAGTGGGGGATGAAGTACTCCCCCACCATGATCACGCCCACCACGAAGGTGACGACCAGCGGTGCGGTGCGTCTCATCCGCCCTCCCCGAGGGTGAACAGCTGGACCAGGTAGGTGTAGCCGAGGGTGTTCAGCAGGGTGCCCAGCAGCAGGCACACCACCACGTAGATCTTGATGAAGTCGCTGGCCTTCAGGGAGCTCACGAGCCGTGGATCCCGCGACAGGTAGGCGCTCACCGCAAACAACTCCTCACCGATCAGGGTGTAGTCGCAGGCGGCGACGAAGAACGGCAGCTGGGTGGCCTCCGCCGTGCCCGCGATCTGGATGGAGCGGTTGACGAAGCCGGTCTCGGCCAGGATCAGCGACTCGGCGAAGAACCGCCCGAGGTACAGGTTGGTCGCGGGCTTCTCGCGGTGGATGATCCCGTTGGTGCCCGCGGTGAAGGCGAACTGCTCAGACGAGATGAAGCGGACGTCGGCGGGGTTGTAGGCGTCGGGGTGGCCCGCCTGATAGAAGCCGGCCTTGACCACCTCGTCGGCCACCTCCCGCACGATGGGGATGCAGCAGCTGACGATCAGATCGGCCTGGTACTCGGCGACGGTCTCGCTGACCTGGCCAAGGATCAGCATGCTGGCGATGGTCTGGATGTCCTGGAGCTCGTCGATGCCGGGCACGTACAGCACCGGCCTGCCCATCTCCGTGGCGCGGCCGATCCCCTCCTCGATCGCGTCGATCCCGGGGATCCTCCGGATGAAGATCTCCTCGCCCTGCTGGGCCCGGCGGGCGTAGTACAGCATCAGCCCGCCCACGACCCCGATCAGGGCCATCAGGTGTAGCCAGCCGAGCCGGGTGTTGATCCAGACCGCCCGGGGCTGCCCCACCACCGGCGCGGTCGCGGCGAAGCTGGAGAGCATCCAGCTCGCGTGGGCCTCGGGATCGGGGGTGTCTGGATCGGCGGGGACGAACGGGGCGGCGCCCAGCTCCAGCGAGACGATCCGGTACCAGTAGGTGTCCAGCAGAGGATCGACCCGGGGATCGGTGGTGACCTTGTCCCGGAAGGTGTGGGTCCCCGCGGGCAGCGCGTCGGCCACCAGCACATAGGGGCCGGCCTCGTCCGTGGCCCGGAGCACGGCATAGCCGCTGACGGCCCCTCCGTCATCTTCGGGCAGCTCCCACGAGAGATCGAGGTTCAGCCCGCCGTTGTGGGGCGGTGGCTCGACGGTCAGCCCCGTGGGGGGGGCTGCGACGGCGAGAGACACCCAGAGGTGGATCAGAAGCGTGGTCATTGCTCGATCACCTCCACGTTGGCGCGCGGGATGCGCGCGACGGTGCCGTCCTCGAACCGCACCTCCATGACCCTCGCCGGGCTCCCACTGCCCAGGACCACCGGCTCGACAGGGAGATCCGTGACCTCCCCCAGGCGACCGAACCAGGGGGCGCGGATCCCGCGCACCTCGTCTCCGATCGCGATCCCCCTGGGCTCGCCCGGATCGATCCGATCGGCGGGCATCTGCTCGTCGTCGAAGGTGACCACCACCTCGGGACGGATCACCCCGGCCCGGATCTGGGTCGCCCCGTTGATCGAGGCCCTGGAGCCGGCCTTTTTTGACAAAAGCGCAAATGTCGCCGGTGCCATCTGGATCTTGCCGAAGCCCTCGGTGACGATCAGGGTCAGCCCGAGATCTTCGCCCCCGGTGATCGCCACCCCGACCTCGTAGCCCAGCAGCTCCTTGATCTCGTCGTAGTCGAAGCCTCCGGTGACGATCCCGGCCAGTCCGTGCTTGATCGCCGCCTGGATCCCCTCGAGGGTGGCATACGAGCCACCGACAGCGATCTTGCCCGCCAGCTCCGGGGTGATCGCGGAGACGTCGAGCACGTCGGCGGGGGCCTCGACCGCCATCGCCAGCTCGGCCTTCACCTCGCCCCCCAGGCCGAAGATCCCCTGGATCAGGGTGGCCGCCGCCTGGATCACGCAGCCCTCGCCCTCGATCACCTCGATCACCCGGCCCCGGATGTAGGCATCCACCTCCACCGGGATCGGCGCGGCCTGGTAGATCACCTGGCCGGTGATCGTGGAGATGCTCTCGATGGTGCCGCTGACCGGCGCGGTGGCCTCGCTCTTGAACAGGCCGAACAGCCCCGGGCTCCGGGCGACGACGTCGCCCTGGGCCACGCTGTCGCCGACGGCCTTGATCATCGCCTCCCCCAGCCGGCCGGGATCGATCGCCAGCTGGTTGGCCACGTTGACCGGGTAGATCTTGCCAGGGAGCTCGGTGCGGGCGACGATCTCGTCGGCGCCGACCTGCTGGCCGACCTCCACCAGGACCTCCCCCTCGATGGGCAGGCGCCGGTCCTTGACCAGCACGGTGTGCTCGCTGACCTTCAGCCCCGGGGTGAAGATGGCCGCCATCAGGTCTCCCCGTCGGGGTATTCGCCCAGGTCGCGCACCCAGGACTCGAGCTTGGGCACCCGCACCGTTGGATCGTCGGGCACCACGATCGGGCGCCCCCGGGTGTCGATCACGATGCCGACCTCACCGCCCCGGAGCTTGCCCTCGAAGGCTCGCCCCGGGCCCGCGCCGACGTCCAGCCGCCCCTGCAGCGGGGTCAGGGTGGCGGTGGCGGGTGTGTCCGCCCCGCAGGGCCACAGCCGCAGCTCTCCGTCGGACAGCTCCTCATCGACGGTGGCGCCGTCGGGCAGCGACAGCTGGACCCGGAGCACCTTGCGGCCCGGCCGCTGCTCCCCCCTCGGCGCCACACAGGTGCCGAGGTAGATCATGCAGTCCCGCTCGAAGACCTGGGTCGCTGCATCCTCCTGGACGGTGGACAGCACCCCGAGGTGGGGCATCATGAAGATGCTGTCGACGGCCAGCTCGGTGATCCCCTCGGGCGCGAACGCGTCGATCATCATCCGCATCGACTGCACCCGCCGTGGCGCGTGGGACAACACCCCGCCGGAGCCCACCAGCAGATCGAGCTTCATCATCTGCACCAGGCTGTCGTCGCCGATCTGGCGGAACGCGTCCGCGATGGTGCGCTGTTTCTGCACGCCCTTGAGCCCCACCGCGAACTCGCGGTGCTGCAGGAACGCCAGCCGCAGCGCCTCCCTGGCGATGGCCTGCTCGACCTTGAGCTCCTCCAGGGTCTCGGGGATCGTGGTGGGCCTGATCATCTTGTTGCCGATCCGGTTGCGCAGGCCCTTCTCGTCCAGCGCGAACGGGACCCAGCGCAGGATCATCGGCAGCCCGGCCTCAGCCAGCACGTTGCTCACTGAGTAGCTCATGCCCAGGTTGGCGCTCACGGTGCGGTTGAAGTGGCCATCGAACACGCTGAACACGTCGGTGGTGGCCCCGCCGATGTCGACGCCGAGCACGTTGATCCCGCGCCGCCGGGCGATGGTCTGCATGATCAGCCCCACCGCTCCGGGCGTAGGCATGATCGGGGCGTTCGCCCAGCCCATCAGCTTGGCGTAGCCCGGCGCCTGGGCCATGACGTGCTCCATAAACAAGTCATGGATCTTGTCGCGGGCTGGATCGAGGTTCTCGGTCTCCATCACCGGCCGCACGTTGTCGACGATCTCCAGGGCCGAGACCCCGGCGAGCAGCGCCTCGATATCATCGCGGACCTCGTCGTTGCCCGCGAAGATGATCGGCAGGTTGTAGCCCCCGCCGAGCCGGGTACGGGGCCGCGCGGCCCGGATCCGCTCGGCCATCGAGACCACGTGCTTGCGGGTGCCCCCGTCGACCCCCCCCGCCAGCAGGATCATGTCGGGGCGCAGCTGGCGGATCCGCTCGATCTGCTCGTGGGCCTGGCGCTTGTCGTTGGTAGCGAAGGTGTCCATCACGATCGCGCCGGCGCCCAGCGCGGCCCGCATCGCGGACTCGGCGGACATCGAGCGGACCACCCCGCCGACCACCACCTGCAGCCCACCGCCGGCGGAGCTGGTGGAGATGTAGGCGTCGACCCCGGCAGAGCCGTCCTGCTCTGGGGTGAGGATCCCGCCGCCGTCGTCGCGCAGCAGCTTCCGCCCGGACAGCTCCTGGATCTCCTGGGCGGCGTTGAGCACCCCCCGGGTGACGTCCTCGAACGGGGCCTCGACCGTGGTGGGGGCCTCCCCGCGCCAGGTCTGGCGGTACTCGCCATCCACCAGCTCGATCAGGATGGCCTTGGTGGTGGTGCTGCCACAGTCGGTGGCGAGCACGCTCCGCAGTCGCTCGCTCAGTCGCTCGCTCATGCAGCGACCCCCCCGCGATCGATCTCTTCGATCCGCTGGATCAACACCTCGATCCCCTCGCGCTCTTCGAGCAGGGACGCGAGCGCGTCCCACTGGTTGACCGGCAAGAACGCTCCTATGGAGGGAGAGAGCAGCAACATCCCCTGGCTGCCGATGAACGACAGCGGGCGCACCGACTCGAGCCACAGCACCGCGGGGACGGTCAGCCCAAAGCGGACGACGAAGCGGGCGATGGACGTGATCGCTACATCTTCCTCGGGGGTCAGCTCGCGCATGGAGCCCCCAGGTGCTGAGCGAGGCGGTGCGCCACCCGCTCCCCGTCGAGGGGGGCCCGCAGCTGCACCGTGCGCAGCCTGCGCAGGGTGGGCCGGCTGCCGGCGCCGAGCAGCACGAAGCCGTCTTCGGTGGCGGTGAAGCCCTGGAACCGGCTCCAGGCCGCGGTGCTCCGGGTGAAGGGGCGCACGATCTGCACCCCGCTGTCGGTCAGCCGATATCGGGTGGGCAGCAGCGCCTCCGAGGTGGAGATCACCAGCACCACCGCGCCGACCACCGCGAGCCAGGCGTCGAGGGGGACGATCGCCACCACCACCGCTACGATCACCGCCACAGCGACGGCGCTGCGGGTGGGCTGGCGCCGAGCGGGCCAGTCGGTCCAGGTGATCGGAGGGGTTGGCTCGATGGGGGCTCCAGAGGCCGCGCAGTTTAGCTGAAACCGACGCTGCTGCAACGCACGGAGGCTCGAATCCCGTGCCGATCTCCGGGACAGACGGCTGCACAGCCCGCCCCTCCCTGCCGTGGCGCTCCAGATCTGTCCGGCTGTCTCCAGGGGATCCGGGGCGTGGGCTGGTCCGCCCGCGGCATGATCGCGACATGATCGCGACGGCGGGCTCGAGGAGACGGAGCGAGGAGACGGAGCGAGGAGACGGAGCGAGGAGACGGAGCGAGGGTCGGGGCC
>DRPG01000163.1 GCA_011376105.1 Deltaproteobacteria bacterium
CACGGCCCCACCGTGGGCATGGTCACCGACAAGCTCCGGGCCACGGTGAACATCGGCGGCGCCTTCGCCTACTGCAACGCCTACTACAACGGCGACATCAACTTCTACCAGGCCGGCGGAGGCTGCAACAACACCGGCGAGATCGCAGACGTGGTGCACCACGAGTGGGGCCATGGCTTCCACGACACCAGCATCCAGGTCGGCATCTTCGACGGCTCCCTGTCCGAGGGTGCCTCCGACGTGGTGGCCTTCCTGCAGTCCGACAGCCCCTTGATCGGGCCCTACTTCTTTGTCAACGGGGATCCGGTCCGCGACGTCGGGCCCGACAAGATCTACCCTCAGGACTACAGCAACAGCTTCTTCGCCACCCACGACAACGGGTTGATCTTCGGCGGCGCGATGTGGGACCTGCTGCAGCTGCTGCAGGCCCGCGACGGGACTCAGGCCGGCCTGGATCTGACCAGCGAGCTGCTCGCCGGGATCCTCAGGGGCGGCACCGACATCCCCGGCACCTACTACGAGGCGCTGGTCATCGACGACGACGACGCCGATCTGTCCAACGGGACCCCCAACCAGTGCGAGATCATCGACGCCTTCGGGCGTCATGGCCTCGGCGATCAGGCCGGGGGTGGGCGCTACGATCTCGATCACGTCCCCCTGACCCAGGTCCCCGCCGGGGTCCCCGCCACGGTGGAGCTCACCGTCACCGAGATCGTGCCCGGCTGCTTTCCCCTAAGCAGCCTCGAGGCCTCGGTGCAGTACCGCGTCGACGGGGGGCCCTGGGCCGAGGTGATCGGCGTCACCTCGGGCACCGACATCACCGCGGAGATCCCCGGCCAGCCGCTGGGTAGCTTCGTCGAGTACTACATCGAGGGCGTCGACGATCAAGGGGGTAGCTTCCGCGCCCCCACCGGGGGCGAGATCGCCCCGTTCTCGTTCTTCTCCGGAGACGTGATCGAGGTCTCCTGCACCGACTTCGAGGCCGACGACGGAGGCTACACCCACTCCCTGCTGTACGGGACGGTGCAGGACGGCGCGGACGACTGGGAGTGGGGCGCCCCCCTCGGTGCGGCGGGGGATCCGGCCTTCGCCTATAGCGGTACCCACGTCTGGGGCAACGATCTGGGTCAGTACGGCTTCAACGGCGCCTACCAGCCCGACAAGATCAACCAGCTGCTGTCCAACACGATCCCCGTCGGTCACTACACCGATCTGTTCCTCCAGTACCGTCGGTGGCTCAACGTGGAGGACAGCACCTACGATCAGGCCGTGATCCTGGCCAACGGCCAGGAGGTGTGGAGCAACTACCTGGGGACCGGCTCCGATCACCACCAGGACAGCCAGTGGATCAGCCACGCGGTGGATCTCCAGGGTGAGGGCGACATGGATCAGATCCAGATCGCCTGGGAGATCCACAGCGATCAAGGGCTGGAGCTCGGGGGCTGGACGATCGACGACGTCTGCATCTATGCCCCCGCCACCGCTGACAACCGGCTTGGGATCGTCGACTTCGTCGTCACCGATCTAGGCGGCCCGATCGGGTTGACCTGGACCAACCCGGTGCACGGTCCGATCGACGAGGTGGTGGTGGTGAGGCGCACCGATCGCTACCCCGACGGGATGGCGGACGGCGAGATCGTCGCCACGGTGACCGACGCGGTCCCCGGAGCGCCCTCGGAGGCGGAGCACCCCAACTACGACGGCTCTGCAGGCTACTATGCGGTGTATGCGGGTGACGGCGCCGAGTGGCTGTCGTGGACCGTCGAGGGCTGGAACGCGGGCTTCATGGCGGCCAACGAGGGCCAGGACAAGCCCATCGACACCGCCGCCCCCACCGACACCGGCACCGGCACCGACGGCACCGACGATCCAGATCCCGGCACCGGCACGGATCCAGGTGGCACCGACGACAAGGAGCCCGGAGGCTGTGGCTGCGCTGCGAGCCCTGCCTCCGGCGTCCCGTGGCTGGCCCTGGGGCTGCTGGGGCTGCTGAGCCGTCGCCGCCGGTAGCCGCCCCGGGCGGGGTGCGCCGGGTGGGATCCCCCCGATAGACTGTCGAGGCGGCCGAGCCAGGGACAGGGGAGCGACGATGATCTGGTGGACGATCGCCCTAGCCCAAGCTGAGCTCCCTCCCCCGGGCCTCGATCGCGCCCTGGCCCGGGACCGCTGGCACGAGGTCAACGCGATCCTCGAGGGGGGCTGCGCCTATCAGCGCCTGCTCGCCGCCGTCGCCTGCGCCGAGGGGGTCACCGACGCCGCCATCGCCCACGCCGACGCGTTCCAGGACGCGCTGTTCCACGACGCGGGGCTCGAGTACCTCGCCGGGCTGGCCCACCGCTACGCCGGCGAAGACCCGAAGGCGATCGCACGCTATCGGGCGGCCATCGCCCTGGATCCAGCGTACGACGCGGCCTGGTACGATCTGGGGGAGCTGTACCTGAAGGGCGGCCGCTATGCACAGGCCGACGAGGCGTTCACCCGGGTCCAGGAGCTGGTCTCCGGTGGAGCCAACGCCTGGCTGGGGCCCTGGCGCCGGGCTGAGGTCGCGGCGCTACAGCACGACGCCGAGGGCTTCGAGGCCCACATCAAGGAGGCGCTGCAGCAGGGTTTCAGCTTCCGCTCGATCGCGGGGCTGCCCAACTGGAGGCGCTTCTACGCCGATCCCGCCCTGCAGGACACGCTGTCGAAGCTGCTGACGGTCTATGCCGAGCCCGACGTGATCGAGTCGCTACGCTCCGAGCCCTGAAGCCTGCGCCGGGCCGTGAGCCTAGCCGGGCCCTATGGGCGGAGACGGGCTAGCCGGGGCCGGCCCCCGGGCCCCGGGCCCCGGGCCTGGCCGGGGGGCCGGGGGCCCGTGGGTGGCAGACCGATCGTCGGCGATCGGTGCTCTCAGGGATCAGAAGTCCATGCCGCCCATACCGCCCATACCGCCCATACCGCCCATGCCGCCGCCGCCACCGGGGGCCGCGGGGATCTCCTTCTTGGGGATCTCGGCGACCATCGCCTCGGTGGTGAGCAGCAGGCTGGCCACCGACGCTGCGTTCTGCAGGGCCGAGCGCGCCACCTTGGTGGGATCGATCACGCCCATCTGGACCAGATCGCCATACTCGGCGGTCCGGGCGTTGTAGCCGAAGTTGGCGTCGCCGGAGCGCACCTTCTCGACCACGACCGCGGGCTCCAGGCCGGCATTGGCGACGATCATCCGCAGGGGCTCTTCGACCGCCCGACGGATGATGTTGACGCCGAAGGACTCGGAGGTGGGGATCTCGAGCTTGTCGAGCTCCTGGGAGGCACGGATCAGGGCCACGCCACCTCCGGGGAGCACGCCCTCCTCGACCGCGGCCTGGGTCGCGTGCAGCGCGTCCTCGACCCGGGCCTTCTTCTCCTTCATCTCGACCTCGGTGGCGGCCCCGACCTTGATGATCGCGACCCCGCCGGCCAGCTTCGCGAGGCGCTCCTGGAGCTTCTCGCGATCGTAGTCGGAGCTGGTCTCCTCGATCTGGGCCTTGATCTGCTTGATCCGGCCCTGGATCGCCTCTTCGGTGCCGGCCCCATCGATGATCAGGGTCTTGTCCTTGCCGATCACCACGCGCTTGGCCTCACCCAGCTCGGCGAGGGTGACGTTCTCGAGCTTGATCCCGAGCTCCTCGGCGATCATCTCACCGCCGGTGAGCACGGCGATGTCCTCGAGCATCCGCTTGCGACGGTCGCCAAAGCCCGGGGCCTTGACCGCGGCGGCGGACAGCGTGTTGCGCAGCTTGTTGACCACCAGGGCGGCGAGGGCCTCACCCTCGACGTCCTCGGCCAGCACCAGGATCGGGCGTCCGATCTCCACGATCTTCTCGAGCAGCTTGAGCATGTCGCGCATCGAGCTGATCTTCTTCTCGTGGATCAGGATGTAGGGGTTCTCGAGCACGCACTCCATCCGATCCCCATCGGTGACGAAGTACGGGGACAGGTAGCCGCGGTCGAACTGCATGCCCTCGACCGTCTCCATGACGGTCTCCAGCCCCTTGTTCTCCTCGATGGTGATCACGCCTTCCTTGCCGACCTTGTCCATCGCCTCGGCGATCTTGCGGCCGATCTCGACGTCGCCGTTGGCGCTGATGGTGCCGACCTGGGCGATCTCCTCGGAGCTGCCGATCTCGCGGGACATCGAGTGCAGCGCATCGACGATGACGTCGACGGCCTTGTCGATGCCGCGCTTCAGATCCATCGGGCTGTGGCCAGCTGCGACGAGCTTGGAGCCCGTGCGGTAGATCGACTGGGCCAGCACGGTGGCGGTGGTGGTGCCGTCGCCGGCGACGTCGCTGGTTTTGCTGGCGACCTCCTTGACCATCTGCGCGCCCATGTTCTCGAACTTGTCCTCGAGCTCGACCTCCTTGGCGACGGTCACGCCGTCCTTGGTGACGACGGGCGCGCCCCAGGACTTCTCGATGACGACGTTGCGGCCCCGGGGGCCGAGCGTCACCTTCACGGCGTTGGCGAGGGTGTCGACGCCGGCCAGGATCTTGTTCTTGGCCTCGACGTCGAAGATGATCTCCTTGGCGGACATGCGATCTCCTAGATGTGTGTGGGGTGAAGGGGGTCAGCTGTGATCGACGATGCCGAAGATCTCATCTTCTCGGAGCACCAGACGCTCCTCACCATCGACCTTGATCTCGGTGCCGGCGTATCGGCCAAACGCCACGCGATCACCTTCCTTGACCACGAGGGGGCGGACGTTGCCGTCGTCGCCCAGGCGGCCCTGACCGGTCGCGAGCACGATGCCCTCGTAGGGCTTTTCCTTGGCGGTCTCGGGGAGGAACAGGCCGCCCTTGCTGCGGCTCTCTTCTTCCACACGCTCAACGAGCACTCGGTCGTACAGTGGTCGAATCTGCATCTCAACCTCCTTGCGACGCGTGCGAACGCGCTGCTACGCTGATCCGATAGGGCACGCAGATGGCGAACCCGCAGGTCGCGTCAGGTAGGCACCGTGTTCGTGGCCGTCAAGAGGGAGATCGTCGTCGACGGGGGGAGAGGAGGCAAGACCGTGAAAACTTCGCTCGAAGCTGAAACTACTCTGTTCGATTACTTCCATGGACGCGTCCGGGACGCCCGGGGGATGGCCGACGTGGGGTTGTCTGAGGACACGACCCTGTACCTGACCGCCCTGTTGGTGGATCGAGCCCGCACCGACACCCCGCGTCCTGAGGAGGACACCCTCGCGGAGCTGCACGCCCGGGCGGCGGCGGCTCCCCCTGCGGAGCAGGCCCGCACCTACCGGGAGCTGGGGGATCGCTCCCTGTACCGGGTGGGCTACTTCGAGGAGTCGCTGTCCCGCAGCGCGGTGGGGGTCGGCTACTACTGTGACATGGGCGCTGCGGCCTATCACCAAGCCGATCGCGTGTTCAAGCGCTGGTTCGCCAACGCCTTCGATCGGGTGTTCGAGGAGCTGTCTGCGGGGTTCCGCGACTGTGTCGTCGTCCTCAAGCAGGTCCGCGCTGCGGTGGACGACGAGCCCGACGCCCTGATGCGGCTGTACCAGGAGTGGCTCGACACCGGCTCTAGGGCCGCGGCCAGCCGGCTGCGGGAGCGGGGCCTGCTGCTGCCCCCTCGTCTCAGCGAGGCCTGAGGACCGCCTTGACTGAGCGGGGGTGTCTGCATATCTCGTACCGAAGCGCGCCCGTTGTGAGTTCGACACAGGGGCGATCGTCTACGGAGCACCGATGGCCCGCATCACCGTCGAGGACTGCCTCGAGTCCGTCCCCAACCGATTCTCCCTCGTGCTGGTGGCGGCGGAGCGCACCAAGCAGCTCCTCAAGGGCGCCCACCCCCTGATCGACAACGAGAGCGACAACAAGGAGGTCGTCACCGCCCTGCGGGAGATCGCCGCCCACAAGTTCCAGGTCGACGACTCCCAGGTCATCGCTGAGGATCGGTGGAAGCCGCTGCATCGCCAGAACAACCCCGAGCCGATCGACGACGAGCTGCCTCCCGAGGCCTAGCTCCTGTGGGTTGACCCACGGCGAGCCACCTCGTCCGAGCTCCGCGGCGAGCCTTACCCCACCCGAGCCCCACCCCCCCGCCCGGCTACCTCCTGGTGGGGCCCTGTTCTCAGAGCGAGGGATCCGATGATTCGCGAGGACATGCGCTTCGACACCCGCACCCTGAAGCACCGCCTGCGGCGCAAGGAGATCACGCCTGAGGAGCTCGAGGCCAGCCTGGCCGAGCTCCCCGACGAGGCCGAAGAGCTCGAAGAGACCTCGGTCCGCTTCACCTCCCCCTACGAGGATCGGCACTACCCCAAGGCCAAGGAGTAGCGAGCCATGTCCAGCACGCCCCCACGGCTGGTGCGTGCCCCGAGGGGGCCCGAGCGGTCCTGCCGGGGCTGGGTCCAGGAAGCCGCGCTGCGGATGCTCATGAACAACCTCGATCCCGAGGTGGCTGAGCGCCCTGAGGAGCTGGTGGTCTACGGCGGCACCGGCAAGGCCGCCCGCAGCTGGGAGGCCTTCGATCAGATCGTCTCCAGCCTGCGCACCCTCGGCGACGACGAGACCCTGATGGTGCAGTCGGGCAAGCCCGTCGCGGTGTTCCGCTCCCACCCCGACGCGCCCAGGGTCCTGATCGCCAACTCCAACCTGGTGGGGCGCTGGGCGACCTGGGAGCACTTCGCCGAGCTGGAGGCGAAGGGCCTGATCATGTACGGCCAGATGACGGCCGGCTCATGGATCTACATCGGCACCCAGGGGATCCTGCAGGGCACCTACGAGACCTTCGTCGCGGCGGGCCGCACCCACTTTGGCTCCCCCGATCTGCGGGGTCGGATCGTGCTCACCGGAGGGCTCGGGGGCATGGGGGGCGCTCAGCCCCTAGCCGCCACGATGGCCGGCGGGGTGATGCTCGTGGTCGAGGTCGATCCCCACCGGATCCAGCGCCGCCTCGAGGGGGCCTACCTCGACGAGGTGGCCGACGATCTCGACGACGCCATCGCCCGGGTCGAGCGCTACCGCAGCGAGGGGGTGGCGCGCTCCGTGGCGGTGCTGGGCAACTGCGCCGAGGTGCTGCCCGAGCTGGTGCGTCGGGGCTTCGCCCCGGATCTGGTCACCGATCAGACCTCGGCCCACGATCCTCTCCACGGCTACATCCCCTCCGGCCTGACCCTCCAGGGGGCGGCGGAGCTGCGCAGCTCCGATCCGGTGGCCTATGTGGCGCGCGCGAAGGCCTCGATGGCTGCGCACACCGAGGCGATGGTCGCCCTGGGGGAGGCCGGCGCCCACGTCTTCGACTACGGCAACAACCTGCGGGCGATGGCGGAGGAGGGGGGCCTGCCCCACGGACGCGCGTTCTCGTTCCCCGGCTTCGTCCCGGCCTATATCCGGCCCCTGTTCTGCGAGGGCAAGGGGCCGTTTCGCTGGTGTGCCCTGTCGGGGGATCCCGAGGACATCTACACCACCGATCGTGCGCTGAAGGAGGCGTTCCCCGAAGACGAGGCGCTGATCCGCTGGCTGGATCTGGCCCAGAAGCGGGTGCGGTTCCAGGGCTTGCCGTGCCGGATCTGCTGGCTGGGCTACGGCGATCGGGCGAAGGCGGGGCACATCTTCAACGAGCTGGTGCGCACCAAAGAGGTGAGCGCACCGATCGTGATCGGCCGGGATCACCTCGACTGTGGCTCGGTCGCCTCCCCCAACCGGGAGACCGAGGCGATGAAGGACGGCAGCGACGCGATCGCCGACTGGCCGATCCTCAACGCCATGATCAACGCGGTGAACGGCGCGAGCTGGGTGAGTTTCCACCACGGCGGCGGGGTCGGCATGGGGTACTCGCTGCACGCGGGCATGGTGATCGTCGCCGACGGCACCGAGGCTGCGGCTCAGCGCCTGCAGCGGGTGCTCACGAGCGATCCGGGCATGGGCGTCGTGCGCCATGCAGACGCAGGCTACGAAGACGCGATCGAGATCGCGAGGGCTCGGGGTGTGAAGATCCCAGGACTCACCACCGGCTGACGCCAACGGTCACCGGACGTCACCGAGCTGAAGGGTGTGGGAAGCTACGGCGTACGTCCAGTGTCCAGACACGGGGGACGCCATGCCCACCAACCTTCAGCTCATCACCAAGAACCTCCCCGAGGATGACACGATCAAGGAGATCGCGAGGGAAGATCGCCGGACAGCGGCGGACCTCGTCATCCGCAAGTACCGGGATCCCCTCTTTCACCACGCGGTGCGGATCCTCAAGGACTGGCAGGAGGCGATCGACGTCACGCAGGAGGTCTTCATCAAGGCCATGCGCGAGGAGCGCTTCTTCGACTCCGGCTTCAAGATGAAGGCGTGGCTGTACCGGGTCACCAGCAACCTCTGCTTCAACCTGGTCCGCGATCGCAAGCGCCGGGCGGCGATCCTCGAGAGCGTGCCCCGGCAGACCTCCAACGAGGCCCAGCAGGTCGAGATCGTGTTCCATGGAGAGCAGCAGGAGCAGATCCTCGAGGCGATGGAGCAGCTCACCGAGAACCACCGCAGGATCCTGATGCTCCGTTACTACAACGATCTGTCGTACGCCGAGATCAGCGACACCCTCGAGATCAAGCTGGGTACGGTGATGAGCCGCCTGTCCCGTGCCAAGAACCAGCTGATGGAGGTGCTCGATGACGGAGCGTTCGCAGGCTCGAGCGTGGCTCAGTAGAGCCAGGGAGAGACACCATGCGCTGCCGCGAAGCACGAGATCGGTTGGTCGCCTTCCAGGACGGTGAGCTCTCCCGATCCGAGCGGGAGCAGCTCGTGGAGCACCTCACCGGGTGCACCCGGTGTCGTGAGCTAGAGCAGCGTCTCCGCGCCGTGACTCCAGCCCCCGAGCCCCTGCAGCCCCCCCTGCACGTCCAGCGCCGGCTCCGGCTGGCGCTGGACGTCGACACGATCCTCACCGCAGCCGGGGATCGCCCCGAGGTGACGGCGCCCGGGCCCATCGAGCGCCTGCTGCGGTGGCTGCGGCGCGATCTCGAGCTGCCGGCGGCCGCGGCCGTGGCCTATGTGGTGATCCTCGCCGCGGCCCTGGGTTGGGGTGCGTCGAACTGGTGGTCCCTGAGCACCCTGCAGCAGCAGCGGTATGCAGCGACCCACGGGCCGGCCACCCAGGACAGCCCCGCCATCCCCGCGGAGCACTGGCGCCCCGCCGCCTACAACCCCACCACCTACGGCCTCGCGCCCGCGAAGTTCCCCGAGCTGTCCACCACCCAGGGGCCGATCCATCTGTGGCTGGATCCCGGAGACATGCAGCAGCCCCCCGATCTCGATCTTGTTCACTGAGCCCAGGCCCGGGCTCGTCCCGCCGCCCCTCTCCGATCCCAGCCCCCAATCGATCCCGGCCCCCAAGACCTGCTCCAGGGAGATCGCCCCTTGGTCCATGTTGCTCCAGCGCCACAAACCCCTCATCCGATCGATGCTCCAGGATCGGACCGTGGGGCGTGCTAGAGAGGAAGAGCAGGGAGCTAGACTGAGGGTGTCGATGGTGCTTCGTTTGCAACAAACGGGGAGACACGCTCACCATGGGTGAGCCGGGGCCGAGGTCAGGGGTGGCACGAGCCGCTCCTCGTGCGCGTCGCAACCCCACCCAGGGCTGTGCCCCAGGTGCAGTTGGAGCCCAATTGAGTCGTTCTGCGCGAGACACAACCGCCACCCGAGCCCTGCTCTCCCGGGTCGAAGCGCGCGCGACAGGCAAGCTGGCGGTGGGCTCGGGGGATCTGCAGATCGCGGTACACTTCCTCAACGGAGACCTCATCGCCGCGACCGCCGCAGACGACTCCCACCAGCTCGTGCGGATCCTCTCCCTGCGGGGGGTGCTGACCTCCGATCAGGCCGATCAGCTAGAGGAGCGCCTAGAGCAGGGCGAGTCGGTGTTCGGGGATCTGCTGGAGATCGCGGGAGGCCCCGTGCTCGACGGGATCCTGCGGGATCGCTTCCACCAGACCTTGTGCGAGTTTGTCGCCAGCACCCAGGAGCCGATCTTCTACGCCCAGAAGGGCGTGTTTGTAGAGAACATCCAGCTCGGCCACGACACCCGGGAGCTGGTGGCCCGGATGTGCGACTGCTACGACAACGCCATGCAGATCGATCCAGATCTGCAGCTGGTCCGGGGCATCGGCGATCCAGGCCGGGACGCAGCCCGGGCGATGATCGTCGCTCAGCTCGGCGACGCGCCACGCACGGTGCGCTCCGTGATCCAGGGGGTCCCGCTGGAGCCGATCCGGGCCAAGCTGCTGGTCGCTGAGATGCTGGAGGCTGGCATCGCGGATCTTCCCCTCGAAGATCAGGACACGATGAACGGCGACGAGATCGCCCTGCCCGCCCTCGATCCACCGCTGTCGTCCAGCCTTGGGGCGAGCTCCCTCGCCCCCCTCGACGCGCCACCGCTGCCGCTGCACGCCCACCGCCACCTCGATCTGGGTGAAGAAGACGGGCTCGAGGAGGATCCAGAGGACGTCACGGACGATCCCACTGAGCAGGTGGGGCTGGCGAGCTGGCTCGACACCAACACCCACGTCGACGACGAGGAGCTAGACTTCTTCGGGGACTACGACTCCAACCGGGGGGCGGGCGGAGATGGGGCGTTCTCCACCAAGGACCACCACCGGGAGCGAGTGGATCTCGATCTCCACGGAGGCGGTCAGGGCCACAACGGGACCGCAGAGCACACCGTCGCCCTGAGCGTCGAGGTCGGGGTGGGGACCCTCGATGAGCCCCTCGAGGCCTTGGAGGCGGACGCCGAGGCCTCAGCCCCCGCCATCCGCTACGGCGGGCCGGTGCTGTCCGAGGACGAGGCCATGGCTAAGCTGGAGGTCGCCAACGAGGTCCTGGGGAAGGTGGTCCAGGCCTTCGATCGCGCCAACGGGGCGGGTCGGGGCCGGGCGGTGGTGCAGCTGCTCGTCGATGGGGGCCCGTCCCGGTACGCCACGTTGATGCACGATCTGACGGTCACCGACCGCGGCGCGCTGCCGGCCGCGGTGCTGCTGCGCAACCTGTTCAGCAGGCCCCCCGCCGAGCACCGCCAGCTGCTCCACAACACCTTGGTCGACATCATCGAGCGCGCCCTGTCGTTCGCGGCCGACGAGCTCCCCGAGGAGCACTTCGATCGGGTCCTCGAGACGGTCGCGGGCTACCGCCACCGGCTCCGGGGCTGAAGGGATCCAGTCGGAAGAGCCGATGGGTGTGTAGCGTTCCTAGAGTGAGCCGAGACCCTCGGAGACCCCCCGAACTGGACGATCCATGCTCCCCCTGATCCTGACGATCCTCGTGGCCCCGACCCCCGCTGAGCCTGGCGCCGTCGATGTCGAGACCCCAGCCCCGGCCCCCCCGGCGAGCGCCAGCCCCCCCGATCTGGGCACGATCCCCGAGGAGATCCTGCAGATCGCCCGCTCGGTCTCAGATCGCCCGCTCCCCGAGCGTATGGGCGCCATCTCAGGCGCTCTGCTGGGGCGCCCCTACGTCAGCGATCCACTGGGAGAGGGCTCGGGCGTCGATCCGGATCCCATCGCCCGCTACGACGCGTTCGACTGCCTGACCTTCACCGAGGAGGTCCTCGCGCTGTCCATGGCCGGCGATCCAGCCCACGCCGCACAGATCCGCCGAGACCTCCGCTATGGGGTGGGGAACCCGATCGACTACGTCCACCGGCGCCACTTCATGGAGCTGCAGTGGATCCCTGGGGTGGTCGAGGATGGGTTCCTGCGGATCACCACCTCCGAGTACGGCCCGGTGAAGGTCCTCGACAAGGAGATCGACGCAAACACCTGGAGGTGGTGGCGTCCCCGGAGCAAGTTCGCCCACACCGACGAGCAGCTGCCCACCGGCACCATGCACCTCGAGGTCCTGGATCTGCCCACCGCCCAGGCCGCCGCCGATCGGATCCGCCCAGGCTCCGTGATCCTCACCGTGCGTGAGGATCGTCCCGGGGTGCCCCTGTGGGTCACCCATGTGAGCCTGGTGGTGCCCACCGGAGACGGTGGCACCACCATGCGCCACGCCACCAAGATCGGCGACGGCGGGACCCGCGATCATGATCTCGCCTGGTACCTCGAGCACCTCGAGTCCTACACCAACTGGGAGGTGGCCGGCATCGCGGTGCTCGAGCCGATCGAGCCCGGCCCGAGGCGCGCGGTCGTGCCGGAGCCCTGATCGGCTGGCCCATGCCCGGGGACATGGGTCAGCGAACCCCTGGTAGACTCCCGGGCACCAGCCCGGAGCGATCGTGCGGACCCTGCCAGCCTGTCTCCTCGCGGTGGCCTGCGCCACCGGGGTCGAGGTCCACGACAAGCCCCCGACCAGAGAGACCGGCGCCCCGACCGGGGTCGGAGACAGCGCCGCTTCCGGGCCCAACGAGCCCCCCGTGGCCGACGCAGGGCCCGATCTGGTGGGCATGGTGCCCGACGAGATCACCCTCGACGGGATCGCCTCATACGATCCCGACGGAGACGTGCTTAACTACGAGTGGGTCCTGCTTGAGCAGCCCAGTGGATCCACCGCGTTGTTGATCAACGCGCTCCGCTCTGACGCCTCACTGTACCCCGATCGCCCCGGCACCTACGTCGCCGAGCTCACGGTGGACGACGGTGTGTACGCAGACAGCGACGAGGTGACCATCGAGGTCGGGCTCGACAACGACACCCCGGTGGCCAACGCCGGGCCCGATCAGTCGGTGGACGCCGGCGATCGGGTGGTGCTCAACGGCTCGGCCAGCTTCGATCCCGACGGCGATCCCCTGCAGATGAGCTGGACCCTGATCTCTGTCCCTCCGGGCAGCTCGGCTCAGCTCGACGATCCGACCTCGGTCCTACCTCAGTTCACCGCTGATCAGGTCGGGACCTACATCGTTGAGCTGATCGTCTCCGACGGCAACACGCCATCGGCGTTCGCTGATCAGGTGATGGTGGTGGCTCAGGATCCGGGCGACAGCGACTGTCTGTCCTGCGCCACCGCCCAGAGCGAGCTGTCACGGCGCTGGTCTGCGGGCAACGCCTCGAGCGCGCTGGGGCTGGTGCTGCTGCCCTGGCTGCTGCTGCTGTACCAGCGCCAGCGGGCCTGAGGCCATCCAGGGCGCTGATCTGCCCACAGCGGGGGAGCAGGCGATCAGCCCTGGATCATCCGCCGACGCGCTGCGCCAGCGCCTGCCGCAGCGCCTCGAGGGACGCCTCGATCCGGGCACGGCCGGCCTCGTCGAGGCCTGCTGCGCCCTGGACCTCGAGGTAGACCTTGAGCTTGGGCTCGGTCCCCGAGGGCCGGAGGATCACCCGGGCGCCCTCGTCGCCGGCGGCGGGGGCGAGGTGGTAGACCAGGACGTTGCGTGCGTCTCGATCCGAGCCTGAGCGGAGCGGGCCGAAGCGGCCCTGCTCGTCGCGGTGATCGAAGGCCTCGAGCACCGCCCGCCCGGCGAGGGTGGTCGGCGGAGCGGCGCGCAGCGCCTCCAGCAGTGCCCCCAGCCGCCCCGCCCCGGTCGCCCCCTCGAAGCGCACCGAGACCTGGCCGTTGCGGATCGTGCCGTGCTCGTGCTCCAACACCGCCAGCACGTCCACCAGGGTCTGGCCCCGGGCCCGTGCCTCGTCGGCCAGCACCGCCAGCAGCACCGCACCGGAGGCCGCGTCCTTGTCGCGGATGCTCGACGTCACCAGCACCCCGTGGGACTCCTCCCCCCCCGCGACGAAGGCGACGTCTTCAGCCCGGATCCCGCGCCAGCAGCCCTCGACCTCGAGGGTCCGCAGGCCGTCCGCGATGTGCTTGAATCCGACCAACAGATCGTCGACCACCACCGCGCCGGCCGCACGCCCCACCCGCCCCACCAGGGTGCTGGTCACCTCGGTGACGATCACCAGCGGGCGTCGACCGCCGGGCAGGGGACGGCGGGTGGCGCGGTGGACCACCAGGGCCGCGATGTCGTCGCCGGTGAGGTGGACCCAGCCTCCGCCATGGGCCACCTCACAGCCGAGCCGATCGGCGTCTGGATCGGTGCCGAAGACCAGCTGGGCGTCGCCGGCCGCGGCGATGGCCGCGGACATCACCTCGGGGTTCTCGGGGTTGGCCACCCCCCCGGGCACGGTGGGGAAGCGCCCGTCGGGGCTGGCCTGAGGCCCGAACACCCGGCAGGGGAACCCCGCACGTCGGAGCGCTCGATCCACCACCCCCGTGCCGTGCAGCGGTGTGTACAACACCTCGAGGCGCCGCCCTGTGGCGCCGCCCCCCCCCCCCCCCCCCC
>DRPG01000164.1 GCA_011376105.1 Deltaproteobacteria bacterium
GCGATCCAGCGGGAGCTGGAGCTGGAGCAGGCCCGGGCCATGCGGGTGCGGCGCCTTACCCTGGCCGTGGGGCTGATCACCTGCCTGATCGTCGTGGTGGTCGCGGTCCCGCTGTCGTACGTGGTGTACCGCGCCGTCCAGGCCTGGTCGTTCCCCGCCGAGCTCCCGCTCGATCCCCCCGCGCTACCACTGGGATCCGACGCCTGACGGCGGAGCGCCTCTGCAGCAGCGCTCTTGTTGTGTGCGTCGTCCCCGGAGCGAAGAATGGAGACGACGTGATGGGCCCCGGCTATACGATGCTGCGCTGAGACGTCGGTGGGCAGGTTGCACAGACCCCTCCACCACAACAAAGATCGGCTCCCACAAGCGGTGACAGACCGGAGGCGACATGTCCGACGAAGAGGAATACTTCCGCAGACTCGATCAGGAGGCCAAGGCCAAGCTCAAGGCCAAGCTCGATCGCGAGCACGCGGAGACCAGCCGAGCCGTCCGGATCGAGCTGCACCACCACAAGTGCGGCAAGTGTGGTGCAGATATGACCACTCAGGCGTTCCGGGGGATCGAGATCGAGGTGTGCAACGAGTGCGGTGCGGTCCTGCTGGATCCAGGCGAGCTCGAGACCCTAGCGGGACGAGACGGAACGGAGATCTTCAGCTCCTTCTTCAGCATGTTCCGAGCGGGGAAGACGGACACCTGAGGTAGCCCTGGCGGGCGCTGCGCCCTCTGGAGAGCGAATGAAGTCTTGGTCGATCGCCGAGAGCGACGAGCTCTACCAGATCCGTGCCTGGGGGCAGGGATACTTCAGGGTCAACGAACGAGGCCACGTGGTGATGGATCCCCCCGGTCGGGAGGGGAGCATCGATCTGAAGATCATGGTGGACGATCTGCGCCGCCGGGGCATCGAGATGCCGGTCCTGGTGAGGTTCTCTGATCTCGTGAGGGAGCGGATCGAGACCATGGTCTCGGCCTTTGAGCGGGCCGGCGAGGAGTATGGATACACCGGCTCGTACCGCGGCGTCTATCCGATCAAGGTCAACCAGGACGCCCACGTGGTGGGCGACGTCGTCCGCTACTCAGCCCCCCACCACCTGGGGCTGGAGGCCGGCAGCAAGCCAGAGCTGATGATCGTGCTCGCGATGCTCGACGATCCTGAGGCCCTGATCATCTGCAATGGCTACAAGGATCGCGCCTACGTCCAGATGGCGTTAATAGCCAGAAAACTAGGCAAAAACTGCGTTATTGTGGTAGAGCAGGCCAGCGAGATCGATCTCATCCTCCGGATCGCCGAGGAGCTGGGGATCGAGCCCGTGATCGGGATCCGGGCCAAGCTCGCCTCGAAGGGCTCAGGGCGCTGGCAGAGCTCGGCCGGAGATCGTGCGAAGTTTGGCCTCACAGTCCGTGAGATCGTGCGGATCGTCCACGAGCTCCGCGAGACGGGGAAGCTGGGCAGCCTCAGGCTGCTACACTTCCACATCGGCAGCCAGGTCACCAACATCCGCTCGTTCCATGGCGCGCTGCGGGAGGCCATGAGGATCTACACCGAGCTGGTGCGTCTCGGCGCCGCCCTTGAGTACATCGACGTCGGCGGCGGGCTCGGTGTCGACTACGATGGCAGCCGCACCAACTTCGACTCGTCGATGAACTACTCGGTGCAGGAGTACGCCTATTCGGTGATCTCCGCCGTGGTGGAGGCCTGCGGTGAGGCCCAGATCCCCCATCCTCACCTGATCACCGAGTCCGGCCGGGCGGTGGTGGCCCACCACGCGATGCTGATCTTCGACGTCCTCGGGGTCACCCGGATGTCCGAGGTCGAGCCCTCCGAGCCCTCGGACGAAGACAGCCACGAGCTGTCCGAGCTGTGGGAGATCTACAACGCGGTGAGCAACAAGAACCTGCTCGAGCCCCTGCACGATGCGATGGACATCCGGGATCAGTGCCTGACCAAGTTCCGTCTCGGGCTGGCGGATCTAGAGCAGCGGGCGGCGGTCGACGAGGTGTTCTTCGCGATCTGCCAGCGGCTGCACCAGGTGGCGCTGCGCTCACAGCAGCCGATCCCCGAGGAGATCGAGCCGCTCGAGCGGCTGCTCGCGGACATCTACTACTGCAATTTCTCCGTGTTCCAGTCGGTGCCCGACGTGTGGGCGATCAAGCAGCTGTTCCCCGTCTTGCCGATCCACCGCCTCGATCGGCGCCCCACCCGGCGGGCGGTGCTCGCGGATCTGACCTGCGACTCCGACGGCAAGATCGATCGGTTCATCGATCGTCGCGACGTCAAGCCCGTGCTCGAGGTCCACGAGCTTGGATCCGGGCCCTACTACCTCGGCATGTTCCTCGTCGGAGCCTACCAGGAGATCCTCGGGGATCTCCACAACCTGTTCGGCGACACCAACGAGGTGCACGTCGAGGTTGCGCCGGGGCGCGCCGGCTACACCCTCGAGGCGGTCGTCGAGGGCAACAGCGTCCGAGAGGTGCTCAACTATGTCAGCTACGATCGCAAGCGGCTGATCAAGGTCATGCGCAGGCAGGTCGAGGCTGCGATCGAGGCAGGTCAGCTCACCCCCGAGGAGGGAGGGCTGCTGATCAACACCTACAACGCGGGCCTGGAGAGCTACACCTACCTCTCCTGAGCGTGGAGGATATATGGAGAGCGATGCTCCAAACTGGGATCTGGACTCCCTGTGCCCGGGAGGGCCCGGCGGAGACACCTTCGCGACCCGACGCGCAGGGCTGCAGGAGCGCCTCGCTGCGCTGCAGCAGCAGATCTCATCGCTGCCCCCGATCGCGGAGGATCCCGAGGCCTGGATCGTGGCGCTGCTCGAGCTCGATCCTCTGGAGGACGCGGTCAGTGAGCTGTCCTCCTTTGCGGGGTGTGCCGCCGCCGCCGACAGCCGGGCGCGGGAGGCACGCAGCGCTGAGGCGAGCGCCGACGAGCTGCGCCGGGAGCTCGACTCGATCCTGGTCGCTGTCGAGGCGGCCTTGGCCGAGGCCAGCCCCGAGGCCTTCGAGGCGTTGCTGGACACACCGTCGCTGCAGCCCGCCGGGCCCTGGCTGCGGCACCTGCGCTCTGGGGCGGCGCTGCGCCTCGAGCGCTCCCTGCAGGCGCTGAAGGTCTCGATGGATCGCGAGGCGATCACCGGCTGGGGGCGGCTGTACGATCTGCTGTCCGGAGACCTGATGGGCTCCCTGGTGGCCGATGGTGAGGTCCGCAGGGTCGGGATCGCAGAGCTCGATGCGCTCAGGGCGCACCCCTCCCCCGAGCTCCGCCGGGCTGCGTACGAGGGATCGAGTCGGGCCTGGCACGGGATCCGCGACATCTGTGCGCACACCCTCACCCAGCTCACCGGGGCGCGTCAGCAGCTCCAGGATCGTCTGGGGATCGATGAGATCACCGAGTCTTTGTACAGCAACCGGCTCCAGCCTGAGACCCTGGACGCGCTGTGGGCTGGTGCCGACGCGCTGCGGCCGTCGCTGGTCCGCTACCTCGAGCGCAAGGCTACGCTGCTGGGCAAGGAGCGCCTCGACTGGTTCGATCGCAGCGCACCCCTGCGAGGCGCCGGCGACGCCTCGCGGCTGAGCTGGGAGCACGCTACGGCCACCGTCACCGATGCGTTCCGGTCGCTCCATCCCGAGCTCGCGTCGTTCGCCACGGACGCGATCGCCCGGCGTTGGATCGACGCGGCCCCGGCGGAGGGGCGCCGGCCTGGTGGCTTCTGCACCGATCTGCCGCAGTCAAGGCAGTCGCGGATCTTCATGACCTTCACCGGGACGATGGACAACGCCCTGGTCTTGGCCCACGAGCTGGGGCACGCCTGGCACAACGACGTGCTCGCGACACAGCCCGCCTGTCGGCGCAAGATCACCAACGCCCTGGCTGAGACCGCCAGCACCCTTGCTGAGGCCACGGTCCGGGATCAGGTGCTGTCGCAGGCCACCGATCCTGCCTCGCGGGCCTTCATGCTCGATCAGGAGCTCCAGGCCGCCGTCGCCTTCTTGATGGACATCCCCGCGCGGTTTGCGTTCGAGCGCCAGCTGTTTGTGCTGCGTCGTCGGGGTGTGTTCGACGCAGACGAGCTGTCGGTGGCGATGGTCGAGACCCAGCGCCGGGCCTACGGTGACGCCCTCGGATCGTGGGATCCGACCTTCTGGTGCTCGAAGCTACACTTCTACATCCCAGAGTTCGGCTTCTACAACTGGCCATACACCTTCGGCTACCTGTTCAGCGCGGCGGTCTACGCCCGGGCCCGGGCCGAGGGTCCGGCCTTCTTCGACACCCTGCGGGATCTGCTCCGTCGCACCGGGTACCAGTCGAGCGAGACGCTGGCGGGCGAGACCCTGGGGGTGGATCTGACGGATCCGGCGTTCTGGTGCGAGGCGGCCCGTCCGATCGAGGCCCGCGTCGAGGCCTTCCTGGAGGCGACCGGGTAGAGGGCCCCTCCAGCGGAGGGAGGGCGTCGTGGACACGGACATCGGGTTCGTCGCCGCCGGGACGGCGCCGTCCTCCGAGACGGGCGGGCCAACGTCGCGGGTGCCCCGCCCTGAGCCCGGCACGGCTGTGCTCCCCGGGCCCTGCAGCTGTCGCTGGCTGGCGGGATCCACGCGGCGGGCCCGCCCCAGAGCAGGACGGGGGTCCGCCGGTCACCTCAGAACTCTTCGATGGAGCCTGCGTTCATCTTGATCTCAGCGATCGCGATCCCACCCGCGTCGCCGGGGTAAGTGTCGACGATCTCGACCTGGACGGTCCCCCACGCCCCGCCGGTGTACCCCACCAGGGCTGGGAGCAGCAGCCACTGCATCTTCCCGGGGGTGTCCTCCATGGTGTGGGTGATCGAGGCCTGATTGGCGGTGATCTTCACCGTCTTGGGACGCCCGTACGAGGCGGGCCCTGGCTGGATCCCAAGCGAAGACAGGCCATAGCCCGGAGCCTTGACCGAGAACGTGGCGGTGGGCTCGGTGGAGGCCCAGAACGAGCGCGCGCTGCCGTCCATCATCTGGTCTCCGCCGTGGCCCTCAGCCTCGGAGCTGGGGATGTCCTGGAAGGCGAGCGTCTCGGCGGGGAACTCCTTGAGGTGGATCCGGACCTCGGAGACCGCGAGGCTGGGGAAGTCCTTGCCCGGGTAGGTCTCGAGGACGGTGATCTTCACCTTGCCCCCGAAGACCTCTCCACCGACCTTGGTGTCGGGGAGCTCGACGATCTGCCAGCCCATCTGGTCCTCGAACTGCACCGTGGCCTCGGCCTTGAGCTCGGGTGAGCCGTTGCCGATGTCGAAGATCTCGACCTTGGCGGTCTTGATCCGGGTGTGGTCCTTGAAGGTGACCTCGTCCTTGGCCCAGCCGATCACCATCCCGAGCTTGTCGATCTCGGCGGGGGGGGTGTCGATCGAGATCCAGCTGCCCTCGTTGGGTTGCTCGGCGTTGATCCGCCAGCAGGTCTCCATGTTGGTGTCCAGCGCGCTGGCGGCGTTCCAGTAGTTGGACCCCAGCCGACTCTCGCGTCGGAAGGACGAGACCTCATAGCCTGCGGTGGCGGTCGAGGAGAGACAGAGCAGGGCAGAGATGGGAGCGATGTATCGCACCATGGGGACCTCCGGACGCGCGTTGTACCACACGGCGGCACAACCCACGGTGGAGCCCCCGACTTCCCGTGTCGGGGCTACTCCTGCTCGAGGATGGTGAACTCCACCCGGCGGTTGCGGGCCTTGCCCTCCCGGGTGTTGTTGGTGTCGATCGGCAGCGACTCTCCAAAGCCCTTGGCCTCGAGCCTGCGGGCGTCCACACCCGCAGCGATGAGGTAGCGCATCACCGCCGCCGCCCGGGACTGGGACAGCTTGAGGTTGAACGCCTCAGAGCCGTCGGAGTCGGTGTGACCCTCGATCTGGATCAAGGTGAGCCTCGGGTTGTCGTTGATCACCTGCGCGACCTCATCCAGCAGCCCAAAGGAGACCTTTTGGATCACCGCCTTCCCGTACTGGAAGAACACCTTCTCGGTGATGACGATCTTCTCCTGCTGCACGATCACCCGGGAGGGAGCGGTGTCGGGACAGCCATCTTCGTCGAGGTAGCTGTTGACCGTCTCGGGATCGAAGGGGCACTGATCGGAGGTGTCGGGCACGCCGTCGAGATCGTTGTCAAGATCGGGACAGCCGTCGTCGTCCTGCCAGGTGTCGAAGTCCTCGGCCTCGGTGGGGCACTGGTCGACCTCGTCGGACAGCCCATCGCCGTCGGTGTCGATGAAGGGCTTCTCGTCGGGACAGCCATCGGCATCGTCGAAGCCATTGACCGTCTCGGCTGCGTTGGGACAGGCGTCCTGCGCGTCCAGGATCCGGTCTCCGTCGTTATCTTCGTCGGGGCAGCCGTCGAGATCCTGGAACCCGTCGTTGTCCTCGGGCACCATCGGACAGGCGTCTTGTGCGTCGACCACGCCGTCGTTGTCGTTGTCGTTGTCGGGGCAGCCGTCGGCGTCCTGGAAGTCGTCGAAGTCCTCGGCGCTGTTGGGGCAGCCATCGTCGATGTCGAGGACGTGATCCGCGTCGTTGTCTTCGTCGGGGCAGCCGTCGCGATCTTCGAACTGATCGAGATCCTCGGGGATGTTGATGCACTGATCGTAGCGGTTGGGGATCCCGTCGTTGTCGCGATCGAGGGCCAGGGGATCGAACGAGGGGGCGATCGAGAGCCCCCCGAAGACGCGGAGATCGGGCGAGCCGAGGCCGGGGTTCAGCCCAAAGCCGGCCCCGGCGGTGAAGGTCGCGACCTCGTAGCCCATGAGCTTGAGCCAGGGCAGGAGCTCCACCGGGGCCTGCGCGACGCGGTTGCCCGCTGCGGAGCCCACGATGTCGACGCCGAGCTCCAGCACGTCGGCGGGCTTGGCGGACAGGGCGCCGCGGTACAGGAACTCAGTGCCAAAGGTGGTGTCGAGGAAGGTGTCGGGCGACTTGATCCGGGCCCCGACGTTGAGCGCCCCCCGGGCGAGGTAGCTGCGATCGCGCACCGCGCCGTCGGCCACCTCGAAGGCCAACATCGGGGCTATGGTCGGATCTCCCTCTCCGATGAAGGAGCGGGTGCTGCCCAGCGGCACGGTGCCGGTCGCGAGCAGGGCCAGCCCCACCGGGTAGCCCCGGTTGATGTCGACCAGCACGAACTTTGGGCTGATCCGGAGGTCACCGGGGCTCGAGGGCAGCAGATCGCTCGTTGGATCGGGGGAGATGTCTGCGGTGGGCTCGAAGCCCTGCTGCCAGACCACGAACGGGGCATCGATCGCCAGGGCGAAGATGTCGCCTAGCCCCATGCCCAGCTGGAGATCCACCATCGAGCGCTGATCGATCAGGCTGTCGGGGCTGCGCGGGGGTGGGCCGTAGATCCGCTCACCCGCAGCGTACAGCACCGCGGAGTTCTCGCTGTAGTTGCCCCAGAAGCCGACCCCGATCTGCAGGTTGCCCAGCGTGGTGGCCGACTCGGTGACCGCATACCCGTAGGGATCGATCATCGGCCGGAACCGCTCTACCTCGATGGGCAGCTCCTGGGGGATGGTGTCCTGGGCCAGCGCCCCGGACGCCAGCAGCACGCCGGTCACGATCCAGCTCACCGGCGCCTCCGGTGGAACAGCGCGATCAGGGGGAGGAAGAACACAGCAGCGGAGCCGTTGTCGGCGCGGGTGCAGCCGCCACCCCCCCGGAGGCTGGCCATGCGCACCCGCGTGTCGCAGTCCTCGTCGTACAACCCATCACAGTCGTTGTCGATCCGATCCTCACAGATCTCGGGCTGGCCGGGGGCGGCCTCCGGCTCTTGATCGTCGCAGTCTCCCTGGCGGGGAGTGAAGCCGTCACCGTCGGCGTCGAGATCGATCCCCGTGTCGACTCCGCCGGTGTCGGCTCCGCCGGTGTCGGCTCCGCCGGTGTCGGCTCCGCCGGCGTCGGCTCCGCCGGTGTCCATGGTGCTGGTCGACTGCGTCCCGCTGTCGGTTGCTCCGGGGGTCATGGTGGAGGTCGCCGCCACCCCGGGAGGGGACAGGAGCAGGAGCAAACCGAGGAGCGGGCCCATCTCTAGCCTCCAGCTGGCTTGTATTCGATCCCGGTGTGGTGTTCGAGACCGCGCTCTACCTTGTAGACGTTGTCGGTCAGCTCGTCGTCGTTGATCATGACCTGGATCGTGCCGTGCTCGGGCGCGAGGAACTCGCGCTCGACGCCGACGGGCAAGACCTGGCTCACACCAGACTCACCCGTGAACTTCATGATCAGCATACCGCGAACGCACCCTTCGATGTCGCAGGGTAGCCCGCTGACGTCGGTGGCGTTGGGATCTCCGCTGACGTTGATCCACGGGCCGCCCGACTCGAGCTTGTAGTAGTCGGAGTCGGTGCCGTGCACCAAGATCCGATCGCCCTTGCAGACGTTGACTGGGATCTGCCAGTCGAAGTTGAGGGACAGGTAGTCGTACAGCGTGTAGTCCATCGGGGGGGTGGGGCACTCGCCCTCGGTGAGCCGCCCCGGCGAGGCGCTGAGCCACTTGGCCCAGGCGTCGGTGCCGCCCCCCTTCATCGCCCTCTCGCACTGGGAGAGGTTCTCGACGGCGAACGCCTCGATCCGCTCGGGCTTGGCCAGGAGCACGGTCTCGACGTCGGTGATGACGCGCTCGTCGAACGAGACCCCGTCTCCTCGATCGCCGCGCCACTGAGACATCAGCGCCTCGCGGGTCTCCATCCACCCCATCCGCTTGGGCCCCGAGGCCAGCTCTGAGAAGTCGGGGGGGTAGTAGCAGGAACCTCCGTTAGAGCCGACCTCGTGCCAGCCGATCCGGGGACCCTCGGGCTCGGCGTTCTTCTTCTTCTTCTTCTTCTTCCCAGCCTCTGCGAGGCCCGGGAGGAGAAGGAGCACGATCACGCAAGCTCCAGCCAACCGCATCAGTCTCTCCGTTGCGCTGCATTCATAGCACGAAACCCCCCGCCCTCAGGAGCCGTCCATCCTGGGGGGCGGGGGGTCTCGGGGCTCGACCCGATCAGCCCGCGATGCCGAAGGCCACGACCAGGGCGAACAGGCAGATGGACTCGATGAACGCCAGCCCGACGTAGAAGGGAGCGTTCAGGGCGCCGGCGGCCTGTGGGTTGCGGGAGACGCTCTCGTACATGCCGCGGGCGGCCATGCCCTGGCCGATGCCGCCGCCGAGGACCGCGAGGCCCATCGCAAAGCCCGAGCCGAGGTTGCCGACGTCGAAGCTGTAGGTGGCGCCGTCCTGGGCCCAGGCGGCGCCTCCGACCAGCAACATCGCGGCCATGACCGGCAGGATCGTAAGGAACTTCTTCATTTCTCCTCCTCTCCCGGCGCGACGGGAGTGATTCCGAAGGGGGGCGCCGCTAGTGAGCTTCGTGCTCGTGGTGCGGCAGGGAAAGGTTGATGTAGATGGCAGTCAGCAGGCTGAAGACGAAGGC
This sequence comes from Deltaproteobacteria bacterium, assembly GCA_011376105.1. GTDB lineage: Bacteria > Myxococcota_A > UBA796 > UBA796 > DRPG01. The sequence goes on from DRPG01000164.1 coordinate 9,419, forward strand.
CTGGATGAAGCTCACCAGCATGGCGAGCACCAGCAGCCCCACCGGGAGCGGGATCCAGTAGTCCATCACCATCTGGCTGATGATGGTGAAGACCTGGTGATCTCCGAACATGTTGGCGGTGAGGCGGATCGTGAGGCTGATGGGGCGGATCAGGAGGCTGATGACCTCGATGGGGAACATCAAGATGATCAGCCACCACACCGGGCCCATCAGGTGCTTGATGTAGCCCCCGGCGTCGCGGGACAGCCCGACGAAGTTGAAGATCAAGAACGCGGTGAGCGCCATGCCCACGTTGGTGTTGATGTTGTCCGTCGGAGGCAGGAAGCCGGGGAAGATCCCTTGGATGTTGCAGCAGAAGATGTAGGCGAACAGCCCGGCGATCAGCGGGAAGTAGGCGCGGATGTCTCGCTCGTCGAGGAGATCTTTGAGCATGCTGCGGATGCCGGTGGCGAACACCTCGACCACGGTGAGCGGGGTGAGGCGATCGTCGCTGAAGTACTTCTCGATGCCCTGGCGTGACTTGGCGCGCTCCAGCGCCATCCGCCCGGCGATGGCGATGGCGATCAGCACGAAGACCGTCAACCAGGCGTGGAGGTAGACGGTGGTGTTGGCCACCTCGTGGCCCCACTGGGGCAGGGAGTGGCTGTCCCAGCCCATGGACTTGAGGAGCTCGTCGTGATCGACCGCCGGGATCAGGCGAAACCAGGAAAAACCGCTGGCAAACATGCTCATGCCTCTTCGGGAGCGATGTCGACGGAGGGGGGGACGCTGCCGGCCCGGGCCTCAGCCTCAGCCTCGACCTGCGCGAGCTGCAGGCCGGTGGCGAGGGTTCCGACCAACAGGGGCACGAACCCCAGGGCGATCCCCATGGGGGGCAGGATCTGCACCATGCCCACGAGGATCGCGGCGATCAGGATGAACTTGGCTCCGAGGGCGGCGAGCCAGAGCCCGGCGAAGGTCTCCTCCGCCACGCTCTGGACCAGGCGGGGCCCGAGGATGGAGAGCGCCCACAGGTTGGCCAGCACCAGGGAGGTGGAGAGGGTAGCTGCGACGACGTGATCCAGCCCGAGGGGTGCGGCCCCGAGGAGCGCCAGGGGCGACGCGAGGGCGCAGTTACGCAGGATGGGTGGGGTCGTCGTCATCGTCTCTCCTCAAGAGGATCCGGAACATAGAGAGCATTCCAGCGGAGAAGCCAAGAATGAAGCCTGTGACCATCCCCCAGGGCTCCGTCTGGAGCCAAGCGTCGAGCCGGCGGCCGAGGAAGCCTCCCACGACGGTCGAGATGGTCATCTGAGTGACCAGAGCAGCGGCTTGCGCCCCCCGTTCCAGGGGTGTAGACACCAGATCCTCTTTTTGGGGGGGGGGACGTATCGGACCAGCTGGGGGCGAGCAATCCCCCGCAACTCGTTGTGGCGGCGTTCAGTGGACGTGGGCCGCGACCAACGCCGAGGTCAGCCCGTCCACGATGCGATCGAGCTGCTCGTCGGTCAGGCGGGCGGGCAGGAACGCTGCCTCGTACTGGCTGGGGGGCAGGTACACCCCCCCGTTGAGGGCTGCCCTGAAGAAGCGACCGAAGCCCTCGAGATCACACTGCTGGACCTCGTCGAACCGAGTGGGGGGGGTGGGCCGGAAGAACACCGTGAACATCGAGCCCACGCGGTTCATGCTGCACTTATGGTAGGTGAGGGCCGGCTGTATCGCCTCCTCCAGCCGGTCTCCGAGGGTCTCGAGGCGCTCGTAGCAGGCGTCGTCGAGCTGGCGCAGGGTGGCTCTGCCCGCGGCCACCGCCACGGGGTTGCCCGATAGGGTGCCGGCCTGGTAGATCGGGCCCAGCGGAGCGAGCTGATCCATGATCGCGGCGGATCCTCCAAAGGCGGCCAGCGGGTAGCCTCCCCCCACCACCTTGCCCATGCAGGTGAGATCGGGCGTCACCCCGAAGCGCTCCTGAGCCGAGCCCCGGCCCACCCGAAAGCCGGTCATCACCTCGTCGAAGATCAGGTGGGTGCCTGCGTCGGTGCACATCCGCCGCAGCTCCTGCAGGTAGCCCGGGGCCGGCGGGACACAGCCCATGTTGCCCGCGACGGGCTCGAGGATCACCGCTGCGATCTGTTGATCGTGGGCCTCGAGCAGGGCGCGGATCGCGCCTGGATCGTTGAACGGCGCGACCAGGGTCAGGGCCGCGGTCGCGGCGGGGACGCCCGGAGAGCCTGGCTGCGCTGTGGCCTCCCCCCGGGAGAACGTCGCGACGCCGGAGCCGGCCTTGACCAGCACCCCGTCGTGGGCGCCGTGGTAGCAGCCCTCCAGCTTCACGATGAGATCCCGGCCGGTCACCCCACGGGACAGGCGCAGGGCGTGCATCGTGGCCTCGGTCCCGCTGGAGCACAGGCGGACCTTGTCGACGCTGGGGACCCGAGCGACGATCTCCTCGGCCAGCTCGATCTCGCCCTCGGTGGGGGCGCCAAAGCTGGAGCCCCGGCTGGCGGCGGCCATCGCGGCTCCGAGCACGGCGGTGTCGGCGTGGCCCAGGATCAGCGGGCCCCAGGAGCCCACCAGATCGAGGTAGTGGTGCCCGTCCACGTCGACGACCTCGCAGCCCTCTCCCCGGGCGATGAACGGTGGATCTCCGCCGACAGCGTTGAAGGCACGGACGGGGGAGTTCACCCCGCCGGGGATGACCTCCATCGCGCGAGCGAGCAGGTGGGTCGAGCGGGACATCGTGGCTCCAGGGAAGGCGCGGCCCCTAACCCATCCCCCGCGGAGGGGCTCAGCCCATGGCTGCGAGGACCATCGATGCGTCCTCGTCGCTGTCGACCTCGTGGTACTCCACCGAGGAGCTGCACACCGGGCAGGAGCCGGTGGAGAACGCTGCGGGGACGATCACCCGGCACCGGGAGCAGACACACAGCGGCTCGCTGCGCTCAGCCAGCTGGTGAGCGATCGACTCGACGCTCTGAGGTGGGAACACCTCGTGGGCGGGCGGGTAGTGCTGCTGGGTGAGCAGCCGGACCCCGACGATGCCCGACGGCAGGGCCAGCGCACAGAGCAGGGCCGCGCCGAAGCGGAGCCCGGCGACGGACCACTGGCCCCGCCCTCCTCCCCCGGGCAGCGGAGCGAGCGACGTCCACACCAGGGCCGCAGCGATCCCGAGCGCCACCAGGCACAGCCCCACCGCGACGCTCCCGCCGGGGCGACC
>DRPG01000165.1 GCA_011376105.1 Deltaproteobacteria bacterium
CAGGCCCACGAACGGGGTGAACGCAGCCGTCGGGGCCAGCTCGAACCAGGTGATCCGCTGATCCGCCGGATCGCCCCGCCACTCGGGATCGAGCCGTTGATCCCAGACGACACAGGCCGTCCACCCGTCTGGGCAGGGGTAGGCCGGGAAGGCAAGGACGAAGTCGTCCCAGATCTCAGCGAGCGTGCTCCCGCTCGCACCGGTGATCCACAAGCACAAAAGGATCGATGCGTTCATCCTCACTCCGCACCACGGCTCCGACACGCGACCCCGAGGCTGTCATCCCTGGAGAACGTACACCCATCGGACCGACCCGGGCATCCTTGGATGTGACCACCCGCTGGAGATCGAAAGGGCACCCCGGGATCGGGGCGCGCCGGCCCCAGCCCCAGTGGGGCAGCGACGGATCTTCGGGTCTCAGCGCGCCGGGGGCCTCTGTCCCCACGGCGCCGGGCCCGACGATCCTGGGCAGGATCGTAACGTTCATGCTTTGAGCTCATGAGATCAGCTATCGCTCCAGCCCCGGCTCCCTCCGCCGATGCCCTAAGGGATCGCCGGAGGTGTCATGTTTGCGCTGTCCATTGCTCTGCTCCAGGGATGTGCTCCGGGTGGAGCGAGGACCTACGCGCCCCACGACGGCGGGATCGCCCCCTCCGGGGCGTCGACGCCGCCAGCGCCGGGGCCACAGCCCGGGGCCGAGCCCTGTGGCAACAAGATCGCCTCTGCGTTCCCCCTGGACGGGGCCGACGACGTGTACTATCGCACCGACGTCCAGCTCCAGTTGGACGTGGCGGACGCGTCAGCTCAGCTCGTGGTCACCGATGACTCGGGGCGGGAGATCCTGGGCAGCAGCACGGTGCAGGGCGCCCTCGTGCGCTGGACCGGGGAGCCGCTGGAGCCGGAGACCCTGTACCAGGTGACCCTGCACTGGAGCTGCCCTCCGGTCGAGCTGAGCTGGTCCACCACCGAGACCGGTGGCCTCGTCGAGGTCCCGATCGTCGATCGGGTGTACGAGCTGGATCTGCGCCAGGGCCGCTGGCTGAAGCCCAGGGGGATCGAAGGCCTGCTGGGGAGCTGGCTCCGCCCGCTGCTGGTCTCAGCCACCGAGTCCGACGGGATCCTGACCCTGGCGGCGGCGTTGACCGAGCTCGACGGGAGCCAGGATCGCTGTGCCGAGACCCTCGAGCTGCCCCCCGCGGCCTTCCTCGATCCCTACTTCGAGCTGGATCAGGGCGCGCTGGCCCTCAGCCTCGACGGGCTGGTGGTGGAGCTGTCCGGGCTGACCCTGTCTGGGGCGTTCTCTCCCGGAGCTGAGCGGATCGAGGGGCTCCAGCTGCAGGGGCTCGTCGACACCCGCTCGATGGCGGAGCTGCTCCTGCCGGGGGGGCCCGAGACGCTGGTCTGCGATCTGTTCGCCGGGCTGGGGGCCCCCTGTGTGGCCTGCCCGGGGGGCGCGGGGAGCTACTGCCTCGAGGCTCAGCTCGACGATCTCCGGCTTCCGGGACGCCCCTCGACCCACCTCGAGCCCCGGAGCGCCGAGCAGATCGCCGCTGATCCCTCCTGCGGTTGAGGGCTCGGACACGACGACGCCCCGGCTGTCGAAGAGGCCTCCGCCGGAGGCCAGGGAGGAGCACCTGGGATCGTCCCCCGCGTCGTGCGCCGGGACGAGGACGCTCTCGAGGCGACGCTCAGCCAAAGGTCGTGAGCAGCTCGGACCAGCGCCCGGGCGGCGTCGCCCGGGCGACGATCTCGACGTTCTTCACCTTCCACAGCCCGATCCGATCGTGGGGGATCCCGTCGAGCAGCCCGACCACCGCCCGGATCAGCCCGCCGTGGACGAACAGCAGGGTGCGCCGCCCGTCGTCGTGCTCAGCGAGCCAGGTGAGCGCCCGACGAGCCAGCATCGCGTGGCTCTCGCCCTGGGGGGGGGGATCGCTCCAGGACAGCAGGCGCGCGTTGTCGCCGGTGGTGCGCAGGCTGGCGTGATCCCTGCGCTCCCAGGCCCCCAGATCCCGCTCCCGCAGGGCCTCGGTGCGCTCGAGGGGGGGCTCGGGGGCGGGCCAGGCGAGCCCCGCGGTGCGCCAGGCCCGCCGCAGATCCGAGGCGACGATCCGCTCCGGAGCCAGCCGCCGCAGCGCCGGGGCCAGGGCCCGGGCCTGGGCCTCGCCCCTCGCCGTCAGGGGCGAGTCGTGGTGGCCGGCGAGGAAGCCCGAGGCGTTGGCCACGGACTCACCATGGCGGATGAACCAGATCCGGGGGATCACGATCGGATGCGGGCGATCGCGGATGCAACGCGCTCTTCCAGGACCAACAGCGTCGCCACGCTCGCTGAGCTGTTCTCCTCGAGCATGTCGTCGACCTGAGCCCGGACGTCCGACAGGACGCCTCGTGCCAGCTGGGGCTCCAGCTGATCCACTGTGTTGCCCTCGATCTCGATCGGACACTTGCCCACGAGGGAGCGCAGCAGCGTGTGGAACCGGGTGTGGAGGATCCGCAGCGCGAGAGGATCCCACCGCCCCATCGCGGGGCGGGTGGAGAGGTCGTCGAGCACCTCCTGCAGCCGGCTGGCGCGCCCGATGGCCAGGTGACGCACCGCGATGATCTCGAAGGGCTCGCCGGTGCGGGTGGCCTCGGCCCACACGGTGAGGGCGATGTTGAGGTACTGCGCCCGGAGGATCCGCTCGGAGACAGCCTCGGGGATGTCCTCCGCCAGCAGCCCCTCGAGCTTGGCGTGGTTGCTCAGCAGCACCTCGGAGGCCTGCAGCTCGTAGACCTGGGCGGCTGCATCCTTCATCACCAGCAGACGCTCGTCCGACGGGATGCTGCCCCGGGCGGACAGCCAGTACAGCGCGACCTCCCGGGCACCGGCGTCGATCTCGACCCAGGCATGGTACAGCGAGCCCAGCGACACGCTGGTCCTCAGCTCCTCCAGCGTGCCCCGCACCTCGTCGGTGCAGGCCAGCCGCTGGGCCTTGAGGTAGGCGTCCGCGATCGTCGGCACCGACGCGCCGGTGGCCTCGATCACCATCGGGAAGAAGGCCGCGCCGGCGTCGGCCACGATCCGGCTGGTGGCCACCGTGGCGGCGATCTCATCTGCGAGCATGTGCCGATCGATGTCGTCGGCATACTGCCGCTGGATCCGCTCAGGAAAGTAGGTGTGGAGCAGCTCGCGGTAGCCCGGCAGGGTCTTGGGGTTGCCCGCCATCAACTCCCGGCTGACATACATCTTGACCCAGGCCGACAGCACCGCCAGCTCGGGCCGGGTCAGCCCCAGCCCCAGCTCTGCCCTGCGCTCTAGCTCGTCGTTCGAGGGCAGATCGAGGGTGGCCCGATCGCGGCCCCAGCTCTTCTCCACGAACGCGATGGCGCGCCCGAAGGAGAAGATGTTGCGCTCGCTGCGGAGCTGATCGCGGGACAGCTGGCGCCCGTGGGCGTCGTTGTTCGCCAGCACCAGCGCTGCGACCTCCTCGGTCATCTCCTCGAGCAGGGTGTTGCGGGCCTCATGGGTCAGCGCCCCCCGCGCCACGATCCCGTTCAGCAGGATCTTGAGGTTGACCTCGTGATCGGACATGTCGACGCCGCCGGAGTTGTCGATGGCGTCGGTGTTCAGCCGGACCCCCAGCACACCCGCCTCGATCCGGGCGTGCTGGGTCAGGCCGAGGTTGCCCCCCTCTCCGATGATCTTCGCCCGCAGCTGGGGTGCATCGATCCGCACGGCGTTGTTGCTCCGATCGTCAGCGTCGGCGTGGGTCTCGTAGCTGGCCTTGATGTAGGTGCCGATCCCTCCGTTCCACAGCAGATCCACCTCGATCTGCAGGATCGCATGGATCACCTCCTCAGGTTGGGCCTCCTCGACGTCGAGCCCCAGCAGCTCGCGGGTCTGGGGCGTGAGGGGGATCCGCTTGGCGCGACGATCGTAGATCCCTCCTCCCTCACTGATCAGCGAGGTGTCGTACTGATCCCAGCCACCCTGGATCTTGAACAGCCGCTCGCGCTCGGCGTAGGTGCGGGCCGGATCTGGATCGGGATCGAGGAAGATGTGGAGGTGGTTGAAGGCCGCGATCAGCCGGGTCTGCTTGCTCTCCAGCAGGCCGTTGCCGAACACGTCGCCGCTCATGTCTCCGATGCCGATCACGGTGAAGGGCTGGGTGTAGGGATCGTGGCCCAGCTCAGCGAAGTGGCGCCGCACCAGCACCCAGGCCCCGCGGGCGGTGATCCCGACCTTCTTGTGATCGTAGCCGTTGGATCCCCCCGAGGCGAAGGCGTCGCCGAGCCAGAAGCCATAGCCCTCGGACAGGCGGTTGGCGGTGTCGGACAGGTGCGCGGTGCCCTTGTCCGCGGCCACCACCAGGTAGGGATCGTCGCCGTCGTGGCGCACCACCCGGGGGGGCGGGACCACGCGGTTGTCCTCGTAGTTGTCGGTCAGATCGAGCAGGCCACGGATGAAGGTCTTGTACTGCTCGTCGGCCATCTCGCGGCGTGCGCTTCGATCGTGGGGGGCGTTCTTGAGCAGGAACCCACCCTTCGAGCCGGTGGGCACGATCACCACGTTCTTGATCTGCTGGGTGGTGACCAGCCCGAGGACCTCGGTGCGGTAGTCGTCGCGATCCGACCAGCGCAGCCCGCCGCGGGCCACCAGCCCGAACCGGAGGTGCACACCCTCGACATCCCGGGCGTGGACAAAGATCTCGTACAGGGGCGGGTGGTGACCCATCGCCTTGATCTTGTTGCCCTCGAGCTTGAACGACAGGTAGTGCCCGACGCGATCGGTGCGGTAGTAGTTGGTCCGCACCGTGCCCAGGATCAGGGCCCGCAGCGCAGAGAACGCCAGATCCTCATCGTGGGACATGATCAGGCGGATCCGATCGCGCAGGGGCTCGTCGGCCGCCTCGACCGCGGCGGCCCGATCGCCGACCAGATCTGGATCGAACCGGGCTGAGAACAGCGAGAACAGCGAGCGGACCAGCTCGGGGTTCAGCAGCAGGATCTCGGTCAGCCTCGACAGGGACAGCTTGAGCTGCAGCTGCTGGGTGTAGCGGGCGTAGCTGCGGATCAGCGAGACCTGCTCCCAGGTCAGCCCCGCGCCCAGCACCAGCCCGTTGATCCGATCGTCTGAGAGCTGCCGATCGAAGACCCGGGAGATGGCCTCGGTGAGCAGGCTGGCGTGCTCGCGCAGGCGCTCAGTGTCGCCGATCAGGCGGAAGGTGTCGACGTGTAGCATGCCGCCGCGGGAGTGCACCACCGTGGCGTAGGCGTCGATGACCCGCACCCCAAAGTTGGACAGCACCGGCATCAGCTGCGACAGGTACACATCGCTCGACTGGTACACCCTCAGCAGCAGATCGCCGTCTTGCTCGAACACGTCGGCGTTGACCTGAACCTCGGACAGCGCCTCGAGCATCTCGATGTCGCGGACTGCGCGCTCGACGCGGGTGGCGCGCATCCACTCCTCAGGGAACGCGCGGCCGTAGGTGTCGGCCAGGCGATCCGCGGGCCCCTCGCCGAAGCGCTCGGCCAGCGCCACCCACAGCCGGGCGAGCCACGGGGTGGCCAGCTTGCGGATCTGCTCGGTGAGCTGCTGGACCTGCTCGTCGCCTGGGTAGGTGACGCCGGTGAGGTAGTAGTGCAGCAGCACGGTGTCGTATCGGCCCACGAACAGCCCATGATCGCTGTAGGTGGAGCGGGTGGTGGAGATGATCTCCTGCTCCAACGCCCGCCGCAGCTCGTCGCCGAACTGGGTCTTGGGCATCGCCACGAGACAGAACGCGCTGTCCTTGCCGTTCATGATGAAGGTGACGCCGACCTCCTGCTGCTGCTCGGACTCGAACACCAGATCCACCATCTCGGCGATGGCCTGCTTGGTGGCGGTGAACAGGAACTCGGTGGGCAGGCTGTCGAAGACGTTGGCGATCCCCTTGTAGCGGTACGAGCCCGGGCCCTCGCTCTGCTCAGCGAGGATCTCACCCAGCACGGTGCGGAGGATGGGCACGTTGCGGCTAGGCTGGGTGACGGCCCGGTAGGTGAACATGCCCCGGAGGTACAGCTGCATCGCCTGGGGATCGTTTGGATCCCCGACGGTGACGAGGATCTCGTCGATCTTTCCTGCCCGGTGGACCGGGGACTCGGTGTGGCTCTTGCGCACCTGGACGGTGCGGGGGTAGTGCGGAGGCGGCCAGGGCCCGTCGGGGGTGTTGTAGTACGCCCCGCGCAGCGCCTGGATCCCCAAGGGCTCCGCGCCGCCGTCGATCCCCATGAACACGAAGTTCTCAGACAGCAGCCACTTGAGGAAGTTGGCGGTCTCCCGCATCGCCTCGGCCTGATCGGGCCTGCGATCAGCGAGCACCTCGCAGCGCTCCACGAAACGATCGATCGTGCGGGTCATGGCCTTGAAGTCGGCGACCATCGCGTGGGAGTGCTCGAGGTTGCTGCGCAGCGTCTCCAGCGAGGACGCGGGATCGAGGTTGCCGATGTCGGCCTCGAGCATCACCAGCGACTCGAGCTGGCCTTCCTCGCCGCCGACCCCCACCAGGGTGCCGTCCTCGTCCCGGGTGGCGCGGAAGACAAGGTTGAAACCTCCCCAGTAGTCGGCCTGGTGGGCCTTGAGGAACAGCCGGATGGTGTCGACGATGAACGGCTGATCGCCCATGTTCACCAAGACCCCCACGCCCTTGGACGGCCGCTTGCGGATCTCGACGCTGGAGCGGCCGGGGGGGCGCTGCTGGGCGAAGTGGAACACCTCCTCGAGGTAGGAGAGCACCGCGGTGGGGGGGTGGTGGGCGAGGAACGGACCCCGCAGGCGGTTGAGCGTCTCGTCGACGAACTGAGCGAACAGGGGTCGCTCCGAGGTCTCCAGCGAGCCCCTCCACCGTGAGAGGCTGGAGCGAATTTGCGTTTTGGAGGTCGATCTGGCCGTGGTTAGCGCCATGGTGTTCCCTGGGGTCGACTCGGGGAGGGAGTCTATCCTTGCGAGCGGGGGGGGTTCACGCACCCTGGACAGTTCTGTAGCAATCCACGGGGTAAGGTCCCCGATAGCGGACCCGGGGCGACGATCGTGTGGATGATCTGGATGATGGGCTGTGTCGACGAGAGATCTTCCCAAACGAGCGAGATCCCACCCCCCCCTCCCTCCGACACCGGGGAGCCCTCCCTCGAGGGCTCCTGTGGGGAGGTTGGCTCGTTCGACATGGCGTTCCAGGGCTTCGTAGAAGATCGCGACGGACAGCGCCTGGAGGGGGTCACCGTGGCGCTCGAGGAGCGCAGCTGGACCCAGCAGATCTACAAGCGGGACGTCACCGATGTCAGCGGCGAGTTCAAGGTCTCGGATCAGGATCTCCCGATGATCGAGGGCTGCTGGGGGACGGTGGTGTCCTTCTGGCTGGTCGGCTCCACCGACACATCGTGGGGAGAGAGGCCCCTGAACGCTCACATCATCGAGGCCCTCGACGCCGGTCGGGGGGTGATCGAGCTCACGTCCCCGCTGATCTTGAGCGAGTAGCGCCGACCCACGGATCCACGTGATCGCTGGAGCGTGGGATCTGAGCGACAAGCCCACCGGCCGGCCGGCGGAGCCGCTCAGGGAGTGGGCTCCAGGGCCTCCCGGGCCAGGGCGGCCCACCGCCGGGTGTGCTCGTCGCCGTCGCCCTGGCCCGCGGCCAGGTTGCGGGTGACGTAGGTCATGCGGAGCTCGCGCTCGGGCAGGTGGGTGGCGGCGTCGGCCAGCAGCACCGCGGCCACCGTTGGATCCCAGTGGGCCCACCGGGCCTCAGCGGCCGCCCGGGCCAGGGCCTGGCTCGCGGGGGCCAGCTCGTGGACCGGGCCGGCGAGGGTGGCGCTGCCCACCACCCCCGGCTCATCGGGGTGGGGCACCCCGAGGGCGTGCAGCAGCTCGTGGGCGATGGCGGTGCCGTCCTGGGTGACGTCGCGGGCGCCGGTCGCCGGAGGATCCACCACCACCAGGTGGCGCCCGGGAACATAGGCCGCCCCCACCGCCTCGACGGTCTTTGTGGGCCGTGTCCGGCGGACGCCGGACAAACCCACCCGCACCGCCCGATCCAGCTCGCCATCGGGCCCCTGCCGTGCGTGGGAGGTGGACAGATCGGCGAGCAGGGCCACCGGCGATGAGGTGCCGGTGTCGGGGGCCCAGTCCTCGTAGCGCTCCACCACCAGCTCGATCCCCGCGGCCTGCAGCAGCGCGCTCGCGCGCTGCAGGCGGGCGGCCACCGCGTCTCGCCAGCAGGGGCCGTGGCGCTCCCGGTACGGTGCATCGGTCGAGATGATCACCGGCACGCGCAGGGTGCGCCCGGCGGCGGTGGAGGGGCCCACCGCCAGCCCCCACGCCGGGATCGCCAGCTCGTCGAGCACCCGCTCCAGGGACGCCTCCAGCGCATAGGCCGGCACCGGCAGCCAGCCCTCGGCCGTGTGGGCGAGCTCGGGCTCGCCGAGGAACTGGTAGTGCTCGAGGGTGCGCAGACCCGCGGGCCCCACCGCGTGCTCCGTCAGCGCGATCCGGGGTGCCTCGGTCCAGATCATCCGGCCGTCCCGCCACAGGGCGGAGCGAACCCACGAGATCTCGATCGACAGCAGGGTGCTGAGGTGGTTGCGCCTCAGCTCGATCACCGAGGCCTCGGGGGGACCATCGAGCAGCAGCGGCGCCCGCCCCCCCAGCTCGACCAAGGCGTGCCACACCACCGAGCGGGCCGTCTGATCCGAGATCGTGTCGCCCTGGACCGTCACGGTGGCACCGACCCAGGCCGGGCTGGTGCGGATCATCCACAGCAGCAGGGCGCTGATCATCGTGGATCTTCTAGGTCGAGGGGGCCCGAGGGGTAGCGTGCCCTCGCGTCGCCGGACACCAGCTCCCACGCCCCGCGGTGGCCGCCGTAGCCGTCGGCGATGCCGATGTCGATCACCGCGAGGGCGCCGCCACAGCGGGTCAGGATGTGACCGTCACGTTGGGTTGTGTGGCCGACCACCATGCGTGTTGCCTTGAGGTGTTGGAGCGCTGTTGCCAGACGTGGGCACACCACATCTTCGGGATCTTGTACATATTCCCGATACCACAGGGGACCGGATTCCCCCAGCACAGGGCTGAATGGATCGGCGTCGATCGCAGCACGGACCGAGTCATTCAGCGTCTCGACCCCGAGGGCCGCCAGCTCGGGGGAGACCCCTCCGTGCACAAATGCGACCTCGTGCAACACCGCGACCGTGTCGAGGCCGCGCAGCCAGGCGCCGTCGGAGCCGCTCGGCGACAGCGCGGCCCGCCGGGCCCCCTCGCCGCCATAGGCCTCGACGTCGCCGGGGTGCACATAGCGCCAGTCCCCCACCAGGTTCATCACCTCGTGGTTGCCAAGGAGGGGGACCAGCCGGCCGCCCGACAGCTCGGCCTCGCCCTGGAGCCGGCGCAGCAGCGCGATCAGCGCCCGGCTGTCGGGCCCCCGATCGGTGATGTCGCCGGTCTGGACCACCGTGGCGTCACCCGCGCTCCAGTGATCGGAGCCGTCGATCACTCCGCTGAGCCGCAGCGTGTCCAGGGCGTTGTCTAGATCCCCGTGGAGATCTCCGATCGCGACGAGCCGGACCGACGGTGGCGGCGCTGTGCGCACCAAGCGTTGCTGGCAGGCCGAGCTCAGGACACCGGCGGCCAGGATCCACATACACACCCCCCCACGGCAGCCTACAGCGTGGCAGCCTACAACGCGGCAGCCTACAACGCGGCAGCTTACAGGGTGGGGACCAGCGCGGGAGCACGGGATCGTATGGAGCCGCAGCAGCTGACGGACGTGGTGGAGCGGATCAAGGAACGGGGTGCCCGCGGGGTCGAGCTCCTGTATGTCCAGGATCGAGGGCACGCCCTCGAGATGAGGGGCTCCCGCGTCGAGCCCCAGCAGGCCCTGGATGAAGAGCACGTCGTGGTGCGGGTCTGGCTCGAGGGTGGGCGCCGGGCGGATCGGCGGGGGGCGGTCACAGAGCTGGAGGCGCTGATCTCCGGGGCGCTGGCGGCGGCCGAGGGGGCCGAGCCGGATCCAGCGGAGGGCCCGGTGGGCCGACTGCAGACGGTCACCGGAGGGCTCGGGATCCGGGATCGACGCTATGAGCAGCTCACCTCCGACGATCGGATCGAGGTGCTCACCTCCGCACAGCGCTCGGTCAAGCAGGTGGATCGCAGGCTCGATGCGGTCGGCTTCCGCTACCGGGATCGGCTCCGGGTCCGCCGGTTCTGCAACTCCCGGGGGGTGTCGCTGGAGGAGTGGAGCACGACGTACTCGGCCGAGGGCACGGTGAACGCGGCGGCGAGCCCGGCACCGATCACGCTCCACGATCGGGTGATGTCCCGGAGCTTTGCCTCGATCGCGTCGCTCCCCTACGGCACCTCCCTGGCGCGGCGGGCGGTGCAGCTGCTCGCGGACGGTGAGCAGCTGCCGGAGGGACCGGTGCGGGTGTTGATGCCCGCGCGGGTGGTGGCCCGGCTGGTGGCGGCCCTCGGGGCGTCGTTCCGCCTCTCGGTGCTCGAGACCCCCGGCGCGTTCTTTCTCCGGGCCTCCGATACGCCGGTGGTGGACCCGAGGCTGCACCTGGTCGACGACGGCACCCTGTCGGGCGGGCTGCGCACCTGCTCCCTCGACGATCGGGGCGTCGCCCCCGTTCCCCTCACCCTGCTGCGGGAGGGGCGGGTGGACGGGCGCTTCATCGGGGTCGCCGACGCCCGTCGCCTCGATGTGCGGCCCACCGGTCACCAGGTGGGGGGGGCGCTGACCGCGTCGAACCTGGTCCTCAAGTCCGGTACCCGCTCGATCAACGCATGCCTGTCGGATCTGGGCGGACCCTCGCTACAGATCGACGATCTACCGGATCTGGACGGGCTGGATCTGGCGACCGGAGCGTTCCGCTTCGTGGTCAACGGCCTGGTGATGGAGGCCAACCAGGTGGTGGGGGCGATGCGCGGCGTCACCCTGACCGGCTCACTGCTCGACGTCCTCAACGCTGTGGTGGAGGTCTGCTCCGACACCGATCGCCTAGAGCACGTCGACGCACCTGCGCTGATCGCAGAGGGGTTCACCCTCGAGGGGTGAGGATCCGCCTGCGCCTGTAGGCCAGCAGCCCGAACAAGCTCACGCCGAGGCCGGAGCCCCCGGTGCCCACGCCGACAGCACAGCCCCGCCCCTCGGTGGCGGCCGCCGGCTGCCAGCTGCGGGCCGGGTAGCCTCCGGGGGTCGAGTAGGTGCTGAGATCCGAGGGTGCACAGCCGGCGGGGGCCTCCCACAGCTCCTCCCCGACCGCGCCCACGATCAGGGCGAAGCTGTTGGGATCGAGGAACGTGGCGTTGCCTGGGTACGACGCGCTGGGCATGAAGTAGCTCTCGAGGTGCAGCAGCACGTCACCGTCGATCCCGAACGCCTCCAGGCGGGTGTCCCACACCGAGGTGTCCCCGCGATCCTCCAGGGGGTGGGTGATCCGAGCGCTCAGCGGGATCCCGTCGAGGTCGGTCAGCTGGGCCTCGACCCGGGCGGGGGAGAACATCGAAAACGACAGCACGTCGATCGAGAGGTTGCCCTCGATCCCGGGGATCAGGAACCAGGCACCCTCAGCGCCGGTCTCGACGCGGTAGCCCCCCGCCAGCTGCCCCTCGCCGGGCTCGAGCACGGTCGGGGACTCCAGGGTGCCCCGGGCGTCCAGCAGCTCGATCCCACCCTGGCACTCCAGCGTCAGCGCCACGGTCGCCCCGCCGCCGGAGGCGAGCTCCACCACGCCCGGCGCCAGGCCCCGGGACACATCACAGGGCAGGGCAAAGTCCTCAGCCAGCTGAGCGGGCAGCCCCGCTGGATCGCCGAGGTAGGGGCCCGCCATCACGAGGTAGCGACCCGACTCCAGGCCCCTGATGGCGAACTGACCGTTGTCGTCGGTGAAGGCTGCGGCCACGACCGTGCGGCGATCGAGGCTGACGACGCTCACCTCCATCGCGGCCCAGCGCCCCATGCGATCGATCGTCACCGTGCCGCTGAGCACACCTTGGTCCGACGGGCTGTACAGCTCGCGGATCCCCAGCACGTCGTCGCAGCCCAGGCTGGTCTGCTCGGACCAGGCGCCGGGGAACATCGTGGAGCTGGACACCCCGGTGTGGCCCAGGCCCAGCAGGTGGCCCAGCTCATGGGTGACGACGTCGCCCAGGTACAGGGTCTTGCCGAGGAGCCCCTCGTCGGCGTAGGTCGCGGCCGCAGGATCGGCGGTCATGAAGAAGCTGACATCGTTGAGCACGATGTCCGCCTCGAGGATGCTGCCGGTGGTGGTGTCGTAGAACAGATCGGTGTAGCCCGCCTGGCCCCCGGTCAGCCCCGCCTCCGGATCCCGACTCGCAAAGTGTACGGTGCTGTAGCCGTCCATCTCCTGGCTGGTGGGGTACCACAGCTCCTCGGTGCCCACCCAGACGTCGAAGGCAAACGAGCGCCCCGTGGCCGCCTGCCAAGAGAGCAAGCCCTCGACCACCGCGGCCTCGACCTCGTGCCCCGACAGCCCCGAGGCATTGCTCGGGTTGATCACGATCGGCAGGTAGGGGCGAGCGCCGCCTGCTCCGGTCCAGCGGACCTCGGTGCCGTCCCCCAGCTGGGTGGTCGAGGTCGCAGGGGCGGGGCTCGAGAGGATCGACAGGAGGAGTCCGCTCACCATCTCGTGCTCCCTGGACGAAGACAGCCACCGCCGGGGCGATGGCTGTCTTCAGCTAGATAGCTTCGTCCAAGGGACGAGGCCCAGAGGCTCAGTCACACTCGGGGTACAGGGCCTCTTCGATCAGATCGGTGCCGTCGCACAGGTAGGCCTCGACCGCCGGATCGATGCCGTAGCTGCCCGAGCAGTAGTAGGTCTCGGCGGAGAGGTAGTAGCAGCCGGGGTAGCGCTCGATGTCCGAGCCCTCGGCGTTGACCAGATCGCCGTTGCTGTCGAAGCACAGGGGCTCCTCGATCCAGTTGGTGTGGATCGGGAACACCAGCTCGGCGTGGGACTCCTCGGGGGCGACCAGGTCCTCGATCCGGACCATGTCGCCGTTGCTCCAGCCCAGATCGTAGACCTCCACGGAGATGTCGTA
>DRPG01000166.1 GCA_011376105.1 Deltaproteobacteria bacterium
CGGGAGAGCTTGCCGGGAGAGCTTGCCGGGAAAGTTTGCCGGGGATCGTATTTTGGACTTTCAGCAATATTTCCTGTGTTAGAATTTCTCGGAAAGAAGCTGAGAGAGGCTGGTTTTTTGCTCCGTGCGCGCTGGTTATGCGTAGGGGGATCTCTGTAAATTTTGTCGATGAAGTCATCTGCTGGGCCTATGGCCAGGAGGATCCATGGCGGTGTCTCGATCCGAGAAGCTCTCCCGTCTGCTCAAGGGGCTGTCCACGACCACCCCCGACATCGAGGGGGCCGCGGTCATCGATAACGACGGGCTGATGATCGCGAGCGCGCTGCAGCAGGACTCCAACGATGACTCAGTGGCAGCGATGAGCGCGGCGCTCCTTGGGCTGTCGGAGCGCATCGTCTCGGAGCTACAGCGGGGCAGCTTCGAGATGGTGATGATCCGGGGCGACGCCGGCTTTGTCATCCTGACCCGCTCCGGGCCTGAGGCGGTGCTCGCGGCGTTGGCCAGCGAGTCCGCGAAGCTGGGGCTCATCTTCCTCGACGTCTCCCGGGCTGCGAAGGAGATCGCACGGTTGCTCGGTTGATCTTGTGGGGGGGGCGAGGCGATGAGGTGGAGAGAGCTGGTGTCGCGGGTGTCTGCGCGGTCCCGGATCGGGCCGGGGCAGACCACGGCGGTCCTCAACGCGCTGATCGAGGAGGTGATCGAGGCCCTGGGGCAGGGGGACGAGGTGGCGATCCCGGGCATCGTCAAGATCGAGTCGCGCTGGCAGGACGCACGGATCATCCGATCGGTCAAGGATCGGCGTCGGGTGTCGATCGATGGCCGCTATGTCCCCCGCCTGCGGGCGGGCACACGCATCAAGCAGGTGCTGATGTCCCGGACCCCCCAGACCTGGCGGGATCCAGCCCATCAGGCCGCCTGGCGGTTGGCCGAGGCCCTGATCGGGGATCTGGAGCTGTACCACCGGGAGCAGGTGCCCTCGGGCCTCACCGCCAAGATGGCGCCGGACGAGATCGAGCGGCGCTGTGCCTCGTCGTTTGGCCCGGCCTGGGCCCTGGTCCGCGACACGTTCGACACCGCGGTCGCCGAGCCCATCCGCAGCCAGCAGCAGCACCTCCCCTGCACCGCGCGTCGTCGCTGGGGGAGCCCGTGAACCCTCGATCATTGGAGAGACTTGTGAGCGCGACCATCGAGCAGTTCGAGGAGATGAAGGGGTTCCTCTCGTTCGGAGAGGCCGACGCAGCGAACCTGCAGCGCCTAGCGCCGGTGTTCGCGACCCACGGCGCGAAGATCACCGACGACTTCTACGCGATCCTCGCCAGATATCCAACGACCGCAGCGCTGATCGAGACCCGCCTCGAGAGCCTCAAGGCCACCCACAACCGGTGGATGTCCCAGCTGTTCGAGGGCTCCTACGGGGCCGAGTACTTCGAGAACCGGATCCGGATCGGGCTGGCCCACGTGAGGATCGGGCTGCCCCCCTGGTACGTCGAGGCGGTGATGAACCTGATCCGGATCGAGGGCCACCTGGCGATCGTCGAGGGGGTGCCCGACGCGGACGAGCGCGCCCCGCTGTATGCCTCCCTGCTGAAGATCCTCGATCTCGATCTGATGATCATCAACCTCACCTACAGCGAGGAGCGCCTCGATCGGGTGACCTCGTTCACCGGGATGAGCCGGAAGCTCATCGAGAACGTCATCAACCAAGCAAAGAACTAGATCATATGCGAGTGAGCGTCGCGAAGCGGCTGTTGACGGTCAAGATCGTGTACTACGGGCCCGGGCTCTCGGGCAAGACGACCAACCTGCGCCAGCTCCACCCGGAGTTCCCGCCGGAGTATCGGGGCGAGCTCCTCGAGCTGGACACTGAGTCCGAGCGGACCCTGTTCTTCGACTACTTCCCCGCGGTGCTGGGGCGGGTGGGTCGCTTCCGGATCAAGGTCGACTTCTTCACGGTGCCGGGCCAGTCCTTCTACCATGCGACCCGCCGGGCGGTCCTCAAGGGCGCGGACGGGATCGTGTTCGTCGCGGACTCGTCCGAGGATCGGGAGGCAGCGAACATCCAGTCGAGGGAGGACCTGATCGCCGCCCTCGCCGCGATGGGGCAGTCGCTGGCGTCGATCCCCCACGTCTGGCAGTGGAACAAGCGCGATCTCGCGGACGCGATGGATCCGTCGTGGCTCGAGGCGCTGCTGAACCCGGAGGGTGCGCCGTCGGTGGCTGCAGTGGCCACCCGCAACGAGGGGGTGTGGGAGACTCAGCAGCTGCTGCTCGATCAGCTGCTAGAGGTGGTCAAGCGGAGGGTCGACACCGGCGAGGCCCAGCTTGCCTGATCCGATCCTGACGGGGCGCCTCGAGCTCGTGGGGCTCCCCTCGCTGCTGCAGCTGGTGGAGTCCGAGGCGCTGACCGGGCGGCTGCTGCTCGCGGGCCAGGCACGCCTGGGGCTGCACGACGGCTCTGTGGTGACGGCGCGCTACGACGGGCTCGACGGTCGGACGGCGGCGCTGGAGGCCTTCCTGCTGGGGCGCGGGGCGTTCGAGCTCGCGGCGGACGAGATCGAGGAGGAGCAACCCCTCGGCGACACCATCGAGCTGCTGATGACGGGCTGCCGGCTGCTCGACGAGTGGAGCAGGCTCGCTCCGCTGCACCTGCACGCGATCGACGAGGTCCGGGACGTGGGGCTCCAGCCCCTGTTGCCCCACCTGGGGGTGGGCCCGGTGCACGACGCGGTGCGCAGGGCCGGCCTGCCCCGGGCGATCACGATCGATCCACTGCTCAACGGGATCGAGCAGGGCTGGCTGCGCGAGATCGAGGGGCGGCCCACCTCAGAGCCTCCGCTGGTGGGGGACGACGACGTGGACTCCCTGATCGATCTGGCCCGCTCGCACGCCCGGGCCCGCCGCCTCGACGAGGCCGAGGAGCTGTTGCTGCGCGCCCTCCGCCTCCGCCCCGGGGATCGGATCGCGAGCCAGAACCTGTCGAGGGTGCAGCACCTGCGGGAGCACCCCGCCATGGAGCTGCCGTGATCCGAGGGACCGAGGCGAGGATCACCGATCTGCTGGCCTCGGCCAACGCAGCCGGCGGCTTCCCCGCCTCGCTGGTGTGCACCGCCGAGGGGCTGACGATCGCCGCCAGCGGGACGCTGGCCACGGACAACGTCGCAGCCTTCGCCAGCCTGTTCGAGGACATCGTGGTGCGCGGCCGGCGGGATCTCGGCCTGCAGCACATCGACGAGGTGAGCCTCCGGGGCCCGATCGACGGGCGCTATGTGGTCCGGCCGCTGGTGTTCGCTGGCCGGACGCGGGCGTTCGTGGTGGTCTGTGTGCCCGCCGCCCGGAGCTGGCGGCGGATCACCAACGCGCTGGTCTCGAGGCTCTCGGTGGTGCTGTCTCCCCTGATGCAGGAGGATCCATGAGCGAGCCCAGCACCGACCGCAGCCGGCTCCATGGCTCCCTGTCCGCCCTCGACGCCGACGAGAGTCAGCTGCTGCTCGATGACACCTCGGACGAGCTGCTCGCCGTGTCCGGCAGGATCACCGGCCAGTACGCTGAGGTGTTGGCCCGCTTCGCCGCCCGGGCGTTCGCCGGCGGACCCGTCGACGATCTCGACGCGGTGCGCGAGGCGATCACCTCGATCCGCAGGCTGGCGGAAGCGACCGGTGCAGGCGAGCAGGCGCGCCTGCTGGACGAGCTGGACGAGCTGGCCGGGGCCATGGGGGGGCGCCCCGCTGAGCGGAACCGGGCGCTGGCCCGCCTCCAGGCGTGGATCCCCGCCTTCGCCGACACCCTGCCCACGGATCAGGCTGAGCACCTGCTGCGCCTGGTGCGCTGGGATCCACAGGAGCAGCCCCTGCTCGACGAGCTGAGGGCCATCCGGGGGATCGGCCCTCGGCGGCTCAAGCGACTGTACGCGGCCGGCCTGTTCACCATCGAGGCCGTCGCCTGCGCCGGACCGTCCGAGATCTCCTCGGTGACCGGGATCCCGCTCGAGCTGGCGTCACAGGTGATCGAGCGCTCGGGTCGGTACGCAGAGGAGGAGCGCCGGCGCTGTCTACAGGCCCTGAAGCGGTATACCGCGCGGCTGGCCCTCCTCTCCAGCGCGGGCCGGGGGGGCCTGGAGCAGGAGGTGGATGACCTGCTGCAGCGCCTCGAGCGGCTGCTGGGGGCGGTGGCGCCCCAGAGCGACTGATCCATCGGCTGGATGACCTCCCGCTCCCCATCCCCACGACGATCCATGCCCATGGATCGCGGCGGCGAGGCTACACGAACTCGCCCACCACCAGACAGACGTCGTCGTGCTGCGGCGCTGAGCCCCGATGACCAAGCACCGTGGAGCGGATCGCGTCGCGCAGGGCGCGTGCTCCGTGCCCCCGGTGGGCCTCGACCACCGTCCGGATCGCTCGCTCGCTGAGCTGGCTGTGGGCGCTGTCCTCAGCCTCAGTGATCCCGTCGGTGTACAGCACGATCCGATCGCCCGGGGAGGCCTCGAAGGTCCGCTGGCGGTAGGGGTAGCCGGGGATCGCCCCCAGGGCCGGCTCCCGGGCCCCATGCAGCACGGTGACCTGCCCGTCGTGGATCAGCAGGGGGGGGAGATGGCCTGCGCTGGAGAGGGTGCACGGCCCCCCCCCGGCCACCACCCGGAGCGCCACCGTGGTCATCATGTAGACCCCCCGGGCGGACTCCCGGATCGCGTGGTTGAGCATGCGCAGCAGCTGTGCAGGCTCCAGCGTGTCACGCAGGCCCATGCGGGCGACCTGCAGGGCACCCCCGGCGACGCCGGTCAGCACGGCGGCGGGCGCGCTGTGACCTGTCACGTCGCCGAGCACGAGGAGGCCCAGCCGATCGGACAGGGGCACGGCCGACCACCAGTCCCCGCCGCACTGGCCCGCGGGCTGAAACCAGGCGTGCAGCTCCAGGCCAGGGATCGTGTGCTCCGGGGGCGGGACCAGCGCCCGCTGCAGCGCGCCAGCACGCTCCAGCTCCCGGTGGGTGCCGGCGCCGGTGGCGATCGCGTCGGCGATCGCGGTGAGATCTCTGCGTAGCTCAGACAAGATCCGCGCCAGGCCCTCCGCGCTAGAGCGCAGGCTGGCGCCGGCCTCCGCAGGGAGGGGCTGTAGATCGGGGCTGCTGAGCCGCAGGATGAACCGATGGCGCGCGATCCGCAGGGCGTCGTCCATGGTGGCGCCGCGATCGTAGCGACGGACCGCCTGCCGGAACCCAGCCACGGCCTGGACCATGCCGTCGAGCGCCTCGAGCATGACGCGATGATCACGATCGAGGGGGCGTAGCGCGGCGATGTGATCGTGGAGCCTCGTGATGTCTGCCTCGAGGGTGGCGATCCGCAGCTCCCGCTCGCTCAGCTGAGCATGGATCCGCTCGAGCAGCCCACCCTCGACAGAGAACGGGCGCTCCCCGGCAGGGAGCGGGCGCTCCCCGGCAGGGAGCGGGCGCTCCCCGGCAGGGAGCGGGCGCTCCCCAGCAGGGAGCGGGCGCTCCCCGGCAGGGAGCGGGCGCTCCCCGATGGCGTCCTCGGGATCATCCATCGGGACCTGCTGTACCATCGATCCACTGCGTCTCATGTGCGCCCCCCGCGCAAACGCTCGGCAAGAACCAATCAGGCAATAACGAGCTGATCTCACAACAGTATAGCAGCTGTTGGTTTGCCCCTGGGTGATGCGTTGTGGTTGCCGAATCGGGAATTGCCCCCTGGGGGGACATCGGGGCCCCTCATCGAGCCGCCTGGCCTCGCTCCAGGCACGGCCTGCGGACCCGCACGCCAGCTCAGGCCGGGCCGGAGGTCGCCAGCCGGGGTGGACGCTAGCTCAGGCCGGGCCGGAGGTCGCCAGCCGGGGTGGGACGCCGAGGCGTTGGCGGCCGGTGCCTAGGGTGCGCTCGACGGCGAGGCTGATCCCCAGCAGGCGCTCCTCCTGGCCGGGGCCCGCGATCAGCTGCAGCCCCACCGGCATCCCCGCGTCGTCCAGCCCACAGGGCAGCGTCAGGGCGCACAGGCCCAGGTAGCTGACGACGCTGGTGTTCCGCAGGCAGAGCAGGTTCTGGGCCCGGTAGGTGGCCGGATCCTCCAGGGAGGCCAGCGTCGGCGGGGTGTTCGCCACCGTCGGGGTCGCCACCACGTCCACCTGCGCCAGCACAGCGGCGGCCTCGGCGGCCAGGGCCACCAGGCGGTGACGACGGCGCAGATAGTCCCGCGCCGACATCGAGCCCGCTGCGGTGAGCCGCTCCTCCACGTTGGGATCCAAGCCACCCCGGATCCCGGGGAGCTCGACCGCCAGCAGGGCGTCCAGCTCGGCGGACACCGGACCGCCGAGGTGAAACAGCTGCAGCGCCTCGTCCAGCGGAGGGAGCTGGAGCTCGATCCGGGGACAGGGGAGCTCGGCGAGGGCTGAGGAGACCGCCTCGACCACCCCCGGCGAGGCCTCGTCCCAGAACACCGACGCGACGTGGCCCACCCGGACCCGGCTGAGCTCGATCGGATCGGGGATCGTCATCGGCCGGGGATCGAGCGCTCGGAAGGCGAAGGCGGCGTCCTCGACGGTGCGGGTGAGGATCCCGGGGGTGTCCAGGGTGGTGGACAGCGGGACGATCCCGGTGGTCGACCACCGTCCTTGGGTCGTCTTCAGCCCCACGGCGCCGGTCCAGGCCGCAGGGATCCGGACCGATCCTGCGGTGTCGGTGCCCAGCGCCAGCAGGGCGGATCCCTCCAGCAGGCTGACGCCGGCGCCCGCGCTGCTGCCCCCGGGGGCGCGGTGGCGGGCGGGATCCCAGGGGTTGATCGGGGTCCCTGCGTGGGGGTTGGTGCCGATCCCACCAAACGCCAGCTCCACGGTCTGGGTCTTGCCGGTGATCACCGCCAGCTGTGCCAGGAGGCGCCCGACCACGTCGCCGGCCTCCTCGAACCGCCGGGGCAGGCGCACGGCGGTGCCCCCATGGGTGGGCCAACCCGGCACCCCAAACAGATCCTTGACGGAGGTGGGCACCCCCTGCAGAGGGCCCACGATCACGCCCGCAGCGAACGCAGCCTCAGCGGCCGCGGCTCCGGCGCGGGTGCGCTCGGGCTCAGTGGTGCGGTAGGCGCCCAGGGCCTGGGCCGCCAGGGCTGCCTCCGCCAGATCCGGGGCTCTGAGAGTGCGCTCCACCAGGCAGCGGGCGATCTCAGCCAGGGGGGGAAGATCGGTGAGCATCGCGGAGATCTACCACAGCCGTCCCAAAGGTCACGATCTCCGACGCGACAGCACCCCCTGCGCTCAAGTGCTCGATCCTCGCCGCGTCGAGCCAGATCTCGGTCTGCTGCGAGGCGCCTGAGTTCCGGTATCTACTCGTCTCTCGGTGGATCCGTCCGGCCTCCCCGCGGTACATCCGGCTGGACAGCGTCAGAGGAGATGACCTGCAAGATCTCGAGGTGGCACGTGGGTCCCTCGATCCACCCCCCGTGGCCCACCCGATGATCGAGTCGGAAGCCGAGCAGCTCAGGTTCGTAGAGCCTGAGGAAGTCGAAGTTGACCCACACCCGCCCTCGGGTCGTCTCTGGGGCCCACTCTCCTCTGATCTCTATGATCTCCTCTGCCTCGTCGGCTTCCGGGAGGCGTATGAGCCGGTGGCTGATCTGCTGCGTGGCCGTGAGGCGCCCTCCCTGCCACCGGTACATCGCGGCAAAGGCGAAGCCATGGTGGAGCGCCGGGAAGGAGGGAGCGCGTAGCTGCTCCAAGGTGTTGATTGCGTGAGGGCGTTCGAACGAGCGTCCTGGAGCACGCGCTCACACAACACGAACCACTCACAACGAAGCGTCATGCTGCCCACTCGTGGGTGTGGGCCCCGGCTCCCTGGCTC
>DRPG01000167.1 GCA_011376105.1 Deltaproteobacteria bacterium
AGACCGGAGAGATCCGCATCGGCGCGGGCTCCACCGCCTGCACCTACCTCCTCCCCCAGCTCCTCACCCGCTTCCGCGCGCTCCACCCTGGAGTGCAGCTGTACCTGCGGGAGTCCACCAGCGCCAAGATCCGCCGCAGGGTGATCTTGGGGCAGCTCGATCTCGGCATCGTCAGCGATCCTGAGGGGGCCGAGCCCTGGAGAGACGACACCCTGGTGCTGGTGGCGATGCCTGGGCTCGAGCCCCGGTGCGCCCCCCACCTGACCTTCCCCCCCGGCGCAAACCACCGCGAGCTGCTCGAGCGCTACTTCCCCCGGGCTCCCGTCGCGATGGAGCTCAACAGCCTGGTGGCGGTCAAGGCTTATGTCGCCGCGGGCATGGGGATCGCCCTGCTGTCCGTCGCGGCCATCGAGCGCGAGCTTGCCGACGGCCGGCTGTGTGTCGTGCCCCACCCCGCGACCCCGATCCATCGGACCCTGTACCTGCTCCACAGCGGCGAAGATCGCCTCTCCCCCGCGGCGCGGGCCCTGCGCCTGGGGCTGCTGGAGGTGGCCTCCACCGCGTCCCACCCCTCGGTGTGAGCCGCGCGGACGGAGCGCCCCGGCGCGCCCCGGGGGGATCAGCACGCTCCGGCGCGGATCGGAGCGCTCTGGGGGAGCTGGCTCGATGGCTGGATCGAGGGCGTAGTCGGATCGAGCGAGATCCCACCCTGGACAGAAAGGGTAAGCCCCGGGGATGCATGGGCTCCGCAGATCCGGACACCCGTCGATCACACACCTCTGTTCGCCAGAGACAGAGCCAACAACGACCCACGCCCCCCGGCCCAGCCACCTCCGCCGTCCTGCGATCCATGCCCTCTGTCTAGGGCTTTAGCCCGCAGACGCCCTCCTCGAGCCTCAGCCCCCCCCGAGCCTCAGGGGAGAGCCCCCGCCTGGATCCAGGATCTCACCAGAGAGATCTCGCTCTCGGTGAGGGGGGGGCCGATCGGCATGCGGGCTCCGAACCCTCCGACCTCGAGGTGGGTGCCGGCGAGCTTGTGGAGCAGGTAGCTCTCCTCGGGGGCCCCCGCCGTGACATAGGGCATCGAGGCGCGGGAGGAGACGCCCACCAGCTCGTCGGGGACTGTGTCGAACGAGAACCCACCGCTGGCGAAGCCGCCGAGGTGGCACCCCCCGCATCGCTCCGAGAGCAGGGGCTCTAGGGTGCGGGCGTAGCCCACCTCAATCCCGCTCTCAGCGAGGGGGGTTGAGCCCGCTTCCCCGCACGCTCCCAGGCTCCAAAAGATCCACCACGAAACCATCACGCACTTCCTGGACGGAGCTGATGTGGTATATCCCGGTGGCTCTAGCGACCGATGACAGCAACGCTCGTTGGCCCCACCGAGGCTTAGATGAACCACGACTCCAACACCCCAAGAGACGGTGGAGTGGCCACCGAACGCTATAACACAGACCCTCTGGGCCTCGTCAACAACGTCGTGGGGGAGAGGTACCACATCCTGCACCTCCTCGCCCGGGGTGGGATGGGGCTGGTGTACCTGGCCCGCCAGGAGGCCCTCGATCGGGAGGTGGTCGTCAAGATCGCCTTTGGTGAGGCCGCCGACGAGGACACCGCGGAGCGCTTCCAGCGAGAGGCCCGGAGCCTGTCCCGGCTGTCCCACCCCAACATCGTGCAGCTGTTCGACTTTGGCCGAGACGCCAGGACCGGTCTGCTGTTCATCGCGATGGAGTATGTCCGGGGCACCACCCTGTCGCGCTACCTCAAGGATCGTGGGCGGCTTCCCTTCGATCACTTCCTGCCGATCATGCAACAGATCGTAGCCGGTGTTGCAGAGGCTCACCGTGGGGGCCTGATCCATCGAGATCTCAAGCCCAGCAACATCATGCTCACCTCCTCCGATCGGAGGACCGTCCGGGTCAAGATCCTGGACTTCGGGCTCTCGAAGCTGATGACCGACTCCCCCCTCACGAGGGTCGATCAGGTGATCGGCTCGGCCATGTACATGGCGCCTGAGCAGCTCCGGGGCCAGACGGTGGACACGCGGGCGGACGTCTACGCCCTCGGGGTGCTGTCGTACCAGCTGCTCACGGGCAGCCGCCCCTACCCCGGGGAGGACTCGTCTCAGATCCTGGCTCAGCAGGTGCATGGCCGGTTCGTGCCGATGGTCCAGTCCCTGCCCCGGGTCCACGACGTGCCTCCAGCGCTGATCGAGCTGATCGAGCTGTGCCTGTCGAGCAACCCTGGTCACCGTCCGCCCAACGCCATTGCCCTGGAGGAGGCGCTGGAGGCTGCGGTGGGCCACGCCCCCACGGGGCGGTTCGCCTCGACGCTGCCCTCCCAGACCCCAGTCCCGGCGCAGCCGTACCCCAGCGGGGGGCACTCCCACCCCAGCGGGAGATATGCCCACCCCAGCGGCAGCTACAGCGGGTCCTTCCACCCCAGCGGGGGCTATGGACTCCCCTACGCCCAGAACCCCTCGGACTACTCTCAGCGGTACCAGATCCAGCACCCCCTGTCGGCCTCTCAGACCCAGAGCTCGATCCGCTCGAAGGTGGGGATCGCAGCAGGGCTGACCATGGGCATGGTCACGATCCTGTCGATCTTCGTCGTCTGCGTGCTAGCGCTGATCTTGGTGGTGATGAACCAGTCGCCCCAGCGGGCCACAGCTCCCCCTGCGGCGGAGCAGGCCAAGTCCGCGACGGCGGAGGTGCTCCGCGATCGAGCGCTGCGGGCGATGCGCGAGCAGAACTACGATCTGAGCATCTCCCTGCTCACCGAGGCGATCAAGGTCGCCCCGGAGGGCGGAGACAACCAGGCGCTGCTCGACATCGTGATGGATCTCCGCGACAACTCAGAGGCTCCCCCCACTACGAGCGCCGTGGTCGAGGTAGAGCCCCAGGAGGAAGCGCAGCCTGCGGACACCAGGCCCCCCCGGCCCCGCGGGGGCAAGCGAGCCAAGACCGAGGCGGCTCCTCCTCGACCCAAGCCAAACCCGACCGGGATCGCCGTGCTGACCAGCACACCCCTGGGGCTGAGCTTCCGGATCCCTGGGCTCCCCGAGGGCACGACCCCCGCTCAGGTCAGCCTGCCGCTGGGATCCCACAAGGTGGAGATGTTCCAGGACGGAACCCTTGTCTACACCGGCACCGTGGAGGCGAAGCTCGACGAGGTGGGGGTGGTCGACTTCGCGCTCCCGGAGCCCGAGCCGCCGCTCTCCGAGCAGCCCTCCGGGGGATCCCCCGACGGGGGACCAGAGGCCGAGGGCGATCGTGAGCAGCCGACCCCTGTCACGCCCCCCCCCGGGGTGGACGAGTCGGGTGAGGGGATCGAGACAAGCGAAGCGGAGGAGCCGGAGGAGAGCGGTCCGATCGCGATGGGCGAGCTGGTGATCGAGTCCCCGAACCTCTACGGAGAGGTCATCGTGAACGGAGAGCCTCAGGGGTTCCCCCCGGTGAGGGTCATGGTGCCCATCGGCCCCGCGACCATCGCGGTGAAGACCGGGCGAGCCGTCCGCAAGACCAAGAGCGTCGTCGTCGAAGAGGGCTCGGCACGGATCGTGTTGCGCTAGGAGGATCAATGCACATCGTCAGCGTCCTGAACATCGTGTGGAGCTCGACCGCCCACGCCCAGGACGACGGGGACAGCGCCGACTTCGAGCCCATCGAGCAGCTCAGGGACTACGTCGCGGTCTCGACCAAGGTGACTCAGCCTGCGATCGAGACCCCTGCGTCGGTCTCGGTGATCACCCGGGATCAGATCGCACGCGCAGGCTACCAATCCGTCGCCGAGGCCCTGGCCACGGTGCCCGGCTTCTACGTCAGCTACGATCTCGTCAGCTACAACGTGGCGGTGCGGGGGGCCCTCGGTGGGGCCCGCTCGGGCTCCCGGCTGCTGAAGGTGATGATCGACGGTGTCCCCGTGCCCTTCTCTCAGTCGGAGACCTACCTGCTCGGGCCTGAGTTCGTCCCGATGACGGCGGTCGAGCGGATCGAGGTCCTGCGGGGCCCAGCGTCGTCGCTGTATGGAGCGGGGGCCTACGCCGGCGCGATCAACGTGGTCACCCGCCAGGAGCCCTACGCGGGGCAGACCAGCGTGGGCGGCGAGATCCGGGGCCAGTACGGTGCGCTGGGGATCGATGGTCCAGGGGGAGACGCGACGTTTCAGCTCACCTCCCGCGGGAGCAACGTGTTGTTCGGTGTCGCCGGTGCGCTCCAGGATCGATCGGGGCTGTCCTACCCCGATCCCAACACGTTCCGGGACGAGGATCTCCAGCGGTGGCTCTCGCTCCGGCGCGATCGCATGGGGGATCGCGTCGACGAGGTCTCGGACGACCAGGCAGCTCCGCTGGTCGCGTTCGCCCGAGCGATCGGGCCGGTGGCGGCGGGCCGACTGTCGGTGTTTGGGATCGCCCAGCTGTCGTCGCGGGACGCAGAGTTCCACGATCTGTCTGTCCTGTCCCACGGCACCACCACCGCCCTGGCGAACTGGAAGCTCTCGGCGGGCTATGAGCGCCCGTTCGGGACAGGGTTCTCCGCCACCCTGCGCCTCGCGACCGGTGGCGGCTCCACCCTCGACGCCGATCAGCTCCAGGTACCCGGTGAGTCCTTCTACTACGACCGCAACCTGTCCTACAACAACGTCACGGGCGCGGCCGAGCTGCGGTATGACTTCGAGAACCTCGGCTTCTTCCTGCTCGGCGCAGACGGGACCTACGATCAGCAGCGCCTGCCCGACATCGACGCGATCACCCTGGACACCGGCGATCGACAGGATCTCAACGAGCCGGTGAACGCCTCGCTGAACAACGTGGCCGCCTACACCCAGGCGGTCTACCCGTTCACCGAGTGGATCGCGGTGTCCCTCGGTGGCCGGCTCGATGCGTTCCGCTCCACCCCCGACGCTGTCAACATCGAGCCCCTCGACTACCTGCAGGCAAACGGTCGGGTGGCGCTGAACCTGGACTACAACAACCGGGTCGCGCTGAAGCTGATCGGAGGCACCGCGTTCAAGGCCGCCTCCCCCGAGCAGCTGTATGTCGCAAACCCTATCCCCAACGACATCGAGGGGGATCCGACGATCCAGCCCCAGCGCCTGTATGGCGCAGAGGCCGTGCTC
>DRPG01000168.1 GCA_011376105.1 Deltaproteobacteria bacterium
GGCTGATGCCGCCCGATCCAGCCGTAGGCGCGGGCGTAGGCGCAGGCGCAGGCACAGGCGCAGGCGCAGGCGCAGGCGCAGGCGCGGGCGCAGGCGCAGGCGCAGGCGCAGGCGCAGGCGCAGGCACAGGCGCAGGCACAGGCACAGGCACAGGCGCGGGCGCGGGCGCAGGCACGGTCGCAGGCGCAGGCGCAGGCGCAGGCGCGGGCGCGGGCGTCACCGAGGCGCTCGAGCCGAGCTCCGTCGGGGATCCGGGGGGATCGCGCCCGGCCACCTCGGGCTATGCCCAGCTGCCCGTCGAGGCGCGGGTCAAGGTCGACGATGCGATCAAGCTGCTGCTGGCCGAGCTCCGCTCGACCCTGATCCAGGCTGAGGACATGCTGTCTGCGGAGGTCGGCGAGGTCCGCCTCACCGGAGGCTCCTCCCGGCTCGAGGTGCTCTGGTCACGGCTGGCTGACGATCTGGGGGTCCCGATCCGGCCCGCGCTGGATCCCTCGGGGGACGGAGCCTCCGATGGCTTCAGCCTCTCGTCGGCGCTGGCCAGCGCCAGCGTGCCCGGAGCCCAGGCCGCGATCGATCTGCGGATCGGCGATCTCCAGTTCCGCGGGGGCACCAACCTGCTGCGCGCGTCGCTGTCGTACGGGCTGGCCGGGGCTGCGTTCTTCACCTTCGCCGCCACCCTGATGTTCGTCTGGCAGTACTGGAGCCTCACCAACGAGCAGCGCAGCGCGGAGCAGTCGGTGCTCGACATCGTCACCGCCGCCGTCGGTGACAAGCTCGATGGGGTGCAGATCGACAACCTGGACACCGCCAAGTCTGCGATGGCGGGCATCACCGAGGACGCCGCCCAGCTCGCGTCGGTGGTGGGGGAGGGCAAGGGGGTTCCACCCACGATCGATGCGCTGTACAGCCTCACTCAGGCGTTCCCGCCCCACCCCGAGGTCACCGTCGAGCTCTCCGAGCTGGTGATCACCCGCAGCACGATCAGCTTCACCGCCGAGACCAGCAACTTCGACTCCAGCGCCCGGATCGAGTCCCAGCTGAAGGCCAACCCCCGCTTCGCCAACGCCACCAAGGGCCAGGAGACCAAGAAGTCCACTGGCCAGGTGAAGTTCCCGATCACCATCCCCCTCGGTGAGGCCACCGGGGCCGACGAGGAGGGCTGACATGGCCACCATCCAGGTTCGCACGGGGCTGACCGCCACCATCGAGCAGCAGCTCGAGATGCTCTCTCCCCGGGATCGCAAGCTGCTGGTGGGGTTGGTGCTCTGCCTCTCCGCCGCGTTCGTCGGGGGGTACTGGTACCTGCTCAACGGCCTGCTCGACGACAAGGCGAGCCAGGTGCGGGACGCCAAGTCCGCGCTGGCGATCGTCCACCAGCTGGACACCGAGTACCGCCAGCACACCGCACAGTTCGAGGCGCAGAGAGATCGCCTGCAGGAGCACAGCGCCAAGTCCACCTCCTCGTGGATCGAGGGGCTGGCCACCGAGTACGGGATCATCGAGCAGCTCCGGGCGGTCAACGAGCTGACCGTCGAGCCGCTGTCGGACGTGATGAAGCGGGAGACCTTCCGGGTGGAGCTGAAGCGGGTGCCACAGGAGCCGCTGTACCGCTTCCTCTACGCCCTGGAGACGGACAGCTACCCCGCGTCGGTGGAGTCCGCGACGTTCAAGGTCACCTACAAGAAGAAAGAGAAGTTCATGGATCTCACGCTCGAGCTGGCGGTGCTGTCGCTGGTGGGGGAGGGCTGATGCGCACCCTGGGGATGATCGTCGGGGGCGTGCTGTGGTGCGCTGTCGTCTTCCTGGCCACGTTCTGGCTCACCTTTCCATCCGACGCCCTGATCGAGCGGATCCGCTACGAGGTCCCCGGGCGGATGCCGGGCTACTCCATCGATCTCGCGAGCGTCTCTCCCTGGTGGATCGGGGGCTCGGCGCAGGACATCAAGATCTACAAGACCCCGCGGGCGGACTGGCGCAGCGAAGAGCCCGCTGAGGCCGCCTTGGTGGCCCAGATCGAGGACTTCCGGGTCCGGGCCTCGCTGGGCTCCCTGGTCAGCCAGATGCCGTCGGTCTCAGGCTCCCTGAGCCTGGTGGACGGACGGATCGACTACGCGGTCGCCACCGGCAAGGACAGCCGGGGCAAGATCGGCGTCTCCGCGCTGGAGCTCTCGTCCGAGGGGCTCCCCCTGGTGGCGCTGGTGGCGCTGGTGCCGGAGGGGGTGGAGGTCAGCCCCGAGGGCACGATCGATCTCGAGCTGCTGCTCGAGGCCGGCGAGGAGGGGATGAACGACGCCGACGGGCACCTCGAGCTGTCCGGAGGCGGCGGCGCTCCGATCGTGCTCGCGGATCTGGTGACCCCGAGCAGCGGTCCCCTGGGCTTCCCTGTGCCGATCAACGAGCTGATGCTGGTCGTAGAGATCCGGGACGGCGAGGCTGAGATCGAGCAGGGCCTGGTGGACTCTCCGCTGTTCAAGCTCCAGCTGAAGGGTAGCCTGACCCTGCGGGATCCCATCGAGCGGAGCAACCTTGATCTGGATCTGGTGCTCTCGGATCTGGGCCCCGATCTCAAGGCGTTCGAGGGCTTCATGAGCTCGGCCAAGCAATCGGACGGGAGCTTCCAGTGGAACTGTCGGGGCATTGTCTCCCGGATCTCCGCGCGCTCCTGCACCACCGCGCGGGTCTCCAGGCGCTCCACCCCCAGCACCGTCCGCCCCCCCAGCACCCGCTCGACGCGGACGATCCCCAGCGCGACGCCACGCTCAGCCACCGAGCGCACCGAGCTCGACGAAGAGCGCGAGCGCCGCCGGCAGGAGATCCGGGAGCGGCTGCGCCAGCGTAGGGAGGCCTTCGATCTCGACGGGGCCCTGGAGGAGTTCGAGGACGAGGAGCCCCTGGAGGAGGAGTTCGAGGACGAGGAGCCCCTGGAGGAGGAGTTCGAGGAGTTCGAGGACGAGTGAGCCTCAGGGGCCCGGGCGCGGCAGCAGGGCCCGGGCCAGGGCGGCTTCTTTGTCCTGGGTCTCAGCCCACTCTCCAGCTGGATCGCTCGCGGCGACCACACCGCCTCCGACGTGGTACCTGACCTGATCCCCCCACGCGACGGCGGTGCGGATCGCCACGTTGAACCGAGCGGTGCCACAGTCGGAGACAAACCCGATGGCGCCGCAGTACACCCCGCGGGGGTGGCGCTCGAGCTGGCTGATCCGCTGCACCGCCCTCACCTTGGGCGCACCGGTGACCGAGCCCGGCGGGAAGGTGGCCGCCAGCGCGTCCCAGGCGTCGGCCCCGGGGCGCAGCTCGGCGCTCACCCGCTGGGCGGTGTGGTGCACCGTGGGGTGGGAGACCAGGGTGCGCGCCTGGGTGGTGACGCTGCCCAGGGACGCGATCCGGCCCAGATCGTTGCGGACCAGATCGACGATCATCGTCAGCTCAGCACGATCCTTGCTGGACTCCAGCAGCTGGCGCCCCAGCCGCGCGTCGGTCGCTGGATCCTCCCCCCGGGGACGGGTCCCCTTGATCGGCTCAGAGCACACCCGCCGGCCATCGATCGCGAGGAACAGCTCAGGGGAGTTGCACAGCACCGCGCGCCCCCCATCGAGCTGGATCCAGGCTCCATAATCAGCTTGAAATCTACGTAATCTTCGATATGCGCCAAAGGCATCGCCGATCGGCTGGACAGAGACCGGACGCGACAGGTTGACCTGGTAGCAGTCTCCGGCCTGGATCCAGGCGAGGATCTGCTCCACCGATGCCTCGTAGCCCTGTCGATCCACGGTGCGGCTCGTCGCGTCGGGGGGGGGGTCCGGTGGAGGGGGCAGGGGACAAGCGCGGGCTAGCAGCGCGCTCGCCTCCCGGCGCAGCCTCGCCGGGCCCGTCGGGTGCCAGGTCTGATCGCGGTGCCGGTAGCACAGCGCGCCCTCGTAGCGCGCCAGCCAGAGCTCAGGCTCGGGGGTGGGGCCCTGGGGTGGGAGGGTGGCGGTGTAGTGGCCGACGCCAAAGCCCAGGTAGCCGATCACGCCCCCGACGAAGGGGGGATCGTCGTCGCCGCGACGTGCATCGGCGATCGACGACAGGCTCCGGCCGGAGGTGGGCCAGCCCCGACCGTCGGTGACGATCTGCACTGGATCCCAGGCGATCACCGACCAGCCGTGATCCGCAGCCCCCGAGTCCAGCCAGGCGACGCCGGATCGTGGGCCCAGGGCCGCGACGACGCTCTCGGGGCTCACGCCGACAGCGCCCGGGTCGCCGCCACTGGATCATCGGCGCCGGCGATCGCGCCGATCACCGCCCAGGCGCTGGCGCCGGCCGAGCGCACCGAGGCCAGCCGCCCGGCGGTGATCCCACCGATGGCGACCAGCGGCACCCCCTCGGGCACCACCGCCCGGGCTCGGGCCAGCCGCTCCAGCCCCTGGACCGGCCTGGGACGCGAGGTGTGTTGGGTCGAGAACACAGGCCCAAAGGCGACATAGTCAGCCTGGGCCACCGCCTGGGGCAGGGCCCCCAGGGCGTTGGTGCTCCGCCCGAGGATCCGATCGGGACCGATCTGAGCTCGGATCGTGTCGGTGTCTCCGTCGGTCTGGCCGACGTGTACCCCGTCGGCGCCGGACTCGATCACCAGCTGAGCCAGATCGTTGATCAGGAAGGTCGCTCCGACGGCCCTGCAGCGTGGCCCCAGCTGCAGGGCGGCGCGCAGCGTGTCCTCGGGGCTCCAGCCCTTGCAGCGCAGCTGGATCAGGCGACAGCCCCCCTCGAGCAGCGCCGCCCCGAGCCGGACGGGATCGCCGCCCCCAGCCCCCGAGTCCGCGAGGCCGTACAGGCCCCACACCCGCTGTCTCACCTCGTCCCTCGGTGTCATGGTCGCGCCATAGCACGTCGCTGTCTAACGAGGCGGTCGAATATCCCGCAACGTTGGTACGTTGCAGGAACAGCCCCTCCTCCGGATGTCCCCATGAGCTACAGACCATGGATCCCCCCCCGATCGTCTCTCGTGCTGTGGGTGGTGCTGAGCGCCTCGATCGGCCCCACCGCGTCCGCCGAGCCCGCCGCCGAGCCCGCCGCCGAGCCCGCCGCCAGGAAGAAGGGCCTCGTGCTCCCGTTCTCCAAGGAAGCCAAGGCGAGGAAGGCCGAGCGGAGGGCGGCGAGGAAGGAGCGGAGGCAGCTCGCCGCCCTCTCCAAGCTGGATCCCGCCCCAGGCCCCGACGACGTCGAGGCTATATCCAGGGTAGAGGGCGGGATCTGGGAGTGGGTGGGCGAGCTGGGTGGGGAGATCCCGAGCGCTGAGCAGGTTGAGGCGATGCGGGAGATCCAGGAGGTCCACATCGCTGAGCAGGACCTGATCGATGACCTCTCGGGGCACCAGCCCCCGATCGCGTTCTACCGCGATCCCACCGCGGCCCTGGCCTCCGATCCCCTGGCCCTCGATCGGGTCCGCGTGTCCGAGTTCGACATCCCGATCGAGATCAACGAGTGGGTCGAGAAATGGGTCCGCTACTTCACCGAGGGCTCGGGGCGCCAGTACTACGCGCGCTGGCTGGAGCGCGCGAGCCGGTACCAGCCGATGATGCACCGGGAGCTGGAGGCGGCGGGCCTGCCCCGGGATCTGGTGTACCTGTCGATGATCGAGAGCGGCTACAACGCGCACGCCTACAGCCCCGCCGCCGCCGCCGGCCTGTGGCAGTTCATCGCCAGCACCGGCACCGAGTACAAGCTGCGGATCGACTGGTGGGTGGACGAGCGCAGGGATCCAGAGGCCTCCCTGCACGCAGCGATCCGCTACCTCAGCAACCTCCACCGGCAGTTCGGGGACTGGCGGCTGGCCTGGGCGTCGTACAACGGGGGCCCGGGTCGGGTGGCGCGCGCGGTGAGCAAGGCAGGCTCCCGCGACTTCTGGACCCTGGCCAATGGGCCCTACCTCCACCCCGAGACCGACAACTACGTGCCGAAGATCATGGCCGCGGCGATCATCGGCAAGCACCCCGAGCGCTATGGCTTCGACGAGATCAAGGCCGAGCCTGAGCTGGTGTACGACAAGGTGAGGGTCGAGGGCTCGGTGGAGCTGGTGGTGTTGGCCCGGTGTGCCGGCACCACCCTCGACGAGATCAAGGCCCTCAACCCTGCCCTGAGGCGGTTCGCCACGCCGCCCGAGGGCTACGAGCTGCGGGTGCCCCCCGGCCGACGCAGCAGCTTCCTCACGGCCCTGTCCCGGGTCCCCGAGTCCGAGCGCCTCACCGTGGTCCAGCACACCGTGCGACGGGGTGACACCCTGTCGAAGATCGCCGCCCGCTACGGCTCATCCGTGGACGAGATCCGCAACGCCAACAGCCTCGAGAGCGTCAACACCATCGCGGTCGGCTGGACGCTGCTCATCCCCCGGAGCACCAGCGGCGCCGCGGTGGCGGCCGCGTCCCCGCGGCCGTCCCCGCGGCCGTCCCCGCGGCCGTCCCCGCGGCCGTCCCCGGCCAGCGCCAGCGCCTCCGCGGCCAGGCCGAGCACCCACACGGTGCGGCGCGGAGAGACCCTGTCGGGGATCGCCACCAAGTACCGCGTGTCGGTGAGCGACCTCAAGGCGTGGAACAAGATCCGGGACGCTGCCCACATCACCGTCGGGCAGCGGATCGCCCTGGCGGCCCCCCAGCGCCCCGAGCCCGCCGCGGTGTCCCCGGCCTCGATCCCGGCCCACACCCCCACCCACACGGTGCGGCGCGGGGAGACCCTGTCGGGGATCGCCTCCCGGAACCGCGTGTCGGTGAGCGACCTCAAGGCGTGGAACAAGATCCGGGACGCTGCCCACATCACCGTCGGGCAGCGGATCGCCCTGGCGGATCCAGCTGCGCCACCGCCGGCCACAGCCGCCGGCTCGGCCCCCTCTGCCCCCGGGACGGTCGCGGCCGTGGCGAGCGCCTCGGCGGTCCCCGCGGCCACGATCCCCGCGGCCGCCAAGCCCACAGCCCCGATCCCTGCGGCGTCGGTCCCGGCGATCCACACGGTGCAGCGCGGAGAGACCCTGTCGGGGATCGCCACCAAGTACCGGATCCCGGTCGCGGATCTCAAGGCGTGGAACGGGATCCGGGACGCTGCCCACATCACCGTCGGGCAGCGGATCGCCCTGGCGGGCCCGTCCGGGGCGACGGCCTCCGGTGCGAGCGCCGCGTCAGCGGTCCCCGCGTCAGCGGTCCCGGCGATCCACACGGTGCAGCGCGGAGAGACCCTGTCGGGGATCGCCACCAAGTACCGGATCCCAGTCGCGGATCTCAAGGCGTGGAACGGGATCCGGGACGCTGCCCACATCACCGTCGGGCAGCGGATCCGGCTCCAGGGTGGCTCGGGCGGAGGCGTCGTGAGCGTGCCGACCTGGTCGGAGTACACCGTCAAGCGCGGCGACAGCCTGGGCAAGATCGCGACCGCCCACGGATGCTCGGTCGCGGATCTCAAGGCGTGGAACAAGATCCAGGGCTCCACGATCTATCCCGGCCAGAAGCTGAAGATCAGGCGATCCTAGCGTGCCTCCGGGGGGCGCCGCCGGCGGCGGGTGGCCTCTGGGGGCCCTCGGTCCCGGAGCGCCCCGCCGGGCCCGTCCCTGAGCGAGCGGGGGTTGGCCCGGGCCCGTCCCTGAGCGAGCGGGGGTTGGCCCGGGCGCGGGCCCAGGGACGGGGTACGGTGGGGCAGGAGGTCGCCTTGCTCACCGTGGAAGAAGCCCAGGCACGGATCCTTGCGGACGTCCCGCTGCAGCCCCCCGAGCGGGTGCCCCTGGCGCAGGCCGCCGGTCGGGTCCTCGCGGTCGACGTGATCAGCGCCGTCGATGTGCCCCCGTGGGACAACTCCGCGATGGATGGCTACGCGGTGATCGCCGGGGACACCGACGAGGGGGAGGTCCGCCTCTCCCTGCTGGAGGTCGTCGGCGCCGGCGCGGTGGCGGAGAGGGTGGTCACGCCCGGTGCTGCGATCGGGGTGATGACCGGCGCGCCGATGCCCGAGGGCGCCGACGCGGTGGTGATGGTGGAAGACACCGACGGCGCCGCTGAGGGGGCCGTGTGCGTCCGGGGGCGTGCCCGCCCGGGGCAGCACATCCGGCGCCGGGGGGAGGATGTGGCGAGCGGCTCGGTGGTGCTGACCGCCGGCTCAGTGCTGAGCCCAGCGCAGGTGGGCCTGGCCAGCTCGGTGGGTCACACCGGGCTCGAGGTGCGCAGACAGCCCGTGGTCGCGATCCTCTCCACCGGAGATGAGATCGTGGCGCCGGGCCGGCCCCTGGCGCCGGGCCAGATCTGGTCCTCGAACAACGCCTCCCTGGTGGGCCTGGTGCAGCAGGCCGGTGCGATCCCCCTGGATCTAGGGACCGCTCCGGACACGCTGGAGGCAACCATCGCTGCGATCCAACAGGCGATCGACGCCGCCGACGTGGTCGTGACCACCGGGGGGGTGTCGGTGGGTGCGTACGACTTCGTCAAGGAGGCCTTCGAGGCCGTCGGCGGGGGGCTGTCGTTCTGGAAGGTCCGGATGAAGCCGGGCAAGCCGCTGGCCTTTGGCCAGGTCGGGTCTGCGCCGCGGATCCCGCTGTTTGGGCTGCCCGGCAACCCGGTGAGCTGCATGGTCAACTTCCTGCAGTTCGTGCGCCCCTGGCTGCGGACCAGCCTCGGCGATCGAGCCCCCCACCTCCCGGTGATCGACGCGATCGCCGGCGATGACTTCCGGGATCGCCCCGGCCGGCTCCGGCTGATCCGGGTGTACCTGGAGCGCGGGGAGCGGGGCTGGATCGCCCGAAGCACCGGCTCGCAGTCCAGCGGGGTCTTGACCTCGATGGCCCAGGCCGACGGGCTGATGCTGGTGGCGATCGACGCGCCGCCCCCGTCCATCGGGGATCCGGTCCGGGTGCAGCTGATCGACGGCGCCCTGCCGGGGAGCGCGTCCGCGGATCACGGCTGGTGAGGCCCGATGGCTTCGTGCTCGCGGGGGGGCGTAGCTCCCGCATGGGCTTCGACAAGGCCAGGGCCTGCTACCGGGGCCAGCCGCTGGCGCTGGCGGTCCTGGGCTCCCTGTCGTCGCTGTGTGGGCGCCTGGTCCTGGTGCGCCGGGGTCCCCCCGACGGGCTGCCCTGGCGCTGGGCCGATGGCTCACCGGTCGAGGTCCTCCGGGAGCAGCCCGTCGCTGTGGACACCCACCCCCTGTGGGGCGTGGCGGCGGCGCTGGAGGCCTCGCAGGCCCCGGTGGCGCTGATCCTGCCCTGTGACGTGCCCGGGCTCACGTCGGGCACCCTGGCCGCCCTGATCCACCGTGCGCCCGCGATCGCGATCGGGGCCGGGCGACGCCACCCCCTGATCGGAGCGTTCCCCCGGAGCTGGGCTGCACGCGCCGCCGCCGGGGCCGCCGCCGGCGGGAGCGTGCGAGACTTCGCGGCCTCCGCTGCTGC
This sequence comes from Deltaproteobacteria bacterium, assembly GCA_011376105.1. Taxonomy (GTDB): domain Bacteria; phylum Myxococcota_A; class UBA796; order UBA796; genus DRPG01. The sequence goes on from DRPG01000168.1 coordinate 9,404, forward strand.
GGTGCCTGTCCCCGCCGCTGAGCTCGAGAACCTCAACGATCCGAGCGCCCTGGGGCTCGAGGGGCGGCCCGTCGCCGCCCTGCTGCAGGGCCTGCCCTTCCTCGATCCAGGCGCGCGGGCACGGGTGGCTGCGGGGGAGCGCGGCCGGCTCGCAGCACAGGGGATGCTAGACCCCGATGTAGACCCCGCTGTACCCTCCACCCGCGGGGTGGAGGATCGATGAGCGCTGAGGAACACCGAGCCCAGGCCAGACACATCCCGGTGCTGGCCTGTGTGGTGGTGGTCTCGACCACCCGCACCCTCGAGGACGACACCAGCGGTCGGGCGATCGCTGCGTCCCTCGTGGCGGCATCGCACACCGTGCGCGAGACCCTGCTGGTCGACGACGACGAGGGGCTGATCCGCGACACTGTACGCTCCCTGGCCGGCAGCGGGGTCGAGCTGATCATACTCACCGGGGGCACCGGCCCTGGGCCCAGGGACGTCACCCCCGAGGCGCTGCAGCCCCTGTGGACCCGGCGGCTGGATGGGTTCGGTGAGCTCTTCCGGTGGCTGTCCTACCAACAGATCGGCTCGGCCGCGATGCTCTCGCGGGCGGTGGGGGGGATCATCGGTCGCACCGTGGTGTTCGCCCTACCGGGCTCGACCCGGGCCTGCGAGCTGGCGATGTCACAGCTGATCCTGCCCGATCTGGGCCACCTGATGAACGTGACCTGTGGCGTGACCGCGCCCCGGATGCCGATGGACGCGTTGGCCGAGCCCTCCGCCCCGACCCCGGACCCCGCGGATCCTCCGGGCTCTGCCCCAGGGCGCCCCCTGGCGGTGTCGCTGGTGGCCTCCGATCCGCCTGAGGCCGCTGCAGGCGCTGCAGGCGCTGCAGGCGCTGCAGGCGCTGCAGGTGCCAACATCGAAGCCGACGCCGCCGAGCCGACGGCCCCCCCGGGGTGGCAGCGGGCGATCGAGCGGATCGGTGGGGTGCTGATCCGGGGGGAGCGCGAGCCCCTGCCGGAGGCCCTGGCGCTCCTCGCCCCGGTCCTGGGGGTGCTGGAGACCGCCGGGGAGCAGGCCGTGCTCGAGGCCCACGGGCGGCGCTACTCGCTGTGGGGCTTCCCCGATCTGCGCCGCCCCGGGAGCCGGGTCTTGGCCGTGGGGCCGGGGGGGTGGCTGGCGGAGGTGGTCGCCCTGCACCGGGAGGGTCAGCGGTCGGGCACGTGCGTCGACGGAGGCTTTGGCGTCGGGCGCTCGGGGAGCGACGACCCATCCCTCGACGCGATCGCGATCGCGAGGACGGGGCGGGCCTCGCCCGAGGACGGAGAGCTGTTCGCGGTCAGCGCCGGGGTGGTGTACCTCGAGCGGGAGGGGAGGATCTCGAGCTGGGACGGGCGCAGGCTGCGGCGGGAGGGCAACGCCAGACAGGTGCTCGCCTCCCTGGTCCTCGAGTGGTCTCAGCGGTGAGCGATCCAACCCCCCAGGAGAGCTGTCGCGCTCCCCTGTGCCTGCTGTCCTGTGGCGACGCAGGGGAGCTGGCCTCCTCGGTCGCGCGCCACCTGATGATCCCGCTGACCCCGAGCCGTGAGCTGTGGTTCGCGTGCGGCGAGGCCAAGCACGTGATCGACGCCAACATCCGTGGCTGCGACTGCTATGTGTTCCAGCAGCCGGTGCAGCCCGGCAGCGCGCGCTCGATCTATGATCGCACCGTCGCGCTGCTGCACGCGGTCGACGCCGCGCGCTTTGCCGACGCCAGTCGGGTCACCGCGGTGGTGCCCTACCTGCCGGGTAGCCGCCAGGACAAGCGCAAGAGGCACGTCCGGGAGGGCGTGACCACCGGCTTGATGGCGCGGATGCTCGAGGCCGCCGGGGTCCAGATGGTGATCACCGTCGAGCCACACAACGAGGCGATCTATGGCTGCTACGATCCCTCGCGCTGTGTGCTCGAGGCCGTGAGCGCCACGGTCCCCTTCGCACGCTTCCTCAGCACCGCGGGGCTCACCTGCGACGTCGTCGCCTCCACCGACGTGGGCGGCCTCGAGATGGCCCGGGCCTACGCCAAGCGGCTCGGCAAGCCCATCGCCGCCCTGTCCAAGGAGCGGGACTACAGCAAGAGCAGCGCCGTGCTCAACACCTCCGTCATCGGAGAGGTCGAGGATCGATCGGTGCTGATCGTCGACGACATCGTCGACACCGCCGGCAGCGTGGCGTCCGCGGTGCGCAGCCTGTGGGACAAGGGGGCGAGGGACATCGTCGTCGCCGGGGTCCACCTGTTGCTGTCGGGGCCGGCCTGGGAGCGCCTCACCGAGCTGCACGTCGAGGCTGCACAGCGGGGGGTGTCCTTCCACCTGGCGGGCACCAGCTCCGTCGTCCACCCTGATCCCCCCGACTGGTACCTGCAGTTCGGGCTCGAGCCTCTGATCGCGCAGGTCATCCGCTCGGTGAACACCCGGGGCTCGGTGCGCGCCGTCGAGGACAGCTGAGGTTACGGGTCGACATGTGGTTCACGCGCAGGTCTGTCCCCGAACACGTGCCCAGCCCCAAGCAGCCCCGCCGGCTGGCGCTGTACAAGTACGACTCCTGTCCGTTCTGTGTGCGGGTGCTGCGCCGGCTGGGCCAGCTCGATCTCCAGGTCGAGCTGCGCGACACCCGCCGTGATCCCCAGCACCGGAGGTACCTCCAGGAACAGACCGGTCGCACCCAGGTCCCGTGCCTGTTCATCGACGAACAACCCCTGTTCGAGTCCGCCGACATCATCGCCTGGCTCGAGGCCTACGCGGCCCAGGCGGAGGCGTAGCTCCGGTGGGGATCTGGTCCGAGGTGTGGAGGCGCGCCCGGCGTGAGGTCACCCGGAGGGCCTCGAGCAGCGCCGTCGACGTCGCCAAGCGCTCGCTGAAGCAGGTCGCCGACACGGTGGAGCAGAGAGCCCGCTCCTTCGTCGAGGAGGAGCTCGAGCGCGCCCGGGCGAGCCGCAGGCAGCAGGAGGTGCGGGAGGCGATCGCCCGAGAGGAGGCCCAGGCCCAGGAGGCCCGGGCGCGGGGGGCCTGAGCCTAGAACGTGCCGATCAGGGCCAGCTTGTCGGGCCGGAGGGCGAGGCTGAGGAGGGGCAGCCGCGCATGATCCCGGCTCCGCTGGTTCTGCCGCAGCTGCAGGGCCGCACCGACCACCGCCCCCAGGTACAGCGTCGGGGTGAGCACCAGCGCGCCCTGAGCGGCGAAGGGAGAGAGCAGGATGAGGCTATAGCTGGCCCAGCCCAGGCCCACCGGCACGGTCGACACCCGGATCCCCCGAAGCCGCAGGGAGCGGGCCGAGCGCGCGGCGCCGGACAGCGCCAGGGGTGGACCGAGGAGCAGCCCCCCGACCCCCGCGGCCAGAGGCAGCACACCTGCCTCGCTGCCCCCCAGCAGCAACCCCGCCCCCAGAGCGCCTGCGGTCAGGCCGGTGACCGCCAGCCAGTTGCCGCTCCGGCTCAGCGCCCGGGCGCGGAGATCGACCTGAGACCAGTGCGCCTCGAGGGGCGAGCGCAGGGGCACGAAGCGCTCGAGGGGGGGGGAGGACGCGTCGACCTCGTCGCCGGGTGGCGGCGGTGGCGGCGGTGGGGCGGGCAGCTCCGAGGCGAGGGCCACACTGGACAGACCAGCAGAGAACAACGTCACCATCATCTGCGCAGCCTAGCCCCCGAGGGGGCAGGGGCGCCACCGTCGGGTTATTCGCCGACCTACCGAGGAACACCATGCCACGCATTCAATCGCTCGATCAGTTCTGGATCCGCTACCTCTCAGAGCACCGTGCTCCTCGCTCCAGAATGCTCCACTTTCTTGGAACTTCCTTGTTCTTCTGTGCGGTCGGGGTGAGCGTGATCACCCACCCGGTGGTGTTCCCGGCGGTGATGGCAGGGGTGGTGGGGCTCGCGTGGTGGGGGGCGACCCGGGTGGAGCCGAGGCAGGCCGCGTTCGTCCCGATGCTGGCCATGATCGCCCTCGCCTCCCTCGCCTCCCCCCTGTGGGTGCCGCTGGGGGTCTCCCTGGCCTACGCCGCGGCCTGGGTCGGTCACTTCCGGATCGAGAACAACCGCCCCGCGACCTTCCAGTACCCGATCTGGTCGCTGCTGTGTGACCTCCGGATGTGGGGCGAGATGGCCCGGGGGCGCCTGTGGTCTGGGGATCCCCTCGACGAGCTGGGGCTGCGGGGCCCCAGCGATGGCTCCTTCCCCTCCTATCCACCGGCCTCCCTGTAGCGCTCGGTGGCTCAACGCTCGGTGGCTCAGCGCTCGGTGGCTTGGCCCTGGCTCAGCTCTGGGCCGTGATCTCTGCTGCGGGCTGCTGCGGGCTGCTGCGGGCTGCTGCGGGCTGCTGCTGCGGGCTGCTGCTGCGGGCTGCTGCTGCGGGCGGCTGCTGCGGGCGGCTGCTGCGGGCGGCGGATGGTGAACACCCACCACAGGGAGAGGATCAGCGATCGCGCTCATCCGGGTGCTGAGCAGCATCAGCAGATCGCTGGTCTGGAGCTTGGCGATCGTGTCTCCGAGGCGATCCTGGGCCCGCGGCAGCAGCGGTTGCCCGATGTGGCCGGCCCACCCCACCCTGCGCTAGACAGGGCTCTCCAGGGAGTTGAGGCGCCCCAGGCCCCCTCGGGACCTTGTTGGCTCGTCAGGGAAGGTCGCCAGCACAGGGCAGCGGGGCTTAGGGCAGCGGGGCTTAGGGCAGCGGGGCTTAGGGCAGCAGGGCCCGGGCCGCATCCCTCGCCGCGTCGGACACGGTGCGCCCTCCCAGCATCCGGGCGATCTCCTCGATCCGTGCCTCGTCGGTGATCGAGATCATCTGGCTGTGGGTGCGGCCCCGGCGGACCCGCTTCTCGACCCGGAGGTGGGCATCTCCGAGGGCGGCGATCTGGGGTTGGTGGGTGATGCAGAGCACCTGGTGGTGTCGGGCCACCTCCCGCAGCTTCATCCCGATGGCCTCGGCCACCGCGCCACCCACGCCGCTGTCGACCTCGTCGAACACGTAGGTGCCGACCGGCCCGAGCCCGGCGAGGACCCGCTTGGTGGCCAGCAGCGCCCGTGACAGCTCGCCGCCGCTGGCGATCAGCCTCAGGGGACGTGGCTCCTCGCCGGGGTTCGGTCCGATGAGCAGCTCGGCGCGATCCATGCCCCGGGCGGTGAGGCGGGCCCCGCCCCGGTTGAGCTCCCCCGTGCCTTCCAGCGTGCTCACCTCCATCCGGACGTAGGCGCTGCCCATGCCCAGATCCGCGAGCTCAGCGCCGATGGCCTCGCCCAGCGCCACCGCAGCGGCCCTGCGCACCCGGGACAGGGCCTCGGCGGCCTCGCCCGCGGCGGCCTCGGTGCGGGCCGCCTCCTGCTCGAGGTGTTCGAGGTGCTCGTCGGCCTGCTCCAGGATCGCGAGCTCCTCCTCGATCTCCTGGCGGCGGACCACCGCGGCGTCCAGATCGCCCCCGAACCGGCGCGCCAGCCTGCGCAGCTCCTGCCACCGATCCTCGAGCTGGGCCAGCTCCCCCGGATCGCTGTTGACCTCGCGGGCATAGCGTCCGAGCTGCTCAGCGGCGTCTTCGAGCTCGGTCCTCGCGCTGGTGATCTGCTCGGCGACGCTGCTGAGGGAGGGATCGTGCTGGGCGGTGTCGATCAAGCGATCTTCGAGCTGTCGCAGCTCGGTACAGACAGCCCCCTCCCGGGTGTACAGCGCCCGCTCGGCGCCCGCGGTGGCGCTGCGGAGCAGCTCGGAGTGCTGGCGCCGGGCGACTTCGAGCTCGATCTCCTCGAGCTCTCCGCTGCGGGGGTTCAGCCTGGCGATCTCGGAGAGCTGGAAGCGCAGCAGATCCTGGCGCTCGTCGCGCTCGGACAGGCGCCGGTTCAGCTCGAGCAGGGCCGCCCTGCTCTCCATCGCCTCCCGGTAGGTCGCCTCCACCGCCTCGATCAGCTCGGGCTGGTTGGCCCAGGCGTCCAGGGTCTCGAGGTGGGTGGAGGGATCCACCAGGGTCTGGTGGGCGTGCTGGGACGAGATGTCGATCAGCCCTGTGGCGAGGTCTCGGAGCTGAGCTGCGGTGGTGAGCCGCCCGTTGACGCTGCCCCGGCTCCGCCCCGCCTGGATCACACGCCGGATGACGAGCTCGCTGTCATCGGGGAGATCGAGCATCCGGAGCCGCTGTTGGGCGATGGGGTTATCGCTGACGTCGAACAGCGCCTCGATCTCAGCGCGATCCGCGCCGGTGCGGACCATGTCAGGCCGGGCTCGGGCGCCCAACACCAGCTTCAGGGCCCGGATGAGGATCGACTTGCCCGCCCCTGTCTCTCCGGTGATCACGGTGAGCCCCTCTCCCAGGCTCACCTCGAGCTCCTCGACGATGGCGAGGTTGCGGATACGCAGCGCGGTCAGCATGACAAAAACCTCCGATCACGATCACGGGCGCAGAGCACGTGGAGGGACAGGGGGTGTCTCTCCTGGGGAGGGTAGTTTTCTGGGGGAGGGTCGTATAGGCGGGATCTTGTGGGACGGCACGAGCCATGGACGTGCCTAATTCGGGACGTGGCCCGCCGCCGGTGGCGTCCCCCAAAGAGCCGGTGAGCGCGAATAAATCCAGATCGGTCTCCGCTGAGAGGGCCCGCCTCACC
>DRPG01000169.1 GCA_011376105.1 Deltaproteobacteria bacterium
CCGCCAACATCACCCTCACCTTGAGGAGCAAGCCACAGGCTGAGGTCTTCGAGGGGGGGGAGCAGCTCGGTCACACCCCGGTGACCCTGTCTCTGAGCGGAGATCCAGGCGGATATCCACGCACCTTCACCCTCAGACAGGCAGGCTTCGTCGATCAGACCTACGTCCAGGAATGGACCCAGATCTCGGCGGAGGAGTTCTTCACCCTGATCCCCGAGGAGCCCGCGCCGGCGGTGAAGCCCCGCTCCAGGCCGTCCCCGGGTCCCCAGCCCCGCGTCGTCGAGCCCGAGCCCGGGCCCGAGCCCGAGCCCGGGACACCGGCCCCACCGCTGCGGATCGAGCGCTGACAGGCCCCGCAACACGTCGTCCGCGGTATGCTCCGCGTCCCTTTGAGCAGGGTGCGGAAGATGTCTGGGTTGAGCGTGTGTGTGTGGTCTGTCCTCGGGGGCCTGGGGTGGCTCGCCTGGGGTCTCCCCCGGGCGTCCGCCGCTGAGCCAGGCCTGCCCTCGGTGGATCTCGCCGAGGAGGCTGAGCTGCACTTTCGGCTCGGGGTCAACGCCTACTCAGCGCGGGATCTCACCACCGCCCTCGATCACCTGCTCACCTCCCACCGGCTCGCGCCCAACCGCAACACCTCCTTCAACATCGGGCGCTGCTACAGCGAGCTACAGCGCCCCGATCAGGCCTGGCGCTACTACAACATCGCGGTCGAGGGGGAGCCGGATCCCCAGCTGAAGGCCTCGGTCCTCGAGGCCATGGCCGAGCTTGAGCCCTACATCGCCCGGGTCCAGGTGACCTCCGAGCCCTCGGGGGCCACCGTCTACGTCGAGCGCAGGGATCTCGGCTCCCGGGGCATCACCCCCGTCACCCTCGCGCTGGAGCCAGGAGAGCACACGCTGATCCTCGACCTCCAGGGCCACACCCCCGCTGAGATCCGGGAGACGTTCGGGGCCGAGTCGTCCGAGGTCTCAGCCAAGCTGTCGAGAGTCGAGGCTGATCGCCGCGCGGCGGCCCTGGATCGGACCTGGGTGAAGAGCACCATCCGGATCAGGGAGGAGGTGATCCTCGACGTCGAGCCCCGGCGGTGCGAGATCTTCCCCCGGCGCCTCAGCGGGGTCTCTGCGTGGCGGGAGCCACTGCAGCGGCTGCCCGGCCCCACGCCCGGCTCTCAGCTCGCCGCCCGCTGGCCCGCCACCTTCGCCCTCGACGTCGTGGTCGAGGATCTACGGACCCGCCACATGAGCCGGCTGCCGCTGAGCCGTGACAACAGCGGGACCTGGCTCGACGAGGCCGGCCTGGTCCGGGCCTGGGCCCTCGAGCGCTGCGAGGTCCTCGATGGATCCGCGGTGGCCGGGGTCCTCGAGGAGCTGCCGAAGAAGCTCCGCCTCGACGCGATCGCGGTCTTGTCCGAGCTGGCCTCCAGCGGTGACGTCGCCACCGCGGTCCGCAGCTGCCAGCGTGGAGACTGCACAGAGCTGGGGAAGCTGCTGGGGTACTGAGCCCGGCGGGTGAGCCCAGAGCCCGGCGGGTGAGCCCAGAGCCCGGCGGGTGAGCCCAGAGCCCGGCGGGTGAGCCCAGAGCCCGGCGGGTGGGCCCGGGGTCCGGCGGGTGAGCCGCTTAGGTCGCGGTGTTGCCTGAGCCCCCCATCCGGAGATCCTGCTCAGCGCGCTGGGCCACCCCCACTAGCCCCCGCCGGGTGTCCGCGACCCCGATCAGCAGCTGGAGGCCCTGGAGCTGAGCCTGCTGGCTGCAGCCCTCGCGGAACGCCTCTGCGATCGACTCCATCCGGTGCAGCGCGGTCTGCTGCTCGGCCCCGGGCATCGAGACGAGCAGGATCCCAAGGCCCAGCTCTCCGTACCGATCGGTGCGCCGCAGCCCGCTGCGGAGCAGTCGGGCCAGCAGCCGCCGGACCAGCCGCTGAGTGCTGGCCCCCGAGGCCTTGATCCTGTGCCGGAGCCCGACGATCTCGATCAACACGACGGTCAACACCTCGCCGGTGCGGCTGATCTTCGCCAGCTGTTCGTCGAGCTCGTCGAGGATCCCCAGGCGGTTCGCCAGCCTGTGGCTTGGATCCTGCTTCCAGGGCAGAGACTCGGTGCGCCGCATCCGATCCCAGGCCCGCCGGGCGACCGCCTCGGGGGCGGCATGGGAGCGCATCACGTCGTCGACGCCGAGCTCCCGGAGGATCGCTGGATCCTCGGGCCTCCCGGCGACGAGGATCGGGACGTGGTTGACCCGGGGGTGGCTGCGGATCAGCCGGGTGAGGGGGAGACACGCGCTCCCCGCCAGCCTCGCCCCGAGGATCACTGCCCTGGGGGCCCCGATCTCCAGCGCCCGGATGAGCTCCGGGGGATCGGTGGTGGCGGTCACCTCGATCGACAGCTCCTCCAGGGCCTCGATCAGCGCATCGCGCTCTCCGCCCTCCTCGAAGAAGAGCAACACCTCGTGGGCGTGCTCCTGCTGAGGATCGAGCCATCTGGCGAGCCGGGTGACATCGGCCAGCCGGAAGGGGTGGACCAGGGATCCCTGAGCGCCGGCGTCGATCGCTGCGAGCCACCGCTCCCACGCCGACGCCTGACCGTGGGCCAGCACCGGGAAGCGCTCCCGGAGGCGGAGCTGCCGGATCGCGTCTAGCGCCTCGATCGGCAGCACCACCGCCGCGGGCTGCTCGGTGTGCAGCTGCACCGCAAAGGACGAGAGATCCTCGAACAGCTGGATCGGCTCGCAGCACAGCTCAGCGTCGGAGCGCAGCTGTGCCGAGAGGTCCCCCGCCCCCACGATCGCGATCGGGCCGAACAGCAGCGTCCCGCCCGTGTGGCGGATGGCGTTGGCCACCCGGCGCAGCGCCTTGGTGGCGATCTTGCCCGCCTCCAGCTCCCCCGCAGCGTCCAGCGCGGCCCGGGCCACGCTCGGCAGCTGCAGGGAGCCGGCGATGTCCGAGAGCCGACGGAGCTCGAAGGCCACCGACTCGCACGCGTCGGGCTCCTCGTCGAGGAGGAGCGAGAGCTCCTGGAGTTGCTCGGCAGCCTGCGCGAGGAAGCCATGCCGAAAGCGCTCACTGGCGGCCCGGTGCTTCCGGTCCCCGGGGCCCTGGTTCGGCATCCCGCCACCCCACAGGTCGGCCGCCATCCTACTGTGCAGCGACCCAGTGTGCTACAGGGAGCAGGTCGATCAGGGAGCCGGAGGATCGTGAGCGAAGCCGCCCTCACCTGGTTCACACAGTGGCAGTGGGTCTTTACCCTGATCGTCGTCGGGCTCGCGACCTGGTCTATGGCCAGGGAGCGCCTCGCTCCGGACGTGGTGATGTTCCTCGCCCTGTGCGTGCTGGTGGTCTCGGGCATCCTCGCCCCCGATCAGGCGCTCTCTGGCTTCTCCCAGCCCGCGGTGGCCACGATCGCGGTGCTGCTCGCGGTCACTGGGGCGGTGTCTGAGACCGGGGCGCTGAAGCTGTTCTCCGGCAGCCTGCTGGGGCGCAGCACCACGCCGGTGGTGGTGCTGCTGCGCACCGTCGTGCCCACCGCGATCTTGAGTGCGTTCCTCAACAACACTCCGATCGTGGCGATGTTCATCCCGCTGATCCGAGCCCACGCCAGGAAGCTCGGGATCAACCCGAGCAAGCTGCTGATCCCCCTGTCCTGGGCTGCGATGTTCGGGGGGACCTGCACCATGATCGGCACCAGCGCGAACCTGGTCGTCTCCGGCCTGCTCGCCGAGTCCGGGGGGCCCCCCATCGGGGTGCTGGAGATCGCGCTGGTGGGGGTCCCCACCACGATCGTCGGGATCACCTACCTCGCCACCGTCGGGCTGAGGCTCGTGCCCGAGCGCGCCGACGCGGTGGCCACCGCCGAGGCCGAGACCCGGGACTACCTGGTCGAGGTCCGGATCGCGGAGGACTCCCCCCTGGTCGGCTCCACGGTCGAGGACGCGGGGCTGCGGGCGCTGCCCGACCTCTTCCTCGCGGAGATCCGGCGCCGTGGGGGCGAGACGGTCAACCCCGTCGCCCCGGAGGATCGGATCGAGGCCCATGATCACCTGGTGTTCACCGGGATCGCCTCCACCGTCCAGGACCTGATCTCTCAGTTTCCCGGCATGCAGCCGGTCGACGAGGAGCTCCACCTCACCGATCAGGAGCTGTTTGAGGTGGTGGTGTCCCACCGATCGCCGCTGCTGGGCATGAGCGTCCGGGACGCGAACTTCCGCCGTCGCTTCGGGGCCGCGATCCTCGCGGTCCACCGTGCGGGACACCGGATCGAGCAGAAGATCGGGGACATCGAGCTGGAGGCGGGGGACACCCTGATGTTGTGGGCGTCTCCTGGGTTTCTACGCTCCTGGCGAGACAGCCCGGCGTTCTACCTGGTGAGCGAGCTCCCCACCGAGGCCCCGACCCGCTACCCCCGGGCCCGCTTCGTGCTCGCCACGGTGCTGGCGATGGTGCTGGTGCCTGCCCTGCTCGACATCCCGCTGCTGGTGAGCGCCATGGCTGCCCTGGTCCTGCTGTTCCTCACCAACTGTCTCAGCGTCACGGCTGCCCACCGCTCCCTCAACTGGCCGATCCTGGTGCTGATCGGCAGCGCCTTTGGCGTGGCCTCGGCGCTGAACAGCTCGGGGGCAGCGAACGTGATGGCCACCGCGATCCTCACCCTGACCGAGCCCCTGGGGCCGAGGGCCACCCTGATCGCGCTGTACATCCTCGGCGTGGTGCTGGCCTCCTTCGTCAGCAACGCCGCCGGGGCCGCGCTGGTGTTCCCCGTCGCCCTGCAGGCCGCGGAGCTGGGGCACCACGATCCACGGCCGTTCGCCATCGCCATCGCCATGGCCGCCTCGGCAGGGTTCTCGACCCCGATCGGCTGCACCCCCAACCTGCTGATCTATGGGCCGGGGGGCTATCGCTACCTCGACTATGCCCGGGTGGGGCTACCGCTCAACGTCCTGTTCCTGATCGTCGCAGCGATCGTGATCCCGTTTTGGTGGCCCTTCTAGCGCCCTCCGTCCCCCACGGGGCCGGGCGAGGGTTGCTGTCCTTGAGCCGGTGCACAGGTTTGGGCAACGACAAAATTCCACCCCATCGGAAACGCTCAACCGGGGGATCTATGCGCTTCGAGAAGTTCACCATCAAGGCCCGGGAGGCGCTCGCTGAGGCTCAGCGCCTCGCTGGCCGCCTCGGCAACCCCGAGATCCGACCCGGCCACCTGCTGGCCGCCATGGTCGACCAGGAAGAGGGCGTCGTGCCCCGCCTGTGCAACTTCCTTGGGGTCCCCCTCGAGGCGGTGGCCCGGGACGCGGCCCGCACCATAGACTCATACAGCAAGGTCAGCGGCGGCAGCAAGGCCATGGTCTCGCGCGATCTGCAGGCCGCGCTGGATGCTGCCGACGCCGAGGCCTCAGCCCAGGGCGACAGCCACGTCTCCACCGAGATGATGCTGCTCGGCATCGTGTCGGGCTCCTCGAAGGCCGCCGAGCAGCTGCGGACCCTCGGGATCACCCGGGAGAAGCTGCTGCCGGCCATCGAGCACATCCGCGGGGGCCAGAAGGTCACCGGCGAGGATCCAGAGTCCCAGTACGAGGCGCTCAGCAAGTACACCGTCGACCTGACCGAGGAGGCCGCCCAGGGGCGCCTCGATCCAGTGATCGGGCGCGACGAGGAGATCCGTCGATCGCTGCAGGTGCTGTCCCGCCGCACCAAGAACAACCCGGTCCTCATCGGAGATCCTGGGGTCGGAAAGACCGCGATCGTCGAGGGGATCGCGCAGCGGATCGCCGAGGAGGACGTGCCCGAGTCCCTCAAGGGCAAGAAGGTCCTCGCGTTGGATCTGCCCGCCCTGCTCGCCGGCGCCAAGTACCGCGGCGAGTTCGAGGAGCGCCTCAAGTCGATCCTGACCGAGATCGAGGCCGCCGAGGGCAAGGTGATCTTGTTCATCGACGAGCTGCACACCCTGGTGGGGGCGGGCAAGACCGAGGGCTCGATGGACGCGGGCAACATGCTCAAGCCCGCCCTCGCGCGGGGCAAGCTCCGTGCGATCGGGGCCACCACGCTCGACGAGTACCGCAAGCACCTCGAGAAGGACAAGGCGCTGGAGCGTCGCTTCCAGCCCGTGCTGGTCGAGGAGCCCAGCGTCGAGTCCACCATCCAGATCCTACGCGGGATCAAGGAGAAGTACGAGGCCCACCACGGGATCCACATCACCGACGAGGCCTGTGTCGCCGCCGCGGTGCTCTCCGATCGCTACATCAGCGATCGACAGCTGCCCGACAAGGCCATCGATCTGATCGACGAGGCCGCGAGTCGGATCAAGATGGAGATCGAGAGCAAGCCCGCGGCCGTCGATCGGCTAGAGCGCAAGATCTCAGGCCTGAAGGTCGAGCTGCTGTCGATCAAGGGCTCCACCGATCGGGCCGCCCTCGATCGGGCCCAGGCCACCCAGGAGCAGATCGACGAGCTGCAGGGCCAGCTCGACGTGCTCACCGGCCGGTGGCACCGGGAGCGGGACGCGATCGAGCAGATCAGCTCGATCAAGGAACGGATCGACGAGCTGCAGTTCGAGGGCGACAAGGCCCAGCGCATGGGTGACTTCGAGACCGCCGCCCGGATCGTGCACGGCGAGCTGCCGCAGCTGCGCAGGGAGCTGGAGGACAAGATCGCGGCGCTGGCGGTGCTGCAGGAAGACGGGGCGATGCTGTCGGAGGAGGTCGGCGAGGAAGACGTTGCCCAGGTGGTGAGCCGCTGGACGGGGGTGCCCGTCAACCGGCTGAAGCAGTCCGAGATGCAGCGCCTGCTCGACATGGAGCAGAACCTTCACTCGCGGGTGGTGGGTCAGGACGAGGCGGTGACCATGGTCGCCCAGGCCGTGCGCCGCTCCCGGGCGGGTCTGCAGGACGCCAACCGACCCATCGGCAGCTTCCTGTTCCTCGGCCCCACCGGGGTGGGCAAGACCGAGCTGGCCAAGGCCCTCGCCGAGTTCCTCTTCGACAACGAGAACGCCGTGGTGCGGATCGATATGTCCGAGTACATGGAGAAGCACTCGGTGGCCCGCCTGATCGGAGCACCCCCGGGCTACATCGGCTACGACGAGGGCGGCCAGCTGACTGAGGCCGTCCGCCGCAGGCCCTACTCCGTGGTCCTGCTCGACGAGATCGAAAAAGCCCACCCCGATGTGTTCAACATCCTGCTGCAGCTGCTCGACGACGGTCGCCTGACCGACAGCAAGGGCCGCACCGTGGACTTCAAGAACACAGTGGTGATCATGACGAGCAACATCGGATCCCACAAGATCCTGGAGGCCGCCGGCGATCGGGACAAGGCCGTCGCTGCGGTGGAGGCCGAGCTGCTCCACCACCTGCGCCCCGAGTTCGTCAACCGGATCGACAACCGGATCGTGTTCGATGCGCTGACCCGCGAAGACCTCGACAAGATCCTGGAGATCCAGCTGCGCCATGTGAGGCAGATGCTCGCCGCCCGCGATCTGAGCCTCGAGGTCTCACCCGAGGCCCGCGCCCGGATCTGCGACATCGGCTACGATCCGGCGTTCGGTGCACGGCCACTGAAGCGAGCGATCACCACCGCCTTGCTCAACCCGATGTCCTCGGCCATCATCGAGGGTGGGTACGGCGCAGGAGACACCATCCGGGTGGAGCTCGAGGATGACCAGCTGGTGTTCAGGCGCATCCCTGACCAGGATCGACAAGATCAGGAGAGGGTTGCAGGAGGACCAGCTCCTCAGCTAGAACCCAACCACCCGTGATCAGAGGCACCCACGCCAGGCAACAAGCAGCGCTACATCGCGACTCAGCTCCTGGGACAGGGCGGTATGGCGGAGGTCTACCGCGCCTGGGACCAGCGGGAGGGGCGGTGGTGTGCGCTGAAGGTCCTCAACGAGAAGTATGCAGCCGATCCCGGGGCCCGGGCCCGGTTCGTCGCTGAGGGCCGGACCGTCATCTCCCTCGATCACCGCAACGTGATCGATGCCTGGGATCTGGTGGAGAAGGCCCGGAGGCCGTTCCTGGTGATGGAGATCGCCGAGGGGGGCTCCCTGAAGGACTGGGTCGATCGCTTCGGCCGGATGCCTCCACAGATGGCGGTCGACGTGGCGATCCAGATCAGCAAGGGGATCGGCGCCGCCCACCGGATCGGCGTGGTCCACCGCGACGTCAAGCCCCACAACATCCTGCTGAACCGCCGCGGCCTGTGCAAGGTCACCGACTTCGGGATCGCCCAGATCATGCGCTCCGATGGGAGCACCGACATCCCCGACGCCCGGACCCTCGGGGATCAGAACGTGATGGGCACCCTGGGGTACATGGCGCCGGAGCAGCGCACCAACCCCCACTCCGCCGACGTCCGGACCGACGTGTACGGGATCGGCGCCACCCTGTTCACCCTGCTGACGGGGCGGGTGGTCACCAACCTGTTCATCGCGGATCGAGAGCCGGCCCTGCTGGCCGAGATCCCCCAGGATCTAGTGCCGGTGCTGATGCAAGCCACCGGCTACCGGCCCGATCAGCGCTATGACTCGGTCCAGGAGCTGGCCCGGGCCCTGTTCGGCGTCCGCCCAGAGCTCCCCAACGATCCTGCGGAGGGCCCTGGGCTCGCCCCCGCCCTCCCGCCGGAGCCACCCCCCCCCCGGGGCCACCCGGATCTACTCGAGACCCCACCGCCGGCCCCCAGCGAGGCTGTCACCCCGATCTTGTCTCCCTCGCGGAGCTCGACCCCCCGATCAGCTCCTCCAGGTCCACCTCGTCCCCCTCCGGCACCTCCGGCACCTCCGGCACCTCCGGCACCTCCGGCACCTCCGCTCGGTGCGACCCTGACCCCCGAGACCTCCGAGCCCCCCCAGATCACCCGGCACCGCGCGATCACCCCCTCACCCCTCGCCCGGCGGATCGTCTACGAAGAGCCACAGCAGCGCACCCGCCCCCTGGTGGTGATCGTGACCTTGGTGGGCATCCTCGTCACCAGCATCGTGATCGATAAGATCCGGATCGAGAGCGCGAGCCGGCAGGCGGTGCTGGCTCAGCGGCACCTGGTGGCCCTGGCGATCGAGGAGAGCGGCGCGATCGCCACCCTCGACAAGCACGGAGCCAACGGCACAGAGCTCAAGGCACAGCTGAGCATGCTGCGCGCTGCACCAAACCCGATCGTGGCCGAGATGCACGGTGACGCCTACCTCGAGTCCCTCAGGCGGGCCGAGGAGCACCTGCCCGAGGAGCCCGGGCCAGGAGAGCGCGCCGAGATCATGCAGGCGATCAGCGGGATCGCCCGCCTGGATCAGGAACAGCGGGTGCTCTCGGAGGCGCTGGATGCATGGGCCTTCGCCGGACGAGCCCCGGGCTGTGCGGGGTGCCTGGGGGTTGCCCACGTCCCCGAGCGCTGACTGAGGCCACGTCCCCGAGCGCTGACTGAGGCCACGTCCCCAAACGCCGACTGAGGCCACGCGGGCTCGCTCGATGGTGCTATCCGCCCGGTGTCTCCGGGTTGATCCGAGCCACCACGGGACAGGGCAGCGGGCCATGATCGAGCACCACGGCCCAGGCCGCGACAGCGTACATTCGCTCCTGCTCGTCGCTGATCTCGGGGGACAGCTCGAGCTCTCCAACGGCCACCGGGTTCTGGTTGGCCTGCCAGGCCACCCGCTGGCCGTCGACCCACAGCCACAGCTTGCCCATCGGCTCGGCGCGGACGTGGCGCTTGATCCGCTGAGCGGCCTCGTCTCGCAGCCGCAACAGCACATAGGAGACCATGAACAGATCGAGGCGCACCGAGGCGTCGGTGAGATCTTCATGGGTGGCGAGGATCTGATCCCCTGCGCGGATCTGCAGGGCGCCGGGCAGGGTCAGGGTCTCGGGCAGGCGGGCGTCGACCTCGGGATCCCCGGTGAGCTGGGTCTGCACCGCGAAGCCTCCGGGCACCTCGCGCCAGCTGGTGGGCGAGAGCCCCATGTCGGCGATCCGGGCCTCGATCGGTGCCCGGGCGTCTGCGCAGCCCTCGAAGACGATCTCGGCCTGCGCCCCGCTGGCGCTCCGCCCCGACAACCCCAGGCTCCACATCACGACGTAGGCGAGGGACACCGCGATCACCCCGAAGATCGGCAGGGAGAGGATCGCGAGCCCCCACAGGGGCCGCCCCTGGAGGCGAGGATCGTCTGGATCGATCTCGGTCACGCCGAACCAGATAACCAACGTCGAGCTTAGGAGGCCAGGGTGGCCGGTGCGGATCCACGCGACGCCAGAGACTTTGCCCCCAGGCACCACCAGGCCCTGGTCACCGCGACCCACGATCTGTCCTGGCTGCTGAGCCGTGGGTATGCGGAGAAGGCCGCGCTGAAGCTCGTGGGCGATCGCCTTCAGCTCACCGGTCGCCAGCGGATGGCGGTGCTGCGGGCCGCCGCCCCCTTCGAGGCCGCTGAGGCCCGCCGCCAAAAGCAGCTCACCGAGCTCCGGGGGCGCACGATCGCGGTGGATGGATTCAACCAGCTGGTCACCACCGAGCGCGGCCTCGCCGGGGGCACCGCGTTTCGGGGGATCGATGGCGCGGTGCGCGACGTCGCGAGCGTACACGGCACCTGGCGGCGCTCCGACGGCACCAGGCGAGCGCTGTCCCTGCTGCTCGATCAGCTCGAGGGGGCAGCTCAGATCACCTGGGTGCTGGACTCCCCGGTGTCCAACTCTGGACTGCTCGCGGCCCTGATCCGCGAGCAGTCCGGGGCCCGGGGGGCGCCCTGTGTCGTCCAGCTCGAGGTCAGGGCCGACGCGGCCCTGCTGGAGCTGGGGGGGGTCCTGGCCTCGAGCGACAGCGCGCTGCTCGATCGCTGCGAGGCCTGGGTCGCCCTGTCCTCAGCGGCCCTGGCCGCAGCCGGGATCGAGGTCCTCGATCTCGCCCGCGATCCGAGCTGATCTCAACCACGAGGAGCGAGCCATGACACGGGTGATCGCAGGCAGGACCGCGGTGGTGACCGGCGGCGCGCGGGGGATCGGCGCCGCCATCGTCCGGGCCCTGATCGCCGAGGGGGTCCGCGTGATCCTCGCCGACGTCGACGTCGAGCTGGCTGAGCAGACCGCCGGGGCCCTGGCCGGCCCCGCGGCCCGGGTGCAGGCCCGCGCGCTGGACGTCCGGGATCTACAGGCGTTCCAGGATCTGATCGCCGGGCTCGAGGACGAGGGCACGCCCCCCGACATCCTGATCAACAACGCGGGGATCATGCCGCTGGGTCCCTTCCTCGAGCAGGATCCCGCCCTCGACGATCGTCAGCTCGACGTCAACGTCCGCGGGGTGTGCAACGGCATGCGGGCCGTGCTGCCGGGCATGCTGGCCCGGAGGCGGGGGCACGTGGTGAACCTGGCGAGCACCGCGGGGGTGATCGGGATCCCCAACGCAGCGGTGTACTGTGGCACCAAGCACGCGGTGATCGGGATCACCGAGGCCGTGCGGCGGGAGCACCTGGGCTCCGGCGTCGACTTCACCTACGTGCTGCCGTCGATCGTCGCCACAGAGCTCACCAGCGGCACCCACGCCCTGCGGTATCCACCCCCGGGGCAGCCCACTGAGGTCGCCACCGCGGTGGTCGGGGCGCTGCGATCGGGCCGGATCGAGGTCTTCGTCCCTCCCTTCGTCCGGATGAGCCGCCTGCTGCCAGCCTACCTGCCCCGCCGCGCCGTCGAGGCCCTCGGGCGACTGTTCGGCGTGGATCAGGTGTTCGAGGGGATCGACGCTGAGGCCCGCCGGGCCTACCAGCAGCGGATCGAGGAGCCCTGAGGGCAGCTCGTCGCGCCGGCCCGGAGCCGGGGCAGAGACAACGCCACAGCGCCACAGCGCCACAGCGCCACAGCGCCACAACGCCACAACGCCACAACGCCACAACGCCACAGCGCCAGCTCGTCGAGATCATGGTGGCGCCCGATGCCCCGGCGGACACCTCCTTGATCGTCGCCGGGCCGAGCCCGGCCCCGATCCGGGGGGCGGATCGCTGTGCCGCGCCCGGCCTGAGCCCGGCCTAAGCCCGGCGCCGCCCCCGGCCGAGGCCCCTACCGGGCCCGATCGCGGGAGCGCTCCCGCAGCAGGCGCGCCTGGAGCGCCAGCGCCTCGTCGAAGGCCATCGCCGGGAGCAGCACGACGCTACCGGCGACCCTCACCTGCAGGATCCCCAGGCCGTACCTCCGCAGCAGCGGGCCCTGGCTCACCACGATGCTCTGCAGCTTGTGACGGGCCAGCAGCCAGGTGCTCCGGCTGAGCCAGCCCCGCCTCGACACGATGAGATCGTCGGTGATCAGCCAGCCCTGGTGTTGGTGATCGAGGCGGGCGGACAGCGCGGAGATCGGGATGGAGAGCCACAGCAGCAGCCCCCAGGGCCACAGCCACCAGGTCCCGATCACCGACAGCAGTGCGCTGCGGGTGATCGCTGCGACGGTGGCCCGCACCAGCGCGCGGGGGTGGGGGGGCTGGAGCTCCAGCGCCATGGGGTCCACGCCACCCAGGGGGATCGCTGCACCGACCACGGCCTGGAGCTGCTCCGGAGCCACGTACGGGATCATCGCCTCGCTCTGCTGGGTGCCGTCTCCTCCCTCCCGGGCCGCGGCGGTCTCGACGCTGACCGAGGCAAAGCCCGCGACCCTCCGGAGCACGGGCTGGATCACGGTCACCAGCTGGACCTTTGACGGACGGAGCACCGCCCGGCGCCGGGTGAACAGCCCCTGCTGGGCGACCAGGGCTGATGCGGTGCGTGTCAGCCGGAAGTCATGGTGCCGGATCGCAGCGGTGGCGGTGCCCACGACCCAAGCCCCGCTCACCACTGCGATCAACGCCGCGATACCCCCGATCCCGGCGAACAAGCCCGTGGTGCGACGCATGTCCTCAGGATCCGGAGAGGGATCGAAGGCGATCCCCTCCATCAGCAGGCCGAGCAGCACCGCGATCCCCCCCAGGCGGGTGGAGGTGACCCCGAACCACAGCAGCTCGGTCAGGGAGTTATGGATCACGAGCTCGCCCTCGTCGACCTGCTCCACCGTGCTCGCCTCACCCCGGCCCTGCTCCAGCGCCGCGACCAGGGCCCGGGCGTCGTCCTCCGCCAGGGCGGACAGCAGTCCCTCCACCTCGGTGCCCGAGGCGGTCTCGATCCGGACCTCCACCATCTTGAACATCCGGTGGAAGACGTTGCGGACCAGCTCGACGTTCTGGATCCGATCTGCCCCGATGACCCGCACCTGTCGGTTGAGCAGGCCGGTCTTTATCTCCAGCCTGGACTCGACCACCCGGTAGCGCAGGGTGAGGAAGTGGATCACCGTGTTGGAGATCGCCAGGCCGAAGAACAGCAGCAGCAGGCTTAGATCGAACAGGCCCTGGCGGGTCAGCCCGCCGTACACGGCGTACAGCAGCAGTGGCCAGGCGCTGCGCAGGGTCGCCCAGGTGCGGGGGACCAGGTTCACCAGCAGCGAGACGGGATGCAGCTGCTTCCAGGGGATCTCAGACCCCATCGTCGCCCCGCGCCGCCCCGGCCACGAGCTGATCCCTAAGGGTCTCGGCGACGACGCGCTCCAGCCCGGGCACCACCCCGTCGGCGCCGAGCCCGCTGGCGGTGTGCACGTGGACCCGGGCCAGGCCGAGCCACTGCTCCAGCGGCCCCTGCCGGACGTCGACGTGCTGGACCCGCTCGATGGGGATCGCGGTGACGCTGCGGAGCAACACCCCACGCTGGATCAGCAGCTCGTCGTCTTCGCAGCGCCAGCCCCAGCGCCGCCAGGTGAGCCAGGGCCACCACAGCGCGACGAGGAAGCGCACGAACAACAGCGCGAACGCGGTGGAGACAGCGGCGAGGGGATCCCACAGGTAGGCACCGACGGCTCCCGCGACAAAGCACAGGGGCCCCCAGAACAGGACGAGCCTGGAGAAGGCCTGGAGGTGAAACAGGGTCCGCGCGCGCGGAGCCAGGGGTGTAAACGTTCCCATCGGCTCGCCTACTATCCCCATGGGGGAGCCTCATGCCGGCAGGAACGTCGTGGCTGTTCTGGACGCTGCTGACGAGCAGCCCTGCGTCGGAGCAGGCGTGGTGTACCGATCTCGGGGCCCTCGTGGCGACCGAGCGCGACGGCATCTGGCGGGGCACGATCGCCGATCGCTGGTCGGTGCAGGGCAGCGTGGATCGGCTCCGGGTGGAGGCCTCGGGCCTCGAGCTGTACGCAGGCTCCCTGACCGATCTCGATCCAGTCCCCGCCGGGCCGGATCCGGCCGAGGTGGCCCGGGTCATGGCTGCGCTCACGCCGGGCTGGTCCGCCGCTGGCTCCCGGATCACCGGGGCTGGGTTCTCCGGGGCGATCGGCTCCGATCGCGTCCTCCGGGGGAGCCGGAGGGGCCACGAGGAGGTCTGGGCCCTCGACAGCGAGGGTGTGCTGTTCGGGGGCAGGACGGGGTGGCGCACGTCCATCGCCCAGCTCCACCGGGATCATGGCACCGGCGCCGGCTCGTTGCACCGCGTGGTGGAGGAGCACGTCCGCCAGGCCGGTGGCTTGCTGCGCTGTGGCCCGGGGGGGCGATCGAGGGTGAGGGTGGGGCTGTGGCCCGATCCTCTGCCCCTGGGCGAAGATCGGCGCGTCATGTGGTCGACCCCCGAGGGGATCCGGGTGAGGGACGCTCAGGGGCGAGCGACGATCTATGTCGCCCTGCCGATGGATCGAGCGCTCGCGGCCAACATCGCCTACGAGCTGCGGCGCGATCGTCCCGGGAGGCGCTCGGGGGTGGGGTGGCGCGATGGGATCGCGCTGCTGGCCCTCAGCGAGGATCCCGGGGCCCCGATCCCCGACGACGTCGTGCCGATGGAGGGTGAGATCGCAGTGACGGCGCTGCTGGATCTCGAGATCCCCGCCCCGATTCAGGCTCAGACCCGCTACCCAGCGCTGGCTCCGGGGCTGGAGGCCGCGGCCGCCCTCGATCGCTGGCGCACCGAGGCGGGGCTGGCCCCGCTGGCCTGGGACGACGAGCTCGCCCTGATCGCGCTCCAGCACGCGGCCTACCTGGTGGACAGCCCCCCCGGGGCCCCCCATGAGCAGGATCCCCGGGCTCCACTGTACCTCGCCCGGGATCAGCGAGAGCGCAGCCCGGCCCGGGAGGTCGTGATCGTCAGCCACCCCGAGCGCACCCCCGAGGCCGCGATCGAGGCCTGGATCACGACCCCGTTCCACCGCGTCCCCCTCCTCCATCCGCTGGCCCAGCGGATCGGGATCGCCCGGCTGGGGGGCGTGTGGGTGGCCGAGATCGCGGTCGGATCCGGTGAGGGGACCGCCGTCTGGCCCACCGATGGGATCGAGGTCCCCTCCGATCGGTTCGAGGGTCGGGAGAGCCCCGATCCCCTCCCATCGTGGCGCTACCCCGATCGGATCTGGCCGGTGGGCTTTCCGATCACGATCTGGAGCCCGGATCGGGTGGTCGAGCGCCATCTGTACCTCGACGACGCAGAGATCCCCCACCACTGGGTGCACGAGCCCCTGGGCAGCCCCCGGGATCAGCGCCACCTGGTGCCGAGGGAGCCCCTGATCCCGGGGACCTACCGCTGGTCGGTGCGGATCCAGCCCCTGGATCCAGAGGCCCCTCCACAGGATCTGCAGGGACACTTCGTGGTCCCCACAGGGCGGGATCGCCCCGTCTCGCTGCCTCCGTCCGTCTCGGCCCTGATCGTGGAGGCCAACGCGGAGCGCACAGAACCCCTGGTCGCCACCGAGCACGCCGCCGCCGCTGCACGCTTGCTCTCGGCGCGGACCCGGGCGATGGAGGAGGGGCTCGATCCCCAGCGGGTCCGCACCCTGATCGGCGCGCTGGGGACCGATGTGGAGGTGGTGACGAAGATCTGCCTCCGCGCAACAGATCAGCTGGAGCTCGATGAGGGCCTGTTGGATCCGGAGGTTCACCAGATCGGGATCGATGCCCGGGCTACGGTCGTCACCTGGCGAGCCGATCCCAGGACGTGCCGGAGCAGCCCCTCCCTGCGCTCTCCCCGGCTCTGTCTGTTCCTCCTCCGCTGAGGCCGCTCTGGCCCGGCTCCGGCCCGCTCCGGCCCGCTCCGGCCCGGCTCCGGCCCGGCTCCGGCCCGCTCCGGCCCGGGGCGTGGGTCAGCCTGCAGGATCCCCCCCCCTGAGCCGAGGAGCGGGGGCAGGTGATCGGCCCCGGAGAGCATCGGATGCAGATCTACAACAAGTCCTATCAGCACATCGACTCAGAGGATCTCAACAGCGAGGACGAGGCCACGGAGCGGATGCTGCCAGAAGAGCTGGCTGAGCTCCTGTTCGACGTCCGAGCGGAGCGGGAGCTCGCTGAGGCAGAGCGCTCAAGGGAGCGCGAGGCCGGGCAGCGCCGGGAGCCTCGGATCCCCAAGCCCCCGCCCCCCGAGATCCGGCGGACTCAGCCCATGAGGCGCGCCCCAGCGCCGATCCGGAGCTCGGGCTCGGAGATCTTGGAGAAGTTCCCACGACCCGGCGCCCGGGCCGTGGCGTCCACGAGGCCTGTGGGGATCCCCTGGGCGGCCCTGGTGACCGCAGGGATCGTAGCCTTCGCCATGGCCGCCTGTGCCGTCGTGTTGATGACCTAGCGGAGCCCTAGAGGCCCGGGGCCTCTGCGCGGGCCCTGCTGGCCACTGGGGCGATCCGATCCCGGGGATCGTCGCTCGATCTCCGGGAGCCCCTCATCAGTGCACCAGCCGCTCGCGCGCCCGGATCGACGACGCGCGCTGAGCCTGGATGTCGCTTGGGAGGTCTGCAGCGTGGAGCTCGCTAAGCGCGCTGTCGAGATCACCGAGGCGCTCTAGGCAGGTGGTGATCCCCAGCTGAGCCACCGCGGCCACGTCGGGATCGAAGGCGGTGTCCACCGCGCCCTCGTACAGGGCCAGGGCCCCGACCGCGTCGCCACGCTGCAGCCGGAGGTTGGCCCGCCCGAGGCTGGCCCGCGCGGCCAGCACCGGGTGTTTGGTGGCGAGCCTCCGCCAGGTGCGCTCCGCCGCTGGATCGTCTCCGGCCATCGCCGCCGCCCTCGCGGATCGCACCAGCCGATCGCCAGCCTCGGACGCTCCTGGATCGAGATCGTGGGCCTCTCGCAGGCGCTGGGCTGCGTCTCGGTAGCGCCCCTCGTCGACCAACAGCTCGCCGAGGTGATCGAGGACCTTGGCGCGCCGGGGACGATCCATCGGCAGGGGCAGCAGCCACTCGTAGCGCAGCCGCGCCTCGTCGGGCCGCCCCAGCTCCACCGCCCACACCAGGGCGCTGCGCCTCAACGCCTCGGCCCGGACGGCCGGATCAGGGTGGCCGTGCCCCACCGCGTCGTAGGCGACGATCGCGTTGTGGGGACGTCCGCTACCCAGGGCCACGTCACCCCGCCACAGCGCGATCGGAGAGGTGGGGTGGTACCAGAGGAAGCTCACCGCGAGTCCGCTGAAGATCCCCCAGCCGAGGACGCGGAAGGTGGCGTGGGGCACCGCCTGGTGCACCAGCGCGGCCATGGACTTCACACCCATGCCCGCTCCTAACCTAAGCGCTGATCATCCACCAAGGAAGCAGCAAGGGCGCCGATCCTGAGGCCGGCGCCCCCCCCGGGCCGCAGAGAGCGCTCCGGAGCTGTTGGAGGGCTACTCTTCGTCCTCGGCGGACGGCATCAGGGCGAGATCCACGATCCGCTCCTCAGCCTCAAGGCGCATCAGCCGCACCCCCTTGGAGCTGCGGGTCTTCACCATCCGGACCTCGTGGCTCGAGATCCGGATCGCACGCCCTGTGTCGGTGACCAGCATGAACTGATCCTCGGGGGTGACGTAGCGTGCGCCCACGACGCCACCGATCTCGGTGCCGGTGCGGTGGCTGATCACACCTCTGCCGTTGCGGCCCTGACGGGGGAACGCACCCAGTGGAGTTCGCTTGCCAAACCCGAGCTCGGTGACGGTCATGATCGTCGGCCCCTGCTCGCCCTCAGGGGTCGCGTCGTCGTCTTCAGCCTCGATCACCCCGTCGTCGTCGAGGATCTCTTCCTCGATGCCCTCGGCCTCGGCCTCGGCCTCGGCCTCGGCCTCGGCCTCGTCGAGGGGCTCGTCGCCCTCGGCGGGGACCAGGAGCATGTCGACCACCTGATCGTCTCCCTTGAGGTTGATCCCCTTGTTGCCGCGGGCCGTCCGCCCGAACACCGGAGCACCCTTGGGCCCCGCCTTTGGGAACCGGATGCACTGGCCCTCCTGAGTCAGCAGAACGATGTCGACCTCGTCATCGGGGTTGAGCAGGCTCACCACGCGGAGCTCGTCGTCGTCTGCGACGCCACAGGCGATCAGGCCCCCCTGGCGGATGTTCTTGTACTGGGACAGGGGCGTGCGCTTGACCAGCCCCTGCTTAGAGCAGAACAGCAGATCCCGCCGATCGTCTTCTCTGATCTCCCGGACTGAGACCACCGACGCGATCGCCTCGCTCTTGTCGACGGGAACGAGGTTGATGATCGGTTTGCCCCGTGCGGTCCGGCTGGTCGCCGGGACCTCGTAGACGTTGAGGGGGTAGGCCTTGCCGGTGGTGGTGAACACCAGCAGGATCGCGTGGGTGTTGGCGACGAAGATCGAGGTGACGAAGTCTTCGTCGCGGGTGTCCATGCTCTTCTTGCCCATGCCCCCGCGGCGCTGCATGCGCCACTCGTCGGGCTGGACCCGCTTGATGTAGCCGAGGTGCGACAGGGTGACGATCTGGTCTTCCTCTGCGACCAGATCGTGCATCGTGAGCTCGCCCTTGGCATCGACGATCTGGGTGCGTCGATCGTCGGCGTAGCGCTGGCGAACCTCGAGCAGCTCGTCGGAGACCACCCTCATCAGGCGGACCTCGCTGCCGAGGATCCCCTGGAGATCGGTGATCCGGGAGAGCAGCTCGCTGTACTCCTCCTCGATCTTGTCGCGCTCAAGGCCGGTGAGGCGCTGCAGCCGCATCTCGAGGATCGCGCTCGCCTGCGGCTCGGACAGCTCGAAGCGCTGCATCAGCCCAGCGCGGGCGACCTCGGTCGAGGGGCTCGCTCGGATCACCGCGATCACCTCGTCGATGTGATCGAGCGCGATCCGATAGCCCTCGAGGATGTGGGCGCGCTCTTGTGCCTTGCGCAGCAGGTAGCGGGTGCGCCTGAGCACGACCTCACGGCGGTGGCTGATGTAGTGCTGCAGCAGCTCCCGCAGGGACAAGACCCGCGGACGGCTGTTGACGATCGCCAGTAGGATGGCGCCGAACGTGCTCTGGAGCGCGGTGTGCTTGAACAGGTGGTTGAGCACCACCTCCTCGAAGGCGTCCCGCTTCAGCTCGATGACGATCCTCATCCCCTCTCGATCGGACTCGTCGCGCAGGGCAGCGATCCCCTCGAGACGCTTGTCTTTGACCAGCTCAGCGATCTGCTGGATCAGGCGTGCCTTGTTGACCTGGTAGGGGATCTCGGTGATCACGATGGCGCGACGGTTGTTGACCTCCTCGAACCGCGCCTTACCCCGGACGACGATCCGCCCTCGACCCGTCGCATACGCATTGCGGATGCCAGTCTTGCCGTAGATCACCCCCCCGGTGGGGAAGTCGGGACCCGGCACCAGCTCGATGAGCTCCTCGAAGGTCATCTCGGGGTCGTTGATCAACGCGATCGCTGCGTCGATGACCTCGCCGAGGTTGTGCGGCGGGATCTTCGTCGCCATGCCCACTGCGATCCCGTCAGCTCCGTTGACCAGCAGGTTCGGAAACGCCGCCGGCAACACCTCGGGCTCTAGGGTGGTGCCGTCGAAGTTCGGGGTGAAGCTCACCGTCTCCTTGTCGATGTCGACCAACAGCTCTTCGGCCAGCTTGGTCATCCGGCTCTCGGTGTACCGATAGGCCGCAGCGGGATCGCCATCGACCGAGCCGAAGTTGCCCTGCCCGTCGACCAGCGGATACCGGAGGTTCCACGGCTGAGCCATGCGCACCATCGCGTCGTAGACCGCCGAGTCGCCGTGGGGGTGATACCGTTTGAGCACCTCCCCAACCACGCCCGCGCACTTGCTGTACTTCTTCGATGCCTGCAGCCCCTCCCGATCCATCGCGTAGAGGATGCGGCGGTGCACTGGCTTGAGGCCATCCCGGACGTCGGGCAGGGCCCGGCCGATGATGACAGACATTGAATAGTCTAGGTATGAGCTCCGCATCTCATCTTCGATACGGATCGGGATCACGTGCTTTGCGATGTCGTCCATAGGATTCCGTGGGAAGGGCAACTGAGGGGAATGCGAGTCCACTCTGTAACGCGCATATCTCCCCACCGCACCCAAGAATAACAAAGCTTGCTACTAGCTAATTAGCTGGCCAGGCAGGGGGATCTTCGCGGGGAGTGGAGGCACGATCGTCTGCCATGTCCGGGGCCTCGCCGAGGCGAGCGTGACCCTCTCCCTCGATCAACGCCGGCTGTCTGTGCTCGCTCAGCGACAGGGCCAGGGCCTTAGCCTCCCCCACCACCCCACGACGAGCCCCCTCCGGGTCCACGAGACCCGCGTGCCATCCCTCGCCCTCCCCAGGATCCCTACGCAGGGATCCCGGGGCTCCCTCCAGACATCGATCCCGTACGAGGTCCCCGCAGATCGAGGGGAGAGGCCGCCGTGGGGCGCCCCAGGGAGCAGGCCGTGCCGGCCAACCCCACCCCCCACCACAGCCGCTCCCCGGCTCCCGCTGGCCGCTCCCCGTTGACAAAGCTGCGATTTCCTGCACCATGGGTCCATGGGAATCGTCACACTGCTCGCGGGTCTGTCGTCCAACCCTGCCGTGGCTGCTGAGCCCAGGGTCCTCACCGAGGCCCGAAAAGATCCAGCGCCGGCCCCCGGAGCCAGCACCCCCGGGCCGGGATCGAGCGAGACGGCGTCCAGCGCAGGGGGCGTGCCGGCCAGCGCTGCACCAGCCCTGCCTCCGCCCCGGATCCTGATCGAGGCCCCACAGAGCCCCGCCGAGGAGAGCCCCGCCGAGGTCCCAGCTACGCCGAGCCCGCTGCCTCCGCCCCGGATCCTGACCGAGGCCCCCACGGCACCACCAGCTCCACCACCTCCGGTCGCATCTCCGGTGGCCCTGCCTCCGCCCCGGATCCTGACCGAGGCCTCTGCAGCTGCAGCGACGCCGGCTCCGTCGCCTCCGATCATACCTCCGGTGGCTCCACCGGTATCGCCGCCCCCGCCGCAGCTCCCGATCGAGGCGATCCCTGCGCCTCCGCCCACGCCCGCTGGCTCCGTCGGTGCACCTGATCCGGCGGGGTCGGTGGTGCTACCTCCGCCCCGGATCCTCGCGACCCCGGAGCCCCTCTTCTCGGAGCGGCCCCCCCTCCCGGAGCAGCCCCTCCCCCCGGAGCAGGGAGGCTGCGGGCGCCACGACCTCCCACCACCCCACCAGGATCCACTCCGGCGGAGCCTGACCCGGAGCGAGCTCGGTCACCTCGCGCCCGAGGGGTACGGGGCTCCGGCCTGGAGGCTGCTGGGGCCCGCGGATGCCCCGGGTGGCGCGATCGGTCCCAGTACCCGCTGGGGCGGGCTGGTGATCTCAGGGCCCGGCGAGGCGCTGCCGACGCTCCCCATCGGCGGCGTCGGAGAGATCTCGGCGAGCGCGGTCCCGCTCAGCGGCGATGTGTGGGCTCCGGGCGGGCGCAGCCTCGAGCTGTCGACCGACAGGCCCACCCCCGGGGGCTTGGTGCAGGTCGGTGGCCCCACCAGCCGGGCCGTGGCACAGGTCACGTCCTCGGAGCTGTCCGTCGACGGGATCTCGGCTCGCGCCGGTGCAGCCCTCGATCTGTCTGCGAGCTCGACGTCTGCGCTGGCGTCGGGCACGCTCGAGCAGGAGGGCTCGAGCCTCGAGCTGCTCGCCGCGGGCTCGCAGACCACGGTCGGCTCAGAGCTGCTGTTTGGCTCTTCGCTCCACCTCGACGAGGTGGGGGGCCGGCTGACGGGGGTGGGCCGCTCCTGGACCACCTCCGATGGATCGCGGACGTACCGGGTGGGCCTGGGGTTTGCCCTCGATCGTGACGAAAAGACCGGCCTGTCTGCAGGTGCAGAGATCGATCACTGGGGCTTCGACGCCCGCCTCACCCGCCGCGCCGGGGCCTGGGTCCAGGAGAGCCGGGGCTCCCGGTTCGTGGATTTGATGGCGGCGCTGCGCCTCGACTCCCAGGATCGCACCGGTGGGTTGCTGGGCAACCGAGCCGATCTCTCCCCGAGGGCCCTGCTCCGGCTGCACACCGACGAGCCGATGGAGACGGGCCTAAGCCTTGGGTTCTCCCGCGAGGCAGGCTCTCTGGTCCCCATCGGGGAGGATCTCCCCACCACCGATCAGGTCCTGCTAGGGCTCGATCAAGTCCTGCCCGGGCGCCTCGTCGCCTCCGTCGTGGGCACCCTGAGCCAGGACGCCCTCGATCGCCACGCCGCCGCCGTCGACGTGGGGCTCGATCGCGAGGGCGACGAGCTGTCGCTGATGGTCCATGCGGCCGGTGGAGCCTGGACCTCCCCGGGTGCCCTCGGCTCCCCCTGGGCGTCTGCTGTGGCGATGGCCGCATGGAACGTGAAGCTCGGCCTGCCCACCCGGCTCGGGCTCTCGGGTCGGTGGCGCAGCCCCGGAGAGGCCCCTGCACCCACCGGGGCCCAGGGCTGGCTGCCCGCCACCTCCGAGGCTTATGCGGATCTCGGGGGACGGGCGGTGGTCGAGCTCCCCACCAGCCACGATGGCCAGCGCCTAGAGCTGGAGATCAGTGGCTGGAGTCGCTCGCTCCAGCTGTCTGTGGGGCCTGGAGGTGCGCCCCTCGAGGATCGTCTACATGCCTCGGCGTCTCGGGGCGAGGCTGCGGTGCGGTTCGCCTGGTGAGCGGGGCCCGGGCGTCAGGCGAGCTGCCAGACGTCCGAGGGTCTCCCTGGAGAGTCCTTGGTGATCGCCCCCTTCATCCGCACGATGACCCCGAGGCGCTCGGCCTCCCGGAGCACCCTGCGGAGGGTGGGTCGCGACCACGGGAGGGTCTCCTGTAGATCCCGGACCGTGATGGGTCCATGGGCTGCGACCTCGTCCACCAGGGCCTGCAGTCTCTGATCGATTGGCTGAGCTTCAGCTTTCTCTGCGTGCATGAGGTCTCCGGGGGGTAGATCCAGGATACCACCCAGAGGCGAAAAATTATATCCACCAGCTGGAGGCGTTGTGCTGGTGTAGATCTGCTCTCCGACGACCCCGGGGTGGCGAAAACCGAGCAGACTGTTCAGTATTGGCAATGTGAAACAATCCATCCACCCTGACCGGGACTCCTCCGGATCGGATGGATGGCTCTTCGAGCTTCACTCCTATACTTCCGGAGACTACCTCCAGAGATTTCCCATCGGCGCTGGAGACGGAGCCGGCTCCCACGTCGAGCAGAGCTGGGTTTGTGAGCGCTGGGGTCAGGCCGGCCCGAGGGCTGCGGGGGCAGGCGGGAGGGGATAGCTCTCGTCGAGATCGTGGTGGCTCCTCAGCCCGATCGCCTCCCGCTGGACCACCAGCTCCCACCGCGCCCGCTTTGCCTCCCTGCGAAGCTCCTGGTATTGCTCGAGGAGCTCCCCCCGGGCTGCGCCGTCCGCGACCACGAGGCGCGCCCCCACTGAGGCCGCCCGCTCACAGGCCGCCGCGAGGCAGCGCCCCGCCCTCGCCAGGCACACCGCCTGCTCAGCCCGGAGCTCTGCCTCGAGCTGCTGATCGAGGACGACCTCGCATAGCTTCGTGCCTGGGCGCTTCTCTCGAGCGCTCCGGGCCCGAGCCAGCAGATCCCGCCACTGTTCCACGTCCATGGGCTCCTCTTGGGGGCGCTCCGGGCCCCGAGCGAGGCGGCTAGAACCCGAGGATCAGGGAGGCGAC
This sequence comes from Deltaproteobacteria bacterium, assembly GCA_011376105.1. Classification (GTDB taxonomy): domain Bacteria; phylum Myxococcota_A; class UBA796; order UBA796; genus DRPG01. The sequence continues at coordinate 23,833 of DRPG01000169.1, forward strand.
CGCCCCGTGGGCCGACTCTCCCTCGGTGAGGCGGTGCTCCCCTTGGTACACAAAGCTCATCCGGACGTTGTCCCGCAGCGACTCGTCTTCGTTGCCAAACGCTGGGTAGATGTTGATCCCGCCCTCGGTCCACAGGGTGGTGCGCGGTGCGAAGCTCCGGTCTTCGGCGGCCCAGCCGAGGCGACCGATCGGCTCGACGGCGGACGGCAGGCGCCAGCCCCCCTGGACGTAGGCACCGGAGGCGACGATCGGCCTGGCGGTGAGGCTGTCGAACTGGTACCGGTGCAGCCCCTCCAGCGACAGGGTGAGGCCGGCGAGACCCAGCCGCAGCGACACGCTGCCCCGGAGATCGTTGATCTGGAGCCTGGGGAAGCCCACACCGTCGAAGGCACGGTAGGGGTGCCAGATCAGGCCCGCGCCGATCCCCACCCTCGGCTCGGTGCGCAGCGGGTTGGTCTCGTCGAAGGAGAACGCGCCCAGGGGCTGGAGATCGAAGCGGGCGAGGTACAGCACGCCGCGCTCGCTCCCCGACGCGCCGGTCCCCGAGCCGTTGAACACGCCGGTCTTCATCGCCACCTCTCCGCCGATCGCCCCCGCCTCGATCAGGGCTCCGAGATCGTCGTCGGCGAGGAACAGATCGTTGGGGCCTGCTCGATCGGGGAACAGCAGGGCGACATCAGCGCTCTGCGCTGCGGAGGTGAACGGGACGGGCATCCGGCCGGTCCGGATCCGGAAGCCGCTGGACGGCACCCAGCTCACCGAGGTCTCCCGGACGATGTCGCCCAGGGCTCCGCTGGAGCTGGTCTCGACTCGATCGACGGCGCCGTCGTTGTCGGTGTCGACGACCCTGGCGGAGACCAGGGCGGGGAAGGTCTGGGAGCCAACGACGAAGAAGACCTTGTAGCGCCACTGCTCGAGGGGCTGGCCCTGAAACGTCAGCCCCGCTGCGCTGCTGGCCAGGCCGACCTTCAGCTGCTCCCGGGGCAGGGCGGAGGGCCTCAAGACGGCGGAGAAGGTGGGCTTGACGAAGCCCGACAGCTCCAGCGCGTCGCTGGCGGCTGCGGGCGAGGCCCCGGCGAGGGCGAGGGGCACGATCATGGGACCTCCAGCCCGACAGGGGCAAAGGCGACGGCGGTGACCGGCTCCACCCCGGAGTCGAAGTTAGGCCCCGCCACCAGCCAGCCCGTGCTCCACAGGGTGTAGGCATCGAGGGGCCAGGGGGAGATCAGCGGGTGCTCGCCGATGGCGGTGCGGGGGGCCTCCCAGCTCCGAGCCCGGGCGGGATCCCCTCGCTCGTCGTTGACCGTGATCTTCCGATCCAGCGTGTGGCTCGCGGTGATCGAGGAGGTGAACGGCACCGCGTCGGCGATCTCTCCGCCGGGGGTGACCGGGGCGATCACCGGCTCGTCTCCGTCGGTCCCGGTGACATAGACCTCTCCGCCCCAGCGCAGCACGCCCCCGACGGTGAACGGGACGTCGACGGCCCCGCCGCCCTGCAGGGTGAGGACGAAGACCCCGCCGGTGGACATCACGCCCACGCCCACGCCGCTGTCCGAGAACTCGAGGTAGCCCAGGATCGTGTAGGGCTGTGGGTTGGGTGGGAGGTTGACCCCCACCGTCGCCTGGATCTGGCCAAAGCGATCGACGAAGAAGGCTGCGATCTCGCTGTCCCAGTTGACCAGGAAGACCGAGCTGCGCTCGGCGACCCAGGCCCCGGTGCCCAGCACCGCGATGTCCCGGAGCTCCTCGGGGAAGGGGACGACGTTGAACGGGAGAGCCTTGTCGAGATCCACCATCAAGAACTGGGGCTCCCCCGTGCCCCCCTGGACCAGGGCGTAGGTGAAGCGGCGGGAGGGGGTCTCGTCGATATAGGGCGCGATGCCGAGGAACGACAGCTCGGTCCCCGAGACGGGATCGTCGCGCAGGATCTGGTTGCAGGCACCGGTCTGGCCGTCGACCTCGACGAGCGCGTCGCCCGACCAGTACCAGACCCGATCCTGGCTGCGGCCAACGAAGCCGTGCAGCCCATAGATCCCCCGGTGGGCTGAGCAGCCTCCGCTCCAGCCTCCGTTGATCCGGCCGACGAACACCTGGGTGTCAGCGCGGCCCAGATCTCCGTACAGCGCGTAGATGTTGCCGTCTCGATCGGTCAGGGGGGGCAGGAGCCGCATCGGTGGCTCGCCGAGGATGTCGCCGAAGTAGCGAAAGGTCCCCCACTCCCCAGGGGCGAGGGTGGAGGCGCATCCGGAGGCAAGGAGGAGGGCCAGGGCGGGCATGCGCACATCACTTCCCGACGGTGTAGGTCATGACCCAGTAGGCACCCCCGGCGCCTTGTGGATCGGAGTACGTCTGTTGGTAGACCCGAGGGCTGACCGTGTAACGGCTCTGTGTATGCTCATCCTGCGACGAGGCCGGATCGTCCGGAAGCTCGGGGATCGTCCCCGAGAACACGGCGTGCTCTCCGATCCGGAGACGGTACCCACCGACGAGGCCATCGCGGCCTCCGAGATCGATCGGCAGCCCATAGACCTCAAGCGCTGCGGCTGCGGCGATCGGGGTCTCGAGGAGCTCGAGGTTCGACGGCACGTCCCCCACCACGTCCCGCCAGCTGACCTCGCCTGAGGCTAGAGCCTCGTAGGTCTCGGGCTCGGAGAACAACAGCTCCGTGTCGGGGATCGGGGAGCCGTCGAGTCGGCTGGGCGTCGACGGGTAGGAGCTCGGATCCCCGATCGTGTAGTCGAGCTCGATCGGGGGGAGCGTCCGGCTGGTGTGGGCCAGGGTGTTGTAGCGGTGGGTGCTGTACAGCACGTCCCCGCCCCCGGTCGGGGTCACGATCGCGATCGAGGTGCCGTCCTCACCGGAGCCCCCGAGGGGATCTGAGATCTCGTAGCGATAGGCGTCGAAGCAACCCCAGGCCAGCGCGATCCCGCCGTAGCTGTCGCCGAAGCTCCGGGGATCGGCGGAGAGGGTGTAGCGGCTGTCTACCTCGACGATCGGGCCCGTGTGCGTCTCGAGGACCCGGGCGGAGATCTGCTCGGCGACGAGGGGATCGAGCCCGTCCGGGGCGCCGACGTCGGGGTACAGCTCGAGGCGGAGGGTGTCCTCTCCGGGCGCCAGCTCGTCCCCGATCCCGATCCTGGACACGCCCGCGCTGTGCTCCTGGCTGTAGGGGGGCAGGAGCATCACCACCAGGGGCAGGATCCCCCCCACCACGGGCTCGGGACCCTCGGCCAGCCGCAGCTGCACCGCGTCGCCGTCGTGATCGGCGAGGGCCACCCGATCGGGGGCGACGCTGGGCGCCAGGTCTTGCTGGCTGCGGCGGGTGAAGCCATCGACGCCGACGTGCTCTAGGGTGGCGCCGCCGTCTCTGCCCACGGTGGCCACCTCGTCGATCCCGTCGAGATCGACATCGCCCGCGTCGATGTCCTCGACCTCGCTCCGACCCTGGATCGGTGAGGTGTGGCGGAGGGTGAACCCACCCGCCCCGGACAGATCGTACAGCTGCAGCTCGTCGTCACAGGGCAGCGGGCAGCCGCGATCCTTCAGCGCGATCACGGACACGAGGCCCGAGCCGTCGTCGCCGGTGGTGATCCGGCGCACCTCGTCGGTGTCGATCCGGGTGAAGTGATCTGGATCGTCGGGCCCGGCGCGGGGGTGGACCACGTATAGGTACGCGTCTCCGGCGAGGTGCATCAGCAGGATCACCTCGTCGAACCCATCGCCGTCGATGTCGCCGGCCGCGAGATCCACCGGGATCCCGCCTCCGTCGATCTGATCTGGATCACAGCTCGATGCCTCGAGGTGACAGATCGCCAGCTGTCGGGCCGCGCTCACCGCGACGACCTCGTCCCGGCCGTCGCCGTCCACGTCGCCGGAGGCGATCGCCACCGGCTGGAGCGGGGGCTCAGCGGCCAACTCCGTGCCCGGGACGGTGATCCTCGAGTCGCCCTGAGCCACGATCGCGTGGGCCTCCAAGAGCCCACCGTCGAAGCTGCCCCCCGCCAGATCCAGCGGAGGGATCGACCCCAGGGTGACGCTGGCGACGTGGGTGCCCCCGATCTCACCCTCCCCGGGGGGCTGGAAGATCTCCAGCGCGCCGTCGGTCACCAGGCTGCTGGCGAACGCCAGCTCGTCCTCGCCGGAGAGGATCGTGCGGATCCCCGCGGGGGGACTGCTGATCTGATCCGGGGGCTGATCACAGCGGGCGAGCCGGCACAGGCCCCCGGCACAGATCTCCTCAGGCAGACAGTCCCGATCGGCCTCGCACACCAGGTCGGCCGACGCCCAGGTCCCGATCGGTGGATGCAGTGGCCCGCTGTCGGTCTTGCACCCCGTGATACTCAACAGCAACAGCAACAGCAACAGCAACAGCAACAGCAACGCCGGGACGCGGCCACCGGGACGGAGGGTTGGTTCCGATAAGGAGCTGCTCATGTGGATCCTCTTCCTCTCTGCTGCCCTCGCGACCCCCACCGAGATCCTGCTACAGGAGGGCATGACCGCCCAGCGCGCGGGGGACGTGGCGCTCGCGCTGCAAAGATACCAGGCCTGCCTGGAGGCCGATCCCACCCACGTGGGATGTCACTGGGAGATCGGCTGGTCCTACTGGACCGAGGGGCGCTGGTCCGAGGTGGTGAAGCACTGGAACCGGGTCAAAGAGCTCGATCCTTCCCACACCCAGGTGTACAAGCACCTCCCCGCCGCTGAGGAGCACCTGCGTAGTCTCTCCGCCCTCGAGGCCCTGGCGCGGTCGGCCCCTGAGACGGTGCGCCCTCCGATCCCCGCCGGGCGCACCCTGCGGATCCGGGCGGTCGGAGACATCATGCTGGGCACCGACTTCCCCGGCGACGGCGAGCACCTCGCCCCCGACGACGGCGCCCACCTGCTCGACGAGGTCAAGGCGCTGACGATGGACGCCGACGTGACCTTCGGCAACCTCGAGGGGCCCCTGTGCGACACGGGCACCACCCGAAAGTGTAGCTCGGGCGGCAACTGCTACGCCTTCCGCAGCCCCACCCGCTACGGCGCCTACATGAAGGCTGCGGGCATCGACATGATGTCCACCGCGAACAACCACGCCGGCGACTTCGGTGAGGAGTGCAGGCTCGCCACCGAGAGGACGCTGGCGGATCTGGGGATCGCCTACTCGGGCCGCCCGGGCACCGTGGCCACGGTGGAGGTCGATGGCCTGAAGGTCGGCATGATCGGCTTCCACACCAGCCGGAACTCTCACTACGTCAACGATCACGAGATGGCCGCCAAGCTGGTCCGCGCCGTGGACGCAGGCCACGATCTGGTGATCGTGAGCTTCCACGGTGGCGCCGAGGGCAGCAAGGCCACCCACGTGCCCGACGAGATGGAGCTGTTCTATGGTGAAGAGCGGGGCCACCTGCGGGTGTTCGCCCGCACGGTGATCGACGCCGGCGCAGATCTGGTCCTGGGCCATGGCCCCCACGTGCCCCGTGGGCTGCAGGTGATCGACGGTCACCTGGTCGCCTATAGCCTGGGCAACTTCGCCACCTATGGCCGGTTCAACCTCTCGGGTCACCTCGGCACCTCGCTGGTGCTGGAGGTCATCCTGGATCACGAGGGCAAGCTGGTCTCGGGCAAGATCCTGCCGGTGAAGCAGATCGGCGACGGGATCCCTCAGCCCGATCCCGCGAACACTGCGATCGACCTGATCCGCAGCCTCTCAGAGGAAGACTTCGGTGACAGCGCTCCCCTCGTGGGTCAGGACGGGACCTTCGCCGCCCGCTGAGTCCAGCGAGCACCCAGAGAGCAGCTCCCGCTCCGTTGCGGTAAACCCCGGGCTCCCCCAGCCCTCCGGGCGCTCTAGCCCCCGAGGCTCGAGCTGAGTGATCCATCCACGGGCTCCTGCACATCACAGAGCGGGCCCGGGCCAGGATCGGCCCAAAGCCAATGGAGGAAGCGATGCGAAGGATCGGAGCGGTGGTGCTGATCGCGGCAGCGACGGGGTGCGCAGACGACAGGCTCTCTGTCGTCTCGGTGAGCGCCAAGATCGGTCAGGAGAAGATCGCCTGGGCTGACTTCGATGGAAGCCCCCGTGCGGACTTTGTCGATCCCCTGCCCCCCGAGGTCACGAGCTTTGAGCTCTACATCATCCCCAGGGCACAGCCAGAGACCGTGGCGTCGAGCGTCTCGGTCCTCGACGAGATGGATCGCTCCTACCTCGAGGGGGTCAGCGACGAGCGGGATCGCTGGTACTACGACGTCGACGTCGCGCCGATGCCGCCGGGCTCGTACCGGCTCGAGCTGAGCACGGAGCTGCGGCGTCGCTCTGGTGCGAACAACGCCGCGGTCCAGATCGCCTTCTTCGAGATCGCGGAGGCGGACGAGGCCTCACCCTGAGCTCACCCAGCTCCGGGGCCCGGCCACCGGCGGGGCTCCAAGGGGGCGGAGGGGAGTTGGGCCGGCGCGGTGCGCCAGGCGTCCCGCTCCCCGGGGGGCTGCCCCGGGCACACCCACCTGAGGCGCTGGCACTTCGGGGGCGGACGCTGAGCGTCGGAGGAGATCAGGATCATCAGCTCACGGCTCAGCATCTGCTCGGGGGTGCGGGGGGATTGTGCCTGGCCACCGGCTCAGAGCACGTCAGCGGGGACGAGCAGCCTCCGCCCCACCTCATGCAGGGACTCGAGATCGTGCACGTTGCCGTCGAGCCTGGGGATCTCCTGGTAGAAGCCACCTCCGGCGCCACAGGCCCGGACCCGCCGGGCGAGGGCGGCCTCGGCTTGCCCCAGCGCCCTTAGCCGCCGGTGGGCCATGCCCAGGCGTGCCAGCAGGGTCGCGGCGGTGTTCGGCGACAGATCCTCGGACAGCGTCCTGGTGAGGGCACCGAGGATCTCCTTGGCGTCGTGTTGCTCGCCCTCGCAGGTGTGCACCTGGTTGACGATGATCCCTCCCCGGGGGAGCTCCCGACGCTTGAGCTCCTCCTGGAAGAACACCGCCACGTCGAGGCTGGACTCGGTCGGTGCACAGATCGTGACGAAGCTGGTGCCCGGATCCCGGAACAGCTTTACCACTGCGTCGTTGCGGGCGACAAAGCCCTCGTACAGGCCCTGGAAGTCCTGGAAGAAGGTCGCGAGATCCTCGAGGAAGTCGCGACCGAAGACATAGGCGAGCAGACGAAACACCACGGCCGAGGTGCCCATCATCAGCTTGCCGCCGAACACCGCGTTGGCGTCGTAGGGGTGGAGGAACCAGCGCAGGACGCGCTCGTCCATGAAGTTGATCAGGCGCCCGGGGCTCTCGAGGAAGTCGAGCGCGTTCTTCACCGGGGGCGTGTCTAGCACGATCAGATCGTAGGAGCCGCTGTCGACCAGATCATACAGCGTCTCGGTGGCCATGTAGTCCTGACTGCCGGCGAACGTGTCGGCCATGTGGCGGTAGACATGGTTGTTCAGGATCCGGTCCCGGGACACCTCATCGGGGGAGACCCGGGTGATCAGCCCATCGAAGGTGCTGCGGGAGTCGAGCATCATCGCCCACAGCTCTCCGTCGGTGGACAACCCCAGGGCCTCGAGATCGATCTGAGTCTGCTCGTTGCCGATGTTCTTGAGCCCCAGGCTGTTCGCCAGGCGCCGGGCCGGATCGATAGTCAGGACCATTACCCGACGGCCCCGCAGGGCCCCACACAGCCCCAGGGTGGCGGCGGTGGTGGTCTTGCCCACTCCGCCCGCGCCGACGCACACCACGAGGTTGGTACGATCGAGCCAGGCCTCCATGTTGAAGCGCGTCACTCCCATCGAAGCTCCCGGCGGCTGATCCCGACCAGGCGCCCGAGGTGGGTCGCGACGCTGCCGACGACCTCCCGGGGGATCCCGCCCGGCGGAGCGGGGGGGACCAGCAGCGGGGGCTCGGGCAGGGTCTCGAGCAGGCGGGCCTGGCTCGCGGCCGTGGCCTGCTCGAGCTCGTCCTCCCACCGACCTGCGCGGACGAACTCGTCGGCCAGCGGCGACAGCTCTGAGTTACAGAGGCGCCCGAGCAGCGTGCGCTCTTCGTCGGTGAAGGTCGGCAGGGTGGCCCGGTTGAGGAACACCACCGGGGGTCGAGAGATCAGCTCGTAGCGATCGAGCTTCTGGTAGGTCTCGATCGTCTCGTTGACCACCATCTCCTCCGGCAGAGAGACCAGCACCATCCGGGTGGTCGGGCTGGTCAGCAGCTCCCGGAGCTCCTCCGCCCGGTGGCGCACGGGCCCTGAGCGGAACAACCCCATGGCCGATCGGGTGATGTCGAGCAGCGAGAACGCATGGCCCGACGCGGGCAGATCTGCGATCACCAGATCGTAGTCACCGACACGATCGCCGAGGACCGAGAGGGTGACGATCTCACGGGATCCAGGGGTGAAGTCGAGGAACCGGCCCACCATCCGGTTAGACAAGATCAGCCGCACGATCCGGCGGCTGGGGACCAGGCTCGCGAGGAAGCTCTGGAGCGCCTCCTGCCAGGTGAGGTTCGCGATCTCGAGGTTGTCTCGGATCTGCTGGGGCTCGTAGGTCGGGGCGACGCCGAACACCGGGGTCAAGGCGGGGCGCTGGCTGTCGATCTCGAGCAACAGCACGCGCTTGCCCCGGAGCGCGGCCAGCAGCGCCAGCGCGGAGGCAAAGGTGGTCTTGCCCGTGCCCCCCTTGCCGGTGATCAGGATCAAGCGAGCCTCGAGCAGGCCGCGTGCGATCTTGGTGGGGGAGCCTCCGTCGGTCTCAGCCACGGGTGCGCCAGGAGGGCCCGGAGACCCCGGGGCGGATCCATGGACGAGGGCGCACCCACGCTCTGTGCTCGACGTGGGCGGCTCTGCTCTTCATGGGCCCTCTCCCCTCAGCGCGCTCGATCCGCTCCACCGTGCCCCCTAGATGTCGAGGTTTCGCACAGACAGAGCGTTCTTCTGGATGAAGTCGCGTCGGGGCTCGACGGCGTCGCCCATGAGGATGGTGAACATGGTGTCGGCGCTCATGAGGTCCTCGAGATCGACGCGCTGCAGCGTGCGGACTTCGGGATCCATCGTGGTCTCCCAGAGTTGCTTTGGGTTCATCTCACCCAAGCCCTTGTAACGCTGCACATCGTACCCGCGCTGAGCGAGATCGAGCAGGACCTGCAGGGCGGTGCTCCAGCTGTCCGCGGTTCGCTCGGAGGCACCGGACTTCAGCTGCAGGGGCAGCGAGACGGTCTCCCCCAGCTGGCGGTGGAGCGCGGTGACCGCTTCGTGATCCCCGAGGTGATCGGTCAGGCGGATGGTGCGCTCCTCTCCGCGGATCACGATCCCGAGCAGCAGCGCCGGGACTCCGGCCTCGACGTCCTGGCGGACGAAGGCGACCCGCAGCCAGGGTTCGACCTCGGAGAGGTGGGCCCGCAGGGCCTCGCCCCTGGCAGCGAGCTCCCCTGGATCCGATGGGAGGGTCCCTCCGGTGACGTGGTAGAAGGCTTCTGCGACCGAGGCCGGGTACCTGCGCTCCAGCCTCGCCAGCCGGCGGACGTAGCTGCGCAGCCGCTCGACAAAGCTCGCCATCTCCTCGCCCTGGAGCCAGCCCGCGTCTGGCTCCGCCAGGGGATCGGCGGGGAGGGAGCGCACCTTGACGCTGCCCCCGATCGCCTGCCCGAAGAAGAACTGCTCTTGTGCAGCTTCATCCTTGAGGTATTGCTCTCTCCGACCCCGCTTGACGCGATACAGGGGGGGCTGGGCGATGTAGAGGTGCCCGCCCTTGATCAGCTCCTGCATCTCCCGGTAGAAGAAGGTCAGCAGCAGGGTACGGATGTGGCTTCCGTCCACATCGGCGTCGGTGTTGTGGCAGCAGAGCCCCCCCACGCCAGCGACAAAGTTCTCGTCGCCCTCGACGGAGAAGTCGTAGACCTGGCCGTTGGACGCCTCGACGGTCTGGATGCTGGCGACGGGCAGCGCGACCAGGTCTGCGTCGATGGTCTCGAGCCGGCGGTTGACGCTGGGTGTCGCTCCCGCGAGCCGCTCCCGGATCCGATCCGCGGAGGGGTGATCGGACCAGACGGCCTCAAGGCGCTCTAGATCCTCTCTGGCGGAGACGGTGAGCTGCCAGTGTGGGCGGCGTGTCACACGGGGTTCACCGTGGCGCTGTCGCTCCACGCCGTCGGGCCCACGGCGGTGGATCGAGGCGAAGACGCCGAGGCTGGACAGCAGGTACGAGATCCCGCTCGCGAGGTCGTACGAAGAAGAACACAGGTTGAGGCAGCCATCCTCAGCGTCTCCGCCGCTGAGGAAGCAGCCCCGGAGGAGCGCCACCCGGAGCGGCTCGGAGACGTTGAAGGCGAGATCGGGGATGGACTTGGTGGTGCTGTCGTCTCCCTGAGACCCGAACACCTCTCGCCAGACCAGCGCCGCCACTGGGTTGGCCAGCTTCAGCTCTCCGGCGTGCTCGAGCGTCTCGCAGGCCCGGGCGGGCAGGCCGAAGATCCGGGCGAACGCCTCGCCCATCTCGTCGAGCGGGCGTGTGTTGTTCACCCCCATCGACAGCCGGATCCCTCCCTGATCCGAGCCGGATCCCTCGGCGAGGGAGGAGCCGAGGAGGCTCATCAACGTGGCGTCGATCTCGAGGTAGCGCGCGATGCCCTTCTTCTTGTGGTGATCAGGCGCCAGCTCTAGATCTTCGCGGGTCCCCAGCCAGTCTAGATCGCTTGTGTCGAGCTCAGAGAGGAGGACGTGGTCACGCACGTGGTCGGTCGGCGCTGCATCGCGCTGGGTCTCCCGGGCCCGCTCGAGCCGGTTGGGCCCGTTCTCGACGCGATCCATGAGGGCTTCGATCGCGGGCCCGCGGACAGAGACCTGAGCAGAGGCTCCGGGGACTGCGTGCAGGTGACGGAGCAGATCGAGCCGATCGGGAGCGGTGTCGGGCAGGCGGATCATCCGGGGGGCGACGACGCGATCCGCCTCGGTGATCTCATCCCCCCGCTTCAGCTGGAGCTCGCCGTCTCCGTGGACGAAGACGCTGTGGCTGGCGGTCACGCGGACGGAGCGGCCATACGCGGTCTTGATCTCGTACAGTGGCTCGTGCACCGGGTGGCGGATGACGGCCTTGATCGGCCGGAAGCGCACGTTGTGGTCCTTGAGCCCGAAGCACAGGACATCTCCCAGGGGTTCTCCGGATCGCTTGCACACCTTCGACTCAGCGGTGGCGGGCCCTCCGAGGGCCTCGTCGATGAAGGCGCCGATCCTCACCATGCGCACGCCACGATGATCGCGGACGAAGACGTGCTCGTCCCCGTCGACGCTCATCAAGATCACGCGTCCATAGCGAAGCTTGGAGAGATCAAAGTCCTCGCGGATCCCACAGCCGAGCGCGCTGATGATGGTGCGGACCTCATTGTTGGCGAGCATCTTGTCGAAGCGGGCCTTCTCCACGTTGAGGATCTTGCCCCGCAGCGGCAGGATGGCCTGATAGCGTCGATCGCGCCCCTGCTTGGCCGAGCCCCCGGCGGAGTCACCCTCGACCAGGTACAGCTCGCATCGTTCGGGATCGCGCTCCTGGCAGTCGGCGAGCTTGCCCGGGAGATCGCCTCCTTCGAGCGCGCCCTTGCGCCGGGCCAGCTCCCGGGCTTTGCGGGCAGCCTCCCGGGCTCTAGAGGACTCGAGCGCCTTCTGCACCACCGTCTTCGCCACCTGGGGGTTCTCGGCGAGGAAAGAGGACAGATACTCCCCGACGATGTTCTCCACCAGACCCTTGACCTCGGAGTTGCCGAGCTTACCCTTGGTCTGACCCTCGAACTGGGGCTCGGGGACCCGCACCGACAGCACCACGGTCAGGCCCTCGCGGATGTCGTCACCTGACAGGGTGCTGCCCTTGTCCTTCTTGAACAGGCCCTCGCTGGCGGCGTAGGCGTTGACCGTTCGGGTCAACCCCGCCTTGAGCCCGGAGACATGGGTGCCTCCGTCGACGGTGTTGATGTTGTTCACGAACGAGCACAGGGTCTCGCTGTAGGCGCTGGTCCACTGCAGCGCGCAGTCGACCTGGATCCCGTCCTTCTCGCCCTGGAGATGGATCGGGGGGGCGTGCAGGGGGGTGCGGGCCGCGTTGAGGTACTCGACGAAGCTCATCACCCCGCCCTCGTAGCAGAACTCCTCCTCGCGCTCCTCCCGCATGTCGATCAGCCGGATCATCAGCCCGGGGTTGAGGAAGGCCAGCTCCCGCAGACGCAGGGCGAGCACGTCGTGCTCGAACTCGGTCGTCTCGGTGAAGATCTCGGGATCGGGCCAGAACCGGACGGTGGTGCCCCTGCGGGGCTTGTCGTCGATCTGCTCCGCGGGCCCCAGATCCACCAGATCGGCGTTGGGTTCGCCGCGTCGGTAGCTCTGGTGCCAGTGCCGCCCCTCCCGCCAGATGTCGAGCCGCAGCAGCGCAGACAGGGCGTTGACACACGAGACGCCGACCCCGTGCAGCCCGCCCGAGACCTTGTAGTTCGACGAGTCGAACTTACCCCCGGCGTGCAGGATGGTCATGACGGTCTCAGCGGCGGGCCTGCCGGTCTCGGCCTGGATCCCGGTGGGGATCCCACGACCGTTGTCGGACACCGAGCACGACCCGTCGTCGTGGAGCTTGACCGAGATCTCGGTGCACTGGCCGGCCAACGCCTCGTCGATGGAGTTGTCGACGACCTCGTAGACCAGGTGGTGGAGCCCCCGGGGACCCGTGCTCCCGATGTACATCCCGGGACGGAGCCGGACGGCCTCCAGCCCTTCGAGGACCCGAATGCTGTCCGCAGAATAGTCTCCCGGCTCAACGACCTGAGTTGGCTCCATCCAGCTTCTCCTGAGGGGGTGTCGCCGCTCCCAGACCACTCGGACGTGGGGGGTCGGGGGCGACACTCCTACCTATCCGTCTCAGGTCCTCCGCTCAACCGCCCTGAGGCCGATTATTAGCGACTGAGAACCCTGCTCCCCCCCGGATCTAGGAGGGGGTGCCCCCAGGGGAGAGGACGCCCCCGTCGAGCGAGACCAGCAGCGTGTCCTCACGGGGTAGCGCCGCGGTCAGGGGCCCCGGGTCGGTGGTGGTGGCGAACACCTGGGCACCCAGATCCGACAGCAGTCCCACGAGGCGAGCCGTACGGGCCGCGTCCAGCTCGCTGCTCGCGTCATCGATCAGGAACAGGGGGACCTCGCCCCGGGCGCGTGCTGCGACCATCTCAGCGAGCTTGAGGGCCAACACCAGGCTGCGGATCTGTCCCCGGCTGGCGAAGTCCCGGGCGGGCCGATCGTCGAGGCTGATCCGGACGTTGTCGATCTGTGGACCCGCCAGGGTCGTGCGGCGCTCGAGCTCCCGAGGACGGACCTCCCGCAGCCGCTCCCGCAGGCTCCGGCGCCGCTCCTCGACGGTCTCGCCCCGGGCCCGGGTGCTGTACGACAGCGACAAAACCCCCTCGCCCCCCGCGATGTCGCTGTGGAGCGACAGCATGTGGGGCTCCAGCTCGGACAGCATCCACACCCGCCGGGTCACCAGCTCAGCCCCGAGCGCCGACAGCTGATCGTCGAGCACGTCCAGCAGCGCGGTGTCCACCGAGCCCGAGCGGAGCGCGGCGGCCTTCTGAGCCAGGCACTGGCGGTAGGTCCGGACCCGGTCGAGGTGGGCCGGCGACGCGGTGAAGGTGGCCCGATCGAGCCAGTTGCGGCGTCGAGAGGGCTCGCCCGACACGATCCGTCCGTCCTCGGGGGTGAACGCGATGGCCCGAACCCCGCTGAAGTACTCCTGTAGATCGGAGACCCGCTTGCCGTCGAGCTTTGCGGTGCGACCCTCCCGGGTCAGCTCGACCCGGTACTGGCGCTCGATACCCTCGTGCTCGATCCAGGCAGAGACCCTCGCGGCCTGGCCGCCCCAGGCGATCAGCTCCCGGGTCCGGCGCCCCCGCAGGGGCTTCAAGGTCGCGATCAGATGGACCGCCTCCAGAGAGTTGGTCTTGCCCTGAGCGTTGGGGCCGTGCAAGACAATGAACCGAGCCGGGATGGTGAGATCGAGGGGGCCCAGGTTCCGGAAGCCCTCCGCGACGATCCTCCGAAGGCGCAAGCCAGGCCCTCAGTCGAGCCGCATGGGCATCACCACGAAGAACGCGCCCTTGTCGTCTGGATCGTGGACCAGGCACGGGGCCAGGGGGTGGGCGAGCTCGAGCACGACCCGATCGCCGCGCTGAGCCGAGAGCACCTCGCCGAGGTAGCGCACGTTGAACCCGACCTGGATGTTCCCGCCCTGCAGCTCGATCGGCACGGTCTCGCGGACCTCCCCCCGATCGACGTTCTGCACCTCGATCTCGAGCTCGGACTCATTGAACGAGAACCGAACCGCCCGGGCCCGGTCCTGGACCAGGATCCCCACGCGCTTGAGGGTCGAGGTGAGCTCCTCGCGACGGATCAACGCCCGGTGCTTGTTCTCGCTGGGGACGACCGCGTTGTAGTCAGGAAACTCTCCGTCGAGCAGCCGGAACCAGAAGGTCTGCTCGGGACGGCTGAGGCGGATCGCGCCGTCGCCAAAACCGACCTCGACCTCCTCCTCGTCGCCCTCGAGCAGCTTACGGAGCACCGCGAGGGCCTTGCGGGGGACAAGCATCCGTGGGGTCAGCGCTAGCTCACCCTCGAACGGACCCTGGGCCGCGGACAGCCGGTGGCCGTCGGTGGCCACGATGCGCAGCATCTTGGTGCCCTCGATCTCGATCTCCTCGAGGTGGGCGCCGTTGAGCCCGTAGCGGACGTCGTCGACCGCGATCGCGAACGAGGTCTGCTCCACCAGCCGGCGCAGGACCGACTCGGTGAGCCTCGCCGCCCCCTGGACCTCGAAGGTCGGCAGAGGGGGGAAGTCCTCAGCGGCGTAGCCGGGGAGCCGAAACTGAGCTCGGCCCGACTGGATCTCCAGCCGGTTGTTCTTTGCGACGGTGAGCTGGACGGTGGGCTCAGGCAGGGCACGGACGATCTGGAACAGGTTCGCTGCGTCGACCGCGAGTTGACCCGCCTTGGTGACGTTCGCGGCGAGGTCGCCGATGAACGCGACCTCGGTGTCGGTGGCGGTCATCCGCAGCTGCTCATCGTGGGCGTGCATGAGCACGTGGGACAGCAGGGGATGAGTGCTCCGCCGCTCGATGATGCCCTGGACACGCGCGAGCCCTCGGCCAAGCTCATCGCGGTCGATGTACAGGTCCATGGATCACCCCGCGGGTCACCACTAGTAATACGGATCTAGATCCAGTGTAGATCGATCAAGTAGTAGCTATAGGGCCTGTGGATATTGTGGATAACTCAAAAAACCACCAGAGTAACACCACAATCTCCGGGAAAAATTCTGTGGATAACCTGTGGATAGGTTTCTTTGGCCTGTGGATAAACTCAGGACCCCAAAATCTATCCACAGGTTGAGGCGATCTATCCACAAGTTATCCACAAGTTATCCACAAGGAAGTGCATGGTTATCCACAGGTTATCCACAGGCTCGGTTGAGCCCACGTGCTGGCCTGTCTCGTCCCCAGAGTTGCCCACAGCCTGTGGATAGCCTTGGGGATAAGTCCACGATCCTGGAAAGAAAGGCCGGCCGAGATCCAGGTTGTCGATCGGCTGTGGACAACCTGTGGACAGCCGAGCTGTGGACGGCCCGGGTGGACAGCCTGTGGACAGCGTCCGGGGCCTGTGGGCAGCGTCCGGGGGCCCGTGGGCAGCGTCCGGGGGCCTGTGGGCAGCGTCCGGGGGCCTGTGGGCAACCTGTGGACAACAGCAGCGAGCGGCCCTGTGGACAACGGCGGCGACCGCGGCCCCCCTGTGGACAACCGCTGTGGACAGCCGAGCTGTGGACAACCGAGCTGTGGACAACCGAGCTGTGGACAGCCGAGCTGTGGACAACCGAGCTGTGGACAGCCGCTGTGGACAGCCGAGCTGTAGACAAGCGTCCGGGGCGGTGTAGCCGCCTTCGATCCCTGGCATGGGCCTTGATCTCGGGTGAGCCCCCGAGCTGGGGCTCGAGCTGGGCCCGCTGGGGCTCGGGTGCCTGGAGCCAGCAACTCCCGGGGCCTCAGGGGGGCTGGGCTCGATCCCACCTGGATCCAGTGATCCAGGAGCTTGGATCCACCGAGAGACGAGCCTTGGGCGACTCCGGAGGCTGGATCATCAGGTGCGGATGTGTAGCCCCTGCTCGATGAGCTTCACCTTGTAGGCGAGATCGGGATCGACCTCAAGCTCCTCGCGGACCTTGTGGTACCCGTGCTGGATGGTGGAGTGATCCCGGCCCCCGAACTCCCGACCCAGCTCGGGGAAGGACAGGCTGGTGTGGGTCCGGGCGAGGAACATCGCGATGTGTCGGGGGCGGGTCAGCGCTCGGGTGCGTTTGCTCCCGGTGATGTCGACGGAGCGGAGGTTGTGGAACCGGGCCACCGCCTCGATGATCGCCGCGACCGTGACTGAGGCCGAGGGCGGATCGAACTCTCCGGGGAGCCTACGCTGGACCCACTCTAGGGTGATGGGCTCGTTGTAGAAGTGGTGCAGCGCGCTGATCCGGTTGAGGATGCCCTCGAGCTCCCGGATGTTGCCCTCCACGATGCCGGCGATGGCCTCGGCGAGGTCGGGGGGGATGTTCAGGCGGTAGCTGTCGGCCTTCTGCATCAGGATCGCGAGCAGGGTCTCCTTGTCGGGGGCCTGCATGTCGGCGAGCAGGCCCCCCTCGAAGCGGGTGCGGAGCCTCGGCTCGAGCTTGTCGATCTCTCTGGGGACGACATCAGAGGTGAGGATGATCTGCCGCCCCGAGCCCTGCAGCGCGTTGAAGGTGTGGAAGAACTCCTCCTGGGTGCGTTCCTTGCCAGAGAGGAACTGTACGTCGTCGACCAGCAGGACGGTGGAGCGCCTGCGGTACTTGCTCCGGAAGTCGTCCATGCACTTGTACCGGAGGCAGTTGATCATCTCGTTCATGAAGTCCTCAGCGGTCACGTAGACCACCCTTGAGGACGACTGCTCAGCGAGGACGCGGTTGGCGACCGCGTGCATCAGGTGGGTCTTGCCCAGGCCCGTGGAGCCATAGATGAAGAGGGGGTTGTATTGCTTCGCGGGGTGATCAGCGACGGCTGCGGCTGCGGCGTGGGCGAACTTGTTGCACTCCCCGATGACGAAGCTCTCGAAGGTCTGGGTGGTGTTGACTCCGATGCTCCGGGGTAGCTCCTCGACCTCCTGCTCGAAGTTCATCTGGATCTGTGGAGACTCGTTGCTGCTCGCCTGATCCTCTCGCCAGGTGAACTTGATCTGGACGCTGCGTTGGACTAGGGACGAGGCTTCGGTGCAGAGATCCTCGAGGTAGTTCTCCTCGATCCAATCGGCGTAGTACCGGTTGGAGACCTCGACGAGGAGGGTGTCTGCCTCCAGGTTGATAGGCTTGGCGGAGCGGAGCCAGATCTCGACGTCCTGGTGGCCGATCTGACGGCGCATCGCCTCCAACATCGATTCCCAGAGCTGGGTGAGATCCATGGCGCTCCCTCTCTGGCGCGCATGGGAATTATCAGCTTTATAGCTGCTTATTCCCTGCCTTCTTGTCCGGGTCGACCCAGCCGGCGGGGCCAGAGTAACGGAGGGCCAGGGGCTCGGCACAGGGTGGCGGGAGGTGGAGCGCCAGCACCTGGGAGCTGTCCTTTCGGGCTAGAGGTAGATCCCCAGCTCTGCGGTGACCACCGTCCTCGCCCGGGATCGAGATCCCTGGGACCGGGCCCGACGATCGCCCCCGGATGGGCTGGTGACCGGGGGTGGGGTCGGAGGGCTGTTGTGGTTTGACCTGCCCTGGTGCCCACGATAGGCGGTCCACCCTGGCCCCGACGCCCTGTCGAGGTACCCCCTGAACCCAACGACTGAGCCTCCTGACTGGGCCCACGGAGTTGCCCATGAAACGTACCTACCAACCCTCTCGGATCAAGCGGCGGCGTAGCCATGGGTTCCGGGCTCGGATGAGCACCCCCGCAGGTCGGGCGGTGCTGGCCCGGCGCCGGCGTAAGGGCCGCAAGCGCCTCACCCCGACCACCCCGAGCAAGCGGCACTGACCGACGGCATCGGCGAAGGGTTCCCGAGGGCCCGACGGCTCCGCAAGTCCCCCGACTTCCGTCGCGTCCAGCGGGGAGGTCGTCGGATCCATGGTGCGTCCTTGGTGATCATCCACCGTCGGAACGATCTCGACGGGCCGCGGGTCGGCCTCGCGGTCAGCCGGAAGGTGGGGAACGCTGTGGTGCGAAACCGTGTGAAGCGTTGGCTTCGAGAAGCCCTCCGGCGTCGCCTGGGGGCGTTACCGCCTGTCGACGTGGTGCTTATCGCTCGACCATCCGCGGCCACCGCGGGTTACCCGAACCTCTCGGCCGAAGTGGCTCGCGCCCTCGAGACCATCCGCAGGGAGCACGCGTGATCGAGACAATGTGCGGGCGGCTCCCTAGGGCGCCCTCCACGGTGGAGCGCTGATGGATCGCCGCACCCTCCTCGCGGTCGTGTTGAGCGTCGCGATCTACTACGTCTGGCTCGCGATCCGGGGGCCCCAGCTCCAGCAGACCGCCCAGGAGGGAGGGGGGGGAGAGGAGACGAGCGGGGCACAGGTCTCCACCGAGCCGAGCCCGAGCCCTCTCCCCACTCCCGCTCCTCCACCTGAGCCGATGCCCTCCGACGTCCCGGAGCGGGAGATCCCGTTCAGGATGTGCCAGACCACCGCGACCCTGTCCACCACCCACGGGCTGTCGAGCCTCAGCCTCGATGATCACCAGGGCCCCTACGAGGTCCAGCCCCTGTACAGCTGGATCTGGGGGAAGCTCACCGGCGAGGTCGAGGGTCCGTGGTCCCCGTGGGGAGCCACCGAGCCCGGCCCCGCTGAGCTTCTCGGTGAGCGGGCCCATGGCCTCACCGTAGGCAGCGGAGCGGGCCCCGGGACCACCGCGCCGGCCCGGATGATGGTCGTCTCCGACGACGCCGACGATCTGGTGCTGCGCGGCCGCACCGCCGAGGGCATCGAGATCACCCAGGAGATGCGGCCCACCACGGTGGGCGGCCAGTGCCTGGTGGAGCTCGAGATCACCTGGCGCAACGCAGGGAGCACGGCCTATGGAGGCCCCCTGTGGCTCGGAGTCCACGGGGTCCCGTCCGTGGCCGCCGGGGGGATGACCGCGCGCTACCAGAGCCAGCGCCAGCCCACCGCTGTCACCGACGGCGATCTGCACTATGGCGGCCCCTACGGCGCGGGCTGTGTCCGGGAGGGCACGCGTCTGTCCGACGAGGAGACCGCGTTCCCTCTCGAAGGTCCGGTGTCCTGGTTCGGGCTCTCGGATCGCTACTTCGGCTTCTACGTCCTGCCTGCGGATCCGCAGGCAGGTCAGGCCTGGCTGTCCCGGGTCGGATCCGGCGAGGAGGCGCTCGATGGCACCCACCTCGCGATCGAGGCCGAGCTCGCACCTGGAGCCTCCCGCACCGACACCTTCTCGGTCTACATCGGTCCCAACGACATGGACGCCCTGGGCAACGTGCATGAGGATCTGAGCCGGGTCGTGGATCTGGGCTGGTTCGCCTTCTTTGGCTACCCGCTGCTCGTGATGCTCCGGTTCTTCCAGGCCGCGGTCGGTAACTGGGGCCTGTCGATCATCATGCTCACGTTTGTGGTCAAGCTCGCGTTCTTCCCGATGACGCAGCGATCGTTCCGATCGATGCAGAAG